>SLTB01000221.1 GCA_007130155.1 Pseudomonadales bacterium
CTGTGGGAGCGGATTTATCCGCGAATGACCCCGCAAGTCATTGATTTCTCGCAGTCCATTCGCGGCTGAAGCCGCTCCCACGGAGTCTTGCCAACCTTTTGCGACACCCTCTAAAGCCGCTCCCACAGAGTGTTGCACGAATTTTACGATTCCCTCCCAATCCGCTTCCACGGATGCAGCGTGTTCACAATAGACCGGCTCATCCGATGGTGAGGAGCACGTCGCCCACTGCGACGGCATCCCCTTCCTTGACCTTCAGCTCACCGATCCTGCCGCCCACGGGCGCGCTGACCTCGGTCTCCATCTTCATGGCCTCGAGAATGATCACCACCTCCCCTTCCGCCACCTCCTGACCCGGCGACACCAACACCTTGAAGATATTGCCCGCAAGCCCTGCCGTGACCACCTCGCCATCGCCGCCTGCGGCCTTGGCAGGAACCGGACTCTCAGACGCCGGCTTAACATCACCAATCTCGCCGCCCTCTGCCACCTCGACCGTGTAGGCCTTGCCGTTCACCTTCACCGTGTAGAGCGCCGGCTCCGTACGTTCGGCCGGCAAATGGGCCTTCGCCGCTGCCGCAGGCGGCTTCGCCGTTGCCGCTTCAGGAGCCGGCTCGAAGGCTTCAGGGTTGCCGCGATTCTGCAGGAACTTCAGCCCCACCTGCGGGAACAGCGCATAGGTCAGCACATCGTCGATCACCACATCGGCGAGCTTGATGCCCTTTTCCTTGGCGAGTTTCTCCAACTCCGCCGCGAGCTTGTCCATTTCGGGCTCGATCAGGTCGGCCGGGCGGCAGGTGACCGGCTCGTCTCCATCGAGCGCGCGCTTCTGCAACTCCGCGTTGACCGGGGCCGGAGTCGCACCGTATTCACCACGCAGGACACCCGCGGCCTCCTTGCCAATGCTCTTGTAGCGCTCGCCCATGAGCACGTTCATCACCGCCTGCGTACCGACGATCTGTGAGGTGGGGGTCACCAGCGGAATGAAACCGAGGTCCTCCCTGACCTTCGGGATCTCCTCGAGCACTGCATCGAACTTGTCAGCCGCGTTCTGTTCCCTGAGCTGGCTCTCCAGATTCGTGAGCATGCCACCCGGGACCTGGGCCACCAGGATGCGCGAGTCCACCCCACGCAAGGAGCCCTCGAACTTCGCGTATTTCTTACGCACCTCACGGAAGTAGGCAGCGATCTCCTCGAGCAGAACCACGTCGAGACCCGTGTCCCGCTCCTGGCCCTCCAGCGCGGCCACGAGCGCCTCCGTCGGCGAGTGCCCATAGGTCATGCTCATGGAAGAGATGGCCGTATCGACATTGTCGATACCGGCCTCGATGGCCTTCAGGTAGGTTGCCGTGGACAGTCCGGTGGTGGCGTGACACTGCATGTGCACGGGAATGTCCAGCGTCTCCTTCAGCCGGCTGACCAGCTCGAAGGCCACGTAGGGCTTCAGCAGCCCCGCCATATCCTTGATGGCAATGGAGTGAGCGCCCATGTCCTCGACCTGCTTGGCCAAGTCCACCCAGAGATCGACGGTGTGCACGGGGCTGACCGTATAGGCAATGGTACCCTGCGCATGCTTGCCCACCTCGATCGTCGCCTTGATCGCCGTCTCCAGATTGCGCATGTCATTCATGGCATCGAAGATGCGGAACACGTCCACACCATTCTCGGCCGCCCGCTCTACGAAACGGCGCACCACATCGTCCGCATAGTGACGGTAGCCGAGGATGTTCTGGCCACGGAAGAGCATCTGCTGTGGAGTATTGGGCATGGCTGCCTTCAGTTTGCGGATGCGCTCCCAGGGATCCTCACCTAAATAGCGGATGCAGGCATCGAAGGTCGCCCCGCCCCAGCTTTCCAGCGACCAGAAGCCGACTTTGTCGAGCTTCTCCGCGATAGGAAGCATGTCGTCGATGCGCATGCGCGTTGCCAGAAGCGACTGATGCGCGTCACGCAGGACCAACTCGGTAATACCCAACCGTGCTTGCTTTTCTGCCATGGATGAACCTCGGAATGAAGCGGCGCTCAGCGTCGGGACCGGTGAATCCGCAGCGCGGCAGCGATGGCCGCAACCACCTCACCATCCTCATCGCGCGGACGCCCCGGGCGCGTTAGGACAGGACGCGTCTCTTCCGGGCCGAAGCGCCGCACCAGCCAGGACATGAGACTGGTACCGAGCACCAGAAAGGTGAGAAATGCGAACACCGTGCTCATGCCGATCAGAGCCAAGTCCAGACCCTGGCTGACCAGTTCGGTTACAAACATAGAAGCTTTCCCCGACCCGCCGGAACTGAAGGCTACGATATCGACAGTACCGCTACCGCGGCCCGCCGAAAAGAGGATGCAGTATAACGGCGGATGGCCTTTCGAACACGCTTGACCGCCGAAAGACGAACGCGTAGAGACGCTTAACTAACTGAAAATCTGTATGAAAGAGGCTAATCCAAGTGATTTAGCGTAGCGTGAGCCGATCCCCACGCCAGCAAACGCGGATTCGTCGAAACCGTCCTTGACTGCACGCGGGTCGACTCTGATAATACGCGACCTCGCAGGGGGCTCCAGGGCGCAATGCACGAGCCTGATACCCATGCGAAGCCTGCCGAGGGCGTGTAGCTCAGTTGGATAGAGCATTCGGCTACGAACCGAAAGGTCGGGGGTTCGAATCCTCCCACGCCCGCCATCTAAGCATTGCCAGACGAACAGTCGAGGTATCGCGCTAAGCTGGACTGCGTCCCCGCGGCATTCGGGGTTCGGCCAGACCAGCAACCTGGACCGGATCGTCTTAGTGACCCTGAACCCCGAACGGGAAGCCCTGTGTCACACCATCAACAACAAGTACAATATCCGATAAGTAGGATGATTCACGCAGCAGCTATCTTGACAGACGCCCCACCCAGAAAGAGGGGGTCGCCATGCTAGCGGACGTACGGCCGAATATTCTGACGAATCAACCCATGCGCGACTCATAAAAGTCGATCAACTTTCGACCTTCCGATTGCCAATTCAGCTCGTTCTTGACGAGTTCCCTACCTCTTACACCCATTTCTTCCGCATCACCTGGATGATCCTTCAGCCAGCGTAATGCTCCTGTCACCGCTCTCATGTCCGTAGGATCAACGCAGATTCCTACGCCGTAGTCCCGGACGAATCGCTGCCATGGCTCGAAGTTTGATATGACCAAGGGTATACCTATCGCCATATACTCGAAGAATTTCGTCAATTCCTTCTTTCGATAGTGATCGGAATCCGGGAATAAAGCCAGTCCAGCCAGCCATTTTTCACTCTGACACCGAGTCTGGATCGCAGAAAACGGGACGAACCTTTCAAGCCCTTCAACCTCGAGACGCGAGCTTCCTGGCCCAGCAAGTTCCTGCATTCTGTCGAAGACAGCCTGATCACACTTCCCGACCACTACAACGTCATAGTCCGATGATTCGGCCACTAACCTCGCCAGGTTCTCTGCCCCGCGCTCGATGGTCACATTTCCAGTGTAAATGACTTTCCGGGATGAAGCAGAAAAGCAGGACTCTTCCGACACAAGATCAACTTCAGGATAGTTAAGGATGGGGGTCGCGTCCGGAAATCGTTCTGCGTAGTACTTTTCGGCAATGACTCTATGGGTCGATCTCGATAGTCGATCCTCCAGGGCTCCTATGATCCGTCCCAGCAAGGACCTGACCGCCAACGAAAGATAACGTTTCTGCCCCAAAGCTGTGACGTAATCTTCGTGGACGTCATATACGATCACGCCGGCCCTGCCAGCCAGGAGCCAAGCCCAAAGCAGCAGTTCCGGATCATGCAAGTGATAGACATCCGCCTTCAGTGATCTTGCCTTCAGGGTGGCCAGCAGCCCTGCCAGAAGAATCCTGGCTAGCCGGTTACCGCGCGCGAAGGGGACGACTTCAATATTAACGCGATCGTCAAGGAGCCTGGCGTCCTGATCGCCGGTTACAAACACAGCTTCATGGCCGGCCTGAGCAATGAACGCAAGCTGCTTGAGTCGAATCCTTGGGTCCATCGAATGGTGAACCGTACTTATATGTACGGCCTTTATAGATCTCATGATTTCAAAGACCGCTCACTCGCGCCGAGATAAATACCCATTACCATCATGATGACGAAAGGAATCCACCATCCGGCTATCGACTCAAACATGATCGAGAAGAAAACTATTAGTACAAGCCAAAGATAGAGTATTTTTCGCGTGACCATGCAGCGAATGTTATGAATAGTTGCAATGGCCAACACGTACCACGCGAACGTCGAAAGAAGCCCTATCAGTCCCTGGCGCCATAGAATGAACAGCAGGTCATTGTCAATCGCCCCTTTGAACCGAGTACCATCAAAGCGGCCGAAGAACCATTGGCCGATATTTGCGGAACTAATATCAGACCAAACACTGCCCCAATGAGCAACCCGAAGAGCAAAGGCCCTGAAACCGAGAATTTCACCGGCACCAAACAGTGACACCAGCTGCCCAATGTAGGGGAAGTACTCTGCATAAATCATGAATACAAGATAGCCGCCGAGCACTAGTATTGCCAGCACGGGAATCGACAACTTCAATAAAGCCATGAAACTGTCACGAGAACGGATACGGATGATCACTATGGCTGCTGGTGCAAAAAGCAGCAGCACGGTTCGGCTTCCGGAAAATAAAACAAGCAAAAGTCCGAACAGAAGCCAGGAGAATGCCCCACGGTTGCTGCTACTGTGTCCAGCCAGAAAGGTGATCCCGAGCAGTATATGGTAGGCGAACAGGTTGGGATTGCCGATGGTTCCAGAGATGCGCAAGGCGCCACCAAATGGCGATACTTTGTCCGCACTGTAGATGGCGTCAAGCACCCCGAGCCCGAGAGTTTGGGTGATGGCGACTCCCGTTTGCAACAGCAGCATCGCGATTACGAGGGGGCGAAGCGCCTCGGTCAATGTCGCAGGAGACGAAGCCCAGCCGCCCACGACATATGCCAAGCCAAGCGTGAAAGCGAAAAAGAAGGGCCGAGCAACGTAGGTCCCGTCGCCGAATGAAAGTTCGTGCATAAAGACCGTGTATGAGAAGCTGCTCATAATCCCTGTGATAAGTGCCCAAACCAACCAGGAAATGGGGAACAATCTTGTCGGAAACCCATCTGCGGCCAGGTAACCCAAGGCAAGCAAAGCTGCGAGTGCCGCATACTTCAGCCCATGAGTTCCGGCAAACGCTCCAGCGGTTGGCCAAAGAAAGAAGACCAGCCAGGCAGTAAGCAGAAAAATCGCAGCAACTTGTCCCCTGCCAACCGGAAGAGTGCGTCCCTGCGCAACTCCGGAAGAGTACCCAATAACTCTCAGGTCCTGCAGGAGACGCTCGATGAAAACAGGATGGGCTCTCACGACGGACGGCTCCTTCCGCCCCTGAGCCAGAATGAGATGTAGGGCAGAGCCCAATAGAGGGGCCAGAGCACTCCGCCATGCCGACGATAGTACAATGCTCGCTGCCCAGGATGATGCTCTTTGATGCTAAGGAGCTGACGCCATCGCTGAGTTAAAGGCAGTTTGTGATCCGAAGAGGATCCCGTTGCCTCGTTGCGGGAGCAGCCACCAACGCTTTCTGGAGCAAGCCAAACTTGCCCACCTGCGGCCCGCAAACGCAAGCCGTAATCGAAATCGGCTCGGACATGGATATAGCACGGGTCCAGAAAGCCGATCGATTCCAAGGCTCCTCGGGACAAGATGGCGAAATTCATGTTGCAGGTATCGACGGCTTGAACCTTACCTGTTGGCTGCACCACTTCGAATCGCAGAGGATGCCACCAGCAGCTTCGTAGCAGCCCACCATAGGTCACTGCTCCCTGCGCAACATCTCGGCATGCAGCCGTCATGAGGCAGGGCTCGGCTGGGTCAGCCAAAGTCAGAAACGACTCCAAAGCGAGCGTCATGCCCGTCGGATCGAGCACTACATCGTCATTGAAAACGATGAGATAGTCCGGTGGATTTGCGACAATCGCGTGATCCCACCCATGGCGCATTCCGCCTGCCCAGAAGAGGGAACCATTACCGTCAATGACCTCGACTCCAGGAAATCTCCTGCGAATTGCGTTGCCGGTACCGTCAGTTGAACCATCATCAACGATGACGATGCGTGTATCAGCCTGCAGGCTATCGAGCCAGACGCTCATATTTGCAACCGCATTCAGGGTCTTCTCAAAACGGTTGTGGCAGGTCGCAAGCGCAACAATCGAAATCATATCAAGCACTAACCCTAGAAGCCGTACAGCCTCAAAAGCGCAATCTTTGCTCCAAAGGTATCGTGAACATTTCCCTGTGCCCTCCGGTTACTGTACTGATACATGACGCGCCAGAAATGTCGCACACATATCTTGGAGCCCTGCTTTCAAAAATCCACGCGAAGGCACACCCCCACCCCAGACGGCACATTCCGATTCAACTTTGACCTTTGCCGGATGCATAAGATGAATCAGCGCCGGGACCACATGGGCATTGTCCACGTCAAAGTTGTCATCGGCCCCATCTAGCCCGAAGATCTCGCCGATTCACGACTGCAGACGCGGATGCACCGGTAAATCCTGCCGGTCCGACGGAGCGGTTGCGCTCCGTCCGGGTGTTCGACGCACTGTCACTTACGCCTGCGCGCCCGAACTGTCGTGCCCCTTGTCTTTACCGACACCTCCACGCCTCGCTTCGCGGATCGGTGAGATCTCCGGGCCAGGTTGGTTGGCATAGCTGCAAGATATTATTTGCCCCACTATCGATTGCAGCTTCAACACATCTCAATCCCGACGCGCTTCGCCAATGCATAAGGTTGATTTGTCCGTTCAAGGCGACTCGCCAGCAGATCATTCTACTTGGTGGGCCAGGGAACTTGCTTGGGTTAAATGCAGTTCGAGCCCAGGCAGAGTCGACGCATGACGCCATGCATCGTGGATGATGTTGGTCTGTATGAGCAGATCGTCCCGACGACTGGACACTGCCGGGCAGATCGTATTGGCATGGATGCCACCCACCTTGGCCGTAGCCAGAAGAACGTGCTCTGGGCGCTCTGCCTCTAAAAACGCACGGGTAGCCGCTTGGTCGCATAGATCCAGTTCCGAACTGGTCCGTTTTTTGATGATGTTCTGAAAACCCTGGCACTCCAAGCCGCGCAGCAACGCCGAACCAACCAGCCCAGCATGCTCCGGCAGGTAAATCCTCGAGTCAGGCCGCATCACTCCTTTCCGAGTCAGATTGACCGGAGAACAAAGAGGAAACAGGATGGATACGAACACTTCGGGAAGCGATCGGCAAGTCTGATTTACCACTGCTAAAGAAAGTGAGCAGGGCCCAACCGACGAATTTTTCTCAACCCAAACGAAAACAGCCAGACCTAAGGCCGGCTGTCTCCGAATAGAAACTGACCTAAGTAGCGTTCAGGTTCCGGTGGTAGCCGTTGCCGGGGTCTCGGTGGCCGGGGTCTCCTCAACCGGAGGCGGATCTACTGGACCTGGCTCTTCCGGGAAGAGAGGACCAGCGCCACTGCTTCCGATCTCGTTGGCGATCAGAACCCCCCCGACAACCAAGCCAAGGCCGGCCGCCGCCGCCATGGCTGGGGACATCCCAGCGATCTGCCCTGATTGTTGTTGGGCGTTCGCGGGGAACGACGCAGTCAGAATCAACGCCATGATGGCCGCAACGAGCCCTTTTCTGATATGCATCTAAGCACTCCCGTAAATACAATGTTCAATAACGCAAGAATAACGCAAAACGCGCCCTGTAATCGATTGAAAATCGACCCATCGAGGAAAGCTCCTCGTCAACCTGACACCATCTTACGCCACACCCTGCTCCTTTGACTATCGTCAGGATAAAGATGTTCCATTTCATTTGTCGTGACCGACATCACGAAAACTCTAACCCACTGATGAAACGATATTTTTCTTGGACCGAACGGCATGGCGCAAGAAAATGATCAGCAGCGAAAGCATCCCGCCGGCAATGATCGCGAGGGCTACGATTAGGGTCCGGTAGGGCCGCACTCGATTCTTGGGCGCTTCCGCGGGATCGAGAACCCGGAACGCGAACTCTTCGTTGCCGCGCGCGAGCATCAGTTTCTGCAATTCCGTCTCCAGCAAACGGCCAATACTTTGCTGCAACGTCACCAGACTCGACGACGCCAGCTGCTCCTGAAGATAGCTTACATTCTGCTCCGCATCGACCAGAGCACGCTGACGCATGCGATCGTTCAGGCGTGCCACCAAATCGTTGGCCCAATCGGCAGCCACATCCGGGTCAGTCCAGTCGACACCCAGCCTGACCAACCCTGTCCCAGCTTCTTCAGAGACGGTGAGGACGCTGTCCTGCAGTAACCTCACGCCATCTCGGACATCGGGGGCGGCCTCGCCCTCGGCCACGATCCAGCGCCCACGACTCTCATCCCAAAGATCGGGATAGAGAATTGGCATCAGATTGCGTTTCTCAATGAATTCCCGGAGGAAGACGCGGGATTGCAACACCGCCAGTGGCTCAGCATTGCCGCCGCCACCTACCGAGATACCGGCCAGTGTAGCCAAGCCCGAAAGACCTCCAAGCTGACCGGATAGGCCCTGCGCAGTGCGTTCTTCCGCAGGAGCCAGCAACATCTCGGCGCGGTAGATTTCTGTGGCGAGCAGCGCATAGATGACAGCCGCAATGGTCACCAGGCCCGTGATGGCGACGCCCAGCCACTTGCCGTCCCAGAGGATGATCCAGAGATCGAGCAGGCTGATCTCACTGGCCTCGCGGCCCAGGGCATCACGTGGAACGACATAGACCAGACGTTCGTCGGCTTCAGCAGCCTGCTGTGGCGCCTCAGGGGCCGCGTTGCTCATTCACCACTGTCCTTACTTGATTCGAGATAAGCACGCGCCGGAAGGCTCGAGGCATTTGCCGTTTACGGGTCCCAGTGCCTTACAAGGGGGCCGCGACGAACTCAGTCCACCAGGAACTCATAGGCCTCAGGAACGGAGACCAACAGAATGCTCAGCACATCGTCCATGCGCCGGTCCCGTTCGGACCATTTCGCAGAGGCCTTTATGGGCGCATCGGCCACGCCCATCAAAGCCCCGGCTCCGCCATCTGCATCGATCTTGCGCTCACACGCGCCCTGTTCCATCGTGACTTCCGCATTCACTTCTTCCTCTAGCATACTACGGCCGATCTTCGACAACGCAGTTCCCCGCTCAATGCGAATCCCATTGACACCCAGCAGGACGCAACCCTCCCCTTCCTGCCACACGAAGCGCAGGGTTGCCTCCCGGCCGCGGCGGGTGAGATCGAGTCCGAACTCGGCCAGATTATCGTTACCCAGCGAGACCCTGTACTCACAGTCGGAGCCGAACAGGCAGAAGGGCTCGCCGAGCAGGGCATCACCACCCTGCAAAGCCAGATCGCGGCCGTAGATGGCGAGGCTTCTGGAAAAGAGGGTTGAATTGCCGGCCACCTCAACGTCGTCGAACCGCCAGGCGTGCTTGCCAGAGAGCGCCATGACCTCGCCGCTGGAGAACTGCATGCGCACGGAGATCGGGTAAACGATGGCTTGGCTGGCCTTCAGCAGGGTCCCTTCGCGGACCACCTCGACGCCCGAAAAACCCATCCAGAATCGACTGCCCTCGAATCCGCGCTCCCAGTCCTGGTAAGCGATGGATTCGAAGCCGCCTTCGCTGAGGGCCTCGTCGACCTTGCCCTGAATAAGGGCGTCTCCTGCCATGCGCGACATCTCCCCGTCGCCGCCCAGCATGAGCACCAGACCGAGTCCAATTTCACGTAACATATTTCACCCGTTATGCGGCGTTCCTTGCCGCGGTTATTCGCGCATCCAAGGGCGCGCGCCCGCATCCAAACCATTTTCACATCTTTAGCGCTTCGCTTTCGCGCGCTGACGCGGAAGCATATTGAAAGCAGCTTGCCGTGCTCGCGGGGCCAGGGGTCTCCCCAGCCTCACCAGGGAGACCACAACATCACCCGCAGCTTTGCAAGTCTAGTACATCAGCGCAACGCCGCCACGACTGCAGCAAGCCCTATGCCACTCTGGTAGACGAACTGCACCACTTCCATGGCCAGATCCCAGCGGTTGATGTAACCGTACTCGATCGGCACCACGATCCGGTCTCCCGGCAGCAGCTCCTGCTGATTGCCGCGACCAAAGCGGCTCCAGGATGACCCTGTATCCACGGGTTGCACCGAACCGTCGGCCCGCAGTACGAAGATAGCCTTTTCGTCGGAATACTGGGCGAACCCGCCCGCCAGCTCCAGATAGGCCGCCACCGACATGCCCGGCACATAAGCGAAGGAGCCAGGTGCCCGCACCTGTCCGGCGACACTAATGGCATTGGTCAACGACGGAATCTGCAGCCGATCGCCATCGGACAGCACCAGATCCGCACTGCTGTCACCTGCGGCGAGTCGCGGCAGATCGATCTGAAGGCGGCCATCGGTCTCCTCGCTGATGGCATCCTCCAGCTGATCGAGCAGATCGAGCACCGCCGGATTGACCTGGGCACGGCGATCGCCCGCCACATTGGCGTCGATCAGGCTCTTGCGAATCTCAGCCACATAGCGGGTGCGCAGCTCCTGCTCCATTTCCCGCAGCCGCGCACGCGACAGGACGGCGGCCCGCAGATCACCGCGCTGGGTGATTCCCCCGGCAAGGTCGATGAGGTCCGCCATGGTCGATCCGGCGGGCAGCATGTAGGTGCCGGGCGAGGACACTTCACCGGCAATCTGCACCTCGACCCGGTTTCCGAGGGTGGGATCACGACGAATGGTGAGCAGGTCGCCTGGCATAAGCATATGATCATCGCGGGCGTCACGGACCTGTTCGAGGTCGACGGTGAAGACCTCGAGCCCCGCCGCTTCCGGAGCACGTCGCAGGACCACCGCATTGCTGATGTCTGCGGATTCGAGCAGGCCGCCGGCGGCCTCGATGGCATCGCGCAGGCTCTGCTTCTGGGTGATCGGATAGGTGCCTGGGGCGTGCACTTCACCACCCACGGTAAAGACAGCCACCGGCGATCCGTCCCGGGTCTGGCGGGTCAATCGGCGCAAATACGGCTCGAGCAGCTCAGCGCGGCCGAGGGCCTCACGCTCCCGCCGGGCTGAGTCGGTTTCGAGATGCACCTGAAGCGGCCGGTATGCGGGTTGTCTGCGCGGCGTTTCCAGCAAAGAATTGCCAAGCGCTCCGGCAACGGCGAAGCCTCCCGCATCGGCACCGCCACCCATGTAGCCTTGAACATCGGCTCCCCCGCCGAACAGTTCGGCGGATCCACGACGTTGTACCGTGCGAGCCTGGGTCAACGTCTCCCGATCGCCAGACTCCGCCTCCGCCTCGTCTTCCTGTTGACGACGCTCCCGGTCCTGCTCGATCACGCCAGGCATGGGCAGCACCAGCACCACATCTTCCTGTTGCAACAGTGGGTCCTGCTCCGAGCCAGGTTGCCGGAACATCTTGCGCAGGCTGAAGGACAGGAAGCTGAGCTCCCGGGTCTCCCCATCTGTGCGCACGATGTAGCCCTGATCGAGATCGGCCCGCCCCACATTGAGGTCGCGGCGCAGGTCCCTGAATAGATGGGACAGGCGCATGCCCTCGCGCCACTGCCGCACGCCCGGCACCGTGACCTCGCCCTTGACCTCGACCCGCGTGGCCGTAAACTCTGAGGCCCGCGGCACCCGCAGGATCATGCCATCGGATAGCGCCTGACGGCGGCCATCACCCGCGCGCAGGTCGACATCAACGATCTGCTGCTCGCCGTCTTCAGCATAGCGTCGCAGCACCGCCTCACCCAACGCTGCATCCGGGGCCAGCCCCCCTGCCATATTGATGAGGTGCTCCAGCGTTTCGCCGGGCAGAATCTCGTAGACCCCCGACCGCCGCACCGCTCCCTTGACGTGAACCGCCGCTGCCACCGCTGGCAGGTGGAGCCGATCGCCGGGCTTCAGACCGATCACGTCAGAACGCTCACCGCTGATGATGAAATCGTAAAGGTCGATATCCAGCCGCTCACCTGCGCGCAGCAGACGCACCCGCCGCAGCGCACCGACGTCCGTCGCGCCCCCAGCCAGGTTCAGCAGCTGAATGACAGACACCAGGCTTGGCACCACATAAACGCCAGGCCGGTTGACCTCACCGGAAACGGCCAGTTGAATGGACTTCAGTTGCTCGAGGGTGATGCTCGTGCGAACTCCAAGCTTCTCTCTGGCAACCCGATCCGCTACCACCTTCCTGGCGTCGGCAAAGCTCATACCGGAAACCGCGATGGGCCCCAGAGCCGGAAAATCGATCCAGCCATCCCGCTGCACGGGCAGGTAGTATTGGTTGCTTTCCGTACCGAATAGACTCACCTGGAACACGTCACCCGGACCAATGGTGTAGTCGTCTGGTACTGGGATCGAGAACAGTTCCTGATAGGGCATGAAACTGCGACTGAAAACCTCCAGACCATGGCGACGACTGTAGTCCACGCGCCCTGAGAGATCGCCGTCGTCGTACTCATCCTGCGGCATACGCGCTTCAGGCTGCATCAGCCCCGGCTGCATGCCACCGAAGAAATCGCCGTGAGAATCGTGTTCGAAGCCTTGCTGGCCCATGTCCGACGGACGCGAAGACCGCGGGGATGCCTGCCCGGATGCACCGATGGCGCTGCGTTGCTCGCCGAGCATGCGCATCACGTCCTGTTCGCTGACGCCGAACTGCCGCATGAGGCGCTGCCGCTCCGCAGGACTCATGCTCATGACCTGTTGGATCTGCTGCGAGCTCTGGGCCCTCGCTTCCGTCACACCCCAGCCCAGGCTGAGCATCAACATAAACAACCCAAACCAGCGCAGGCTCATCGCTTCCACCAAGGATCCGCCCGTTGCCAGCACTCGCTTCACTCCCCGATCTCGAACAAGGGTTCGATCACCATCGGCCCAACACCCGGCACCAGCGAAGCGGAAATGCGGGTGATGCGACCATCACTGCTGAGGCGGATGTCGTGATTCATCGGATAGACTCGATCACGCCCTTCGTGGCGGCAGCTCACCCGCCAGCCGCTCGATACCCGCTGCGGCTCCTGACAGGCCACTTCGAAACTTTCATCGAGACCCTGCACATGATGAATCCTCGGGTCGACCGACTTGTCAACCCGGATCACACCGAGGGCACCCGGCATCCCGGACACGATCAGCACGTCCCAGCCATCGAAGGCCACCTCAAGTCCTCTCTCGTTGGCAAAGACAATGCCGCTGCCAACACTGATGGCATACACACGGGTTTCGGTCTCATTGAACTTCAGGCGCCAAGCGTAATCATCGGGGTCCACGGCATCGCGGCTCATGCCGGGCGCCATCTGCCTCACCATATCGAGTTGCTCGGAACGGAAGCCTGCGCAGCCAGCGAGCAGCAGCGGAATCATAAGATACGCGGTCAACAACTTCATTGCGGCACCATCCTGCGTCGATCCTGATTGAGATGATCCAGACCCGATCGTCGATGGGTCTCCCAGAGTGTCGTACCCCAGTACAGACGCTGGCCACCGTCACGTTGGATCGGGCGCATGGCAGCGGCATAGCGACCCCGGGTATTGAAGCCCACATAGGGGTTGAACGGGATGCGGAAGATCAGCCCCTTGTCGAAACTCCCCTCCCCGAAGTCAGAGAACGGTACATCCGTGATCGTGGCGAAGGCGCCCACCGACCAACCGTTGGCAAAGCGCTTCGTCAGCTCCAGCGTGCCGCCGACGTCCTTCGCCAGGTAACGCCCGGCGTGCAGCGCCACGTCGAAATTGTACAGTGGGCTCGCCCAGTAGACACTCAGATGCCCGATCCAGGTGCGGTAATCCTGCAGTCCGAATCTCTTGTCGAAATCACGCTGCTGAACCCCGATGACGTTGGCACCGAAGGCCACGCGGCTGCCGAAGGGACGATAAAGCAGCTCGCCGCCGCCGCCGGTGTACATTTCCTCCAGCACACCGGCAAAGCCCAGGTAGTAGAGATCATCAGTGAACTGGCCGCGCTTGGTCAGCACCAGACTGTCGAGGCCGGACTTGCCTTCCTGAAGATAACGGACCACGTCGGATCGAACCTTCGGCAACACCGAGTCCGATACCCGGGTAATGCCGCCGAACTGACTGTGAATATTCTGGACCCATGAAGCCGTGACCGCCAAGCCCTCACCCAGATTGACGTTGGCACCGATGCGGGCATAGAGCTGATAGCGGAAAGGTCTGTCGGGATCGAAGAGATAGGCGCGCGCACCCAGTCCCCCGCTGAACGACACGCTGGGATAACGGAAGGGCGCCTCATAGTCGGGATCCGTCACCCGCATGGGTGGCATGATTATTACGTCCCGGCGAGTTTGTGAGTCATCCACTTCCGCAGCCCAGGCCTCACGCCCCCGCCGCAGACCATAGTGCGCAGAGTGAGTGTCGGCGCCCGCAGTGCGGGAAGTGATCACGACGGATCTCACGTCACGGGGGGCGTAAAGATCCGTGAGCGCCAGCAGCCGCCGCATGGCGTCCGCCTCGTACTGATAGTCGCGGTTGGTGTAAACGATGTTGAGCGTGTCGTCATCGAGGCGCTTGGCCGAGCGAACGGTGACGCCCGATAACGTCGCATCCGAGGACAGTAGCTGATACCAGGTGTCGGAGGGTCGAGGTCGGCGCGAAGGTGCCGGTTCCGTACCACGAGCGCCGAAGCGATTCGGCAACTTTCGGGCCGTTGTCGTGGAGGTGCTGATCTTCGAACTGATCCGAAGCGCGACTTCGTTGCCCTGTTGCCAGGACGCACCAATCGTCACGTTCTCCGCCGGCTCCCAAACAACGCCGAAACTCCATGGATCGGTATCGCTGATGGTGTTGCGGCGCCGCTCGCGGGCATAGCTGTCACTGTTGTAGGCCGCCTCGAGGGCCAGATTCCAGCGCGGCAACTGATAGCGGAGGCCCCCGAAGGCCCCGACGTCGGGGCCTGAGAAGTAGTCCCCGAACGAAAAGGTCCCGCCCAACCCGACGGAGCTGCTACGACGCGAGAAGCGGGAACTGATCCGACTCAAGGGGTTGCTGCCGATATCTCGCTCGGCCAAGCGCCCCCATCCAAGCCCCATGGTCAGATCTAATGGCCCGAAGGCCTTGGAGGCCACCACGTACTCACCGTTCCAGGCCCCGGTTCCCACCAGATCGCGGATCCCAATGGAGACCTCAGGCAGCCAGACGCGCTCCTGCCACAACCGGGCACGGACTTCGAAGCTGCGGTCTTTGAGTTCGTCGGTGGAGCGATCGAGCCCGCGGGGGTTGAAGATCGTGTAGCGAAATGCCGTCTGCAGCCAAGGTGTGGGCTGATAGCCGAGCGAGAAGTTGTCGGCGATATCCTGGCGGTGATAGGTCAGCGCCAGATCACCTTCCGCATTCATGCGGGCACTGGGAATATCCAGGATCCCGGGCACACCGAAGTTGGAGGCTTCAACCGGCGGCGCAACGAGGCTCGACAGCAGCAGACCAATGGAGCAGATGAGTACCGCACGCATGCAGAAATCCCGATTCATAAACGCGCCGCCACCGATCGCCATGCATAAGCCACAAACCGCACCCATGCACGTCGGAGCGGCAAACGCTCAACATCGCGCAACAGACGCCATTGGTAGTAGGCCGCACGGAACTTGCCGGAACTGAGACTTCCAGGGTGAACGCGGTAGTACACCAGGGCCTCCTCCAGACCCTGGGCCTTTAGGCCGCCATCCTCGCACATCCGCAGCAGGCGAAGCCAGAGACCGAGGTCCTGGCGCATACGAATCTCCGGCATGAAATGCGTGCCAAGCCGCTTGCGATCATAGATCACCGTCGAACAGCCTATGACCGTTCGCTTGTCGAGCAAGTCCTCAGCACTGCAGTGCTGCCAGGAAGAAACCACTCTGACCCGGGCATCGTCGGCAGTGACCTCGACGAATGGACACCAGGAAAACACGACACCGGCCTGCTCCATAAACTGCAGGTGCCGCGCCAGCTTGTTGGACAGCCAGACATCGTCGGCATCGAGGAAGGCGAGGTAGCGACCGGAGGCGGCGCCAATTCCCAGGTTGCGCGCCTTCGCCGGGCCTTCACCACCGTGGGTGGCCAGCTGCCGGATACGCGGATCCAGCCTGGCCTGTTCGGCGATGAATTCGCGGCTCCCATCAACCGAGCCATCATCGATGATGAGCAACTCGAGATCAGCGTGGTCCTGGGCCAGGACGGAGGCCACCGAGTCCCCCAGGAAAGGCAACCCGTTGAAGCAGGGCATGATGACCGAGACTCGTTCCTGGAACACCGGTGGTCAGCCCTCATCGCGCGGAGCCCGGTGGCTCCTTGCACGACAGCGCCATGCAGGTTGGTGGACGCCTTCAGATCGTCTCGTTGCAGGCATGCCGCCGGGTAAGCTGCGGGCTTTCCGAAAGATCACCTCAGCCTACTGCACGCGGAGCGCGATCGAGGGTCAATGGGCGCAGACACCACCGAAACTGGGTCAGACGCGCATACATGGCCGAGTAGAGCAGAATGAATGCGGCAATCGAGCCCATAAGAAACGCGGTGTCTTGGGGCCTGGCCACCGCGACGACAGCGGGCACCAGCGCCAGCATCCAACAGAACGGAGCGGTGAGGCCATTCTGGAGACGCCGGGAAGCCTGCGGAAACCACTTACGGACCACCCGCCTGTGCAGCAGCATGTGCATGTGCAGGCCATCAGGCCGGGAAGGATGATGTCCTTCGCGTCGGTGCTTGCGCCATATGGAATACAGCATCTCCACCACGGGATAAGCCACGATGGCAGCGACGGCCCAGGGTGATATCTCCGGATGACGCGTGACCAGCAGGATGGCCAGCCAGGCCAGGGCGAAACCGACGAAATAAGCACCTCCATCACCGAGGAAGATGCGCCCGAGCGGGAAATTCAGAACCAGGAAGCCGAGCATCGCCGCGGCAAGAACGACACAGGCGGCAGCCAGCGCGACATCACCATGCATCAACGCCAGCGTAGTAAACGCGAGCAGCACGATGACCGCCACGCCACCCGCCAGACCGTTGAACCCGTCGATGATGTTCAGTGCATTCGCCACACCGGCAAGCGCCAGTGCCGTAAACGGTATCGCAAACCAGGCGGAGGTCAGCAGGGAATCCAGCAGCGGCAGATGCAGCTCCGCAATCGCCGTGCCGGTGATCAGGCAGATCAGAATCCCACTGCCAAGGGTCGCCCCAAGTCGGGCGGATACCCCCACGCGCTTGGTGATGTCTTCTGCAAGACCTGCTGCAAACGCAGGAATTCCCGCGACCAGCAGGGGCCAGAGCAAGGGCCTGGCTTCGGTGGCAATGAGGAAGCCGACAAAAACGCCAATGAGGATACCCACGCCACCGATGCGGGATGTGGGCTGGACATGGAACTTCTGTGCGCCATCGACAGTATCGAGACTGAAACGACCATGCCAACGCTGGGTAAAGACGAGCAGCAGGCATGCCACCGCCGCCCCAACGAGTGCCAGCGCTGCAGACCAGCCTACTGCGTTCACAAAATGTTCTGTCATCCGAGCGGGACGCTCCATCTGCGAATCAGGTTGCACTACCCTGCGCGGGCACCCTTGGTGCCCCACAGAGCCGCACAGGGCCGCAAGCACAAGCGGGACGCGAAAGACACAGCGATTGAATTCGGTGCCGTGCACACCTACGAATTCGAGAGTTCAGTGGACCAACCGGACGTCTAACTTTACCACCGATTCGTGACCTGCCGCCAAAAAAACGGCTTGCGGGAAGGAGCATGAAGGCAGCGCTGTGGCGGCCCAGCAATAGATTTGACGCTGTTGGGACAGGAACAGTCGGGTCGCCGTAGCCCGCAGCTGCAGGCGCGCATCTTCCGCCAAAAAAGGGGCCAGAGGCCCCTTTTGTTTGGCGGAGAGGGAGGGATTCGAACCCTCGATGGGCTTTTAACCCATACTCCCTTAGCAGGGGAGCGCCTTCGACCACTCGGCCACCTCTCCAAAACGGCGCGCATCATACCACGTGGCGCCGGGATTCCCAGGCCAGCCGGTGCGATGATCAGTCTTCTACTCCAGAGCCTGATGGGCCATCGACCTTTTCGCCCTGGATCCGTTGATAGATCTCTTCGCGATGCACCGAGACATCCTTGGGCGCATTGACACCCAGGCGAACCTGGTTGCCCTTCACGCCAAGCACAGTCACGGAGACATCATCCCCGATCATCAGGGTCTCTCCGACCCTCCGGGTCAAAATCAACATACTGCTTCCTCCATCGCAACGACACCGGCTCCTGCCGCACGTCGCGCCGGCTCATGCAGCGGGCTCATGGCTCGAGTCCAGTTGCAAAGCGTCAGGGTCTCCATCCTCTCAACCCAGGGTTGTATGAACAGCTGCATCAGCTATGCAGTGGGCAACGATGACTCGCTCTGCTCAGTGCAGAGACCTCATGCCTCTTCACGGGCTTCCCCCGAGAGTTCGAAGGCTTCGTGAATGGCTCGCACTGCCAACTCGAGATACTTTTCATCCAACACAACAGAGATCTTGATCTCACTGGTAGAGATCATCTGAATGTTGATGTTCTCGGCGGCCAGTGCATCGAACATCCGCGTGGCCACTCCAGCGTGAGAGCGCATACCCACACCGACTGCCGAAACTTTGACGATGCGATTGTCGCCGGTCACGTCGCCAGCGCCCATGTCCTTGACCACGCCGCGGACGATCCTCAGCGCATCAGCATAGTCGCCACGCTTGACGGTGAAGGTGAAGTCGGTCTGACCGTCGGCACCCACGTTCTGAACGATCATATCCACCTCGATCCCTTCTGCGCTCACGGGACCGAGCATCCTCGAGGCCACACCTGGCACATCCGGAGCACCCTGGATGGTGATCTTGGCCTCATCACGCGCAAATGCAATGCCCGAGATGATCGGCTGTTCCATGACATGGGACTCCTCTACCGTAATCAAGGTTCCGTCCCCCGAATCTTCGAAGCTGGACAGAACGCGCAAGGGCACACCGTACTTGCCGGCGAACTCGACTGAACGAGGGTGCAGGACCTTGGAGCCGAGGCTGGCCATTTCCAGCATCTCCTCGAAGGTGATGCGATCGAGCCGCCGGGCGCTCGATACGACGCGCGGATCAGTCGTGTAAACGCCATCCACGTCAGTGTAGATCTGACACTCATCTGCGCCTATCGCCACCGCAACGGCTACCGCCGTCGTGTCCGATCCGCCACGGCCGAGTGTCGTGATGTCACCTTCTGCGTCGACACCCTGAAATCCAGCTACCACGGGTACGCAGCCGGCTTCGAGATCCTCGCGCAGCCGCTCGGTATCGATCTTCTCGATGCGGCTGCGGGTATGCTGGCCATTGGTGCGGATCGCCACCTGGTGCGCCAGGTAGGACCGCGCAGGAATACCTCGCTGCAGCAGCGCCATGCTGGTCAGGGCGACACTGACCTGCTCGCCGGAAGCGAGCAGCACATCGAATTCCCGCTCGGCCGGATCTTCCTGAATGGCGCCAGCCAACTCCACGAGCCGATTGGTCTCGCCGCTCATGGCTGAGACCACCACTACCACTTGGTGACCGGCAGCCTTGAAGCGCGCCACTCGCTCCGCAACAGCCTGGATACGCTCGATGCTGCCGACGGAAGTGCCGCCGTATTTCTGAACGTAGAGCGCCATCGGAAATCGATCCTGTTCTGGGAGTCTGTCACGCTTGGGGCTGACCTTTGACAAACGTCACAGCCGTTCACCCAATGGGAATCAAGCAGCCCGCTCTGCCACCCAACGGGCCACGCCATCGAGCGCTGCCGCCAGTGCTTCAGGGTGCTCACCGCCACCGGCTCGAGCCATGTCGGGTCGGCCGCCGCCCCGCGCACCCACCTTCTCGCCCAGCCACTTGACCAGATCGCCGGCACGCAACCGGTCGGTGAGATCGGAAGTGACACCCGCAATGAGGGCGACCTTGCCGTCTTGGACCGCAGCCAGGACGATGACTGCCCGGCCGAGCTTATTCTTGAGCTGATCCAGGGTGGCCAGCATGGCCTTGGGATCGGTCAACTCGAGCTGCTGAACGAGGACCTTGATGTCACCGACACTGACGGCACTGGCGGCGAGATCCTCACCCTCCGCCGCAGCCAGTCGCCCCTGCATCTGGGCCACACGCTTCTCGAGGGCGCGGTTCTCTTCGACCAAGGACGCAACTTTGCGCTCGAGTTCCTCAGGTGCGGCCTTGAGGGCATGGGAGAGGCGATCAAGCAGCCGGTCGTTGCGATCCATCCAGGCCACCGCACCCGATGCCGTCACTGCCTCGATTCGGCGCACGCCGCTGGCCACTCCCTGCTCGGTGACGATGCGCAGCAAACCAATGTCACCGGTGCGATGCACATGGGTGCCACCACAGAGTTCCGTTGAGAAACCATCACCCATGCTCAGGACCCGGACGCGATCGCCATACTTCTCACCGAACAGGGCCATGGCGCCCCGCTCCCGGGCTGTGTCGAAATCCATCAGCTCCGTGGATACCGCAGTATTACGCCAGATCTGATCGTTGACCCGGGCTTCAATCGCCGCAAGTTCGGCCTCTGTCAGGGCCTGATAGTGCGAAAAATCGAAGCGCAGGCGGTCTTCCGCCACCAGCGACCCTTTTTGCTCCACATGAGCGCCCAGGACTTCCCGCAAGGCCGCGTGCAGCAGATGCGTGGCGGAGTGATTACGGGCGATCCGCGTCCTGCGGGCGCCATCGACGCAAGTGGAGACGCCATCGCCAACGTTCAAGCGCCCCTGCTCGATCCGGCCCACGTGCAGATGCTGGGCTGCGCCGGGCCGGCAATCGACCACCAGGAAATGCCCACCGGCGCTCTCGATGGTTCCCACATCACCCACCTGGCCACCGGATTCGGCGTAAAAAGGCGTACGATCCAGCACTACGACGCCCTGCTCGCCAGACTCCAACTTCGTCACTGCCTCGTGTTTGCCTTCGCCGACCCGGAAAAGCGCCACGATGGTCGCGTCATGTTCGAGGCTCTCGTACCCCGTGAACTCGACCTCACCGTCGATATCCAGCTGCCCGTGGGCACCTACAGCGAAGCGGCTGGCGGCACGGGCCCGGTCGCGCTGAGCGGCCATTTCCCGTTCGAAGCCCTCAAGGTCGAGTTCGAGACCACGCTCACGGGCCACATCGGCAGTGAGATCCACCGGGAACCCAAAGGTGTCATAGAGCTTGAAAACCACCGCACCCGGCATTGTGCTGCCCTCCAACCGATTGGCTTCCTGCTCGAACACCTCCATGCCAGTTCCAAGCGTGCGGGCAAACTGCTCTTCCTCCTGCAGCAGCACGCGGCTCACATGGGCCTTGGACTTCACCAACTCCGGATAGGCGTCACCCATCTCTGCGGCCAGGTCCTCCACCAGACGATGAAAGAAAGGCTCGCTGCGCCCGAGCTTATGACCATGCCGCAGGGCGCGGCGGACGATGCGCCGCAGCACGTAGCCACGGCCCTCATTACCGGGCAGCACGCCATCAATGACCAAAAAGGCTGCCGCGCGAATGTGATCCGCAATGACTCTGAGCGACGCCGCCGCCGGCTCCTTGACGCCCGCGGAACCGGTTTCCCGTGCTACCGCTGCAATCAGATTTCTGAACAGATCGATGTCGTAGTTGCTGTGCACGCCCTGAAGCACCGCCGCGATTCGCTCGAGGCCCATGCCTGTATCGACACTGGGACGAGGCAGATCGGTCAGGGTGCCGTCAGGTGACCGCTCGAACTGCATGAACACCAGGTTCCAGATCTCGACGTAGCGATCGCCATCTTCGTCGGGTGTTCCCGGAGGACCACCGGCGACTTCCGGACCATGGTCGTAGAAGATCTCGGAGCAGGGGCCGCAGGGACCGCTATCCCCCATGGCCCAGAAATTGTCCTTGTCGCCCATCCGGGTGACCCGATCGGCAGGAACGCCGATGACTTCCGTCCAGATGGCAGCGGCTTCGTCATCGCTGTCGTGAACAGTCACCCAAAGACGGTCAGCAGGCAGAGCGAGACGCTGGGTGAGCAGATTCCAGGCGAAGGCAATGGCCTCATGTTTGAAGTAGTCACCGAAGCTGAAGTTGCCCAGCATCTCGAAGAAGGTATGGTGGCGAGCGGTGTAGCCGACGTTCTCGAGATCGTTATGCTTGCCGCCCGCGCGCACGCAACGCTGAGAGCTGGCCGCACGGCTATAGGGCCGCAACTCACGGCCCGTGAAGACATCCTTGAACTGGACCATGCCGGCATTGGTGAACAGCAACGTCGGGTCGTTGCCGGGCACCAGCGAGCTGCTCGGCACCACTTCGTGGCCCTGCTCAGCGAAAAAGTCCAGGAAAGCCTGGCGGATCTCAGCGCTCTTCATTTCCATTCCGGTTCAGTAGGCCACGGCCGGCGAGATACGGTCATTCAGCTACGAGGGTGACCTGCAGACCAGCAAGCATCTGCGTTGGGGCTCACGCCATAATGCTTCCCGACGCCGGGCGCGGATTATAGCTGAATCGTCGGCGCTAGCCGAGGGGGGGACCACACTCGGGAAGGGGTCGCTGCGATCAGCTTTTCAATCTGGCGTCTTCCAAGGCCAGTCACTCAGGCCGACTTCGATCAGGGACTGGCAGGGAACCTCGCAGGAGACTCACGGCAACGGACCGAGCACCCGCCCAACAAGGCCTTCGGGGAACCCGCGCCCGGCCAGGAATCGGGCGCGGCGGGCCCACTCGCCACGGTCGGTCGCCGCATCACTGCCGAAGCGTCTCTCGACGACCTGCTGGGCCAGCTCCGGCCATTGTTCGGCGTAATCTTCGAGCAGAGGCTCGAAGACCTCGCCGACTAACCCACGCTGACGAAGGTCGGCCCGGATCCGCAGGGGGCCCTGGCCCCGGTTGACCCGGCTTCGGATCAGAACCTCGGCGTAGCGGGCATCGGATTGTAGACCGTCTGCGGCCAGGGCATTGAGGGTCTCTTCGATAAGCGCATCCACAGTGCTGCGGGAGGCTTCGGCCGGGGAGGACTCATCGCAGGACACCCCAGCCGAATCGACGGCCAGCGCAGCATGCCGAACCCGCGAGCGCGCGGCCTGAGCTGAAACCCTGCTCGCAACCCTGCCACAGTGCCGTCGCAGCTTTTCCTGGAGTTCAAAACGGCTGTGCTCGCGGCGCGCCAGAAGATCCATGGCATAGTGCCGCAGTGCAGACTTCTCAGCCGGGTCGGCCATGGCCACTCCCTCCCTGCAAGCCATCGCCAACGTCGTCAGTAGCTCTCTTCCGCCTCAGCCGACGCTTCCGCGGAAGCGTTCACGCCACCAGCGCGCAGAGATTCCGGCCGGCCCAGCCCCGGCAGCAGCTGTTCGCGGATTCCAGCCTCGATGGTGGCCGCCATCTCTGGATGCTCCGCCAGGAAGTCGGCCGCATTCTTCTTACCCTGACCAATCTTATCGCCCTTGTAGGCGTACCAAGCCCCGGATTTCTCGATGAGGCCCTGCTTGACGCCCAGGTCGATGATCTCACCCAACCGGAAGATGCCCTTGCCATAAAGGATCTGGAACTCAGCCTGCTTGAAGGGCGGCGCCACCTTGTTCTTGACCACCTTGACCCGGGTCTCGTTGCCGGTGACCTCATCACCTTCCTTGACAGCGCCGATGCGGCGGATGTCCAGGCGCACCGAAGCGTAAAACTTCAGGGCATTGCCGCCGGTGGTGGTCTCGGGGGAGCCGAACATGACGCCGATTTTCATCCGGATCTGGTTGATGAAGATCACCGTGGTGTTGGAATTCTTGATGTTGCCGGTCATCTTACGCAAGGCCTGACTCATGAGCCGGGCCTGCAGGCCCACATGAGAATCCCCCATTTCGCCCTCGATCTCGGCTTTGGGCGTGAGTGCGGCCACCGAGTCCACGACCACCACATCCACCGCGCCGGAACGGACGATCATGTCGCAGATCTCCAGCGCCTGCTCACCGGTATCCGGCTGGGAGACCAAAAGGTCATCCGTGTTGACGCCAAGATGCCCGGCATAGACCGGATCAAGCGCGTGCTCGGCATCGATGAAGGCGCAGGTACCGCCGAGCTTCTGGGCTTCCGCGATCACCTGCAGGGTCAGGGTCGTCTTGCCGGAGGACTCCGGCCCATAGATTTCCACCACCCTGCCCCGCGGCAGGCCGCCCACACCCAGGGCGATATCCAGCCCCAGGGAGCCGGTAGAAATGGCCGGCACATTGACCTGCTGGCGATCACCGAGCCGCATCATGGATCCCTTGCCGAACTGTCGCTCGATCTGGGAAAGCGCGGCACTCAGTGCCTTGTCCTTGTTCGCGTCCTGAGCCATCTGATCGAATCCCCTGTTTGCGCTGGGCGAGCGGTTGCGGTCGCACCGCCCATAACTGGATGCTTGAACAGTACCATGGCGTTGCAGCCGATGCCAGCCCTGGCGTGTCAGTCAGGGCGGATTCTAGCGTGCGAGATTGCCGCGCCGCAGCCGCCCTCGATCACATGCACGGCTGTGCGCTCAGTCTGTCAGCAAGGCCAGGGCACCGCGGAGGCTGCGCAGCACCGCCGCCCGGCGCACCGCACCGCGGCTGCCGCGAAAACGCTCCACCGCAGTCGTCGTCACCGCAGCCCGCTCAGCCCAGGCGAACCAGACGGTGCCCACCGGTTGGAGTACCTCGCCGCCACCGGGACCGGCAATACCAGTCACGGCCAGAGCAAGGTCGGCATCCGTGGCCGCCAGAGCACCTTCCGCCATGGCCCGGGCAACGGGCTCACTCACCGCGCCATGGCGGGTCAGCAGTTCAGCGGATACACCCAGCAGGCGTTGCTTCATGGCCTCGGTATAGGTCACCAGTCCGGCGGCGAACCAGCCCGAACTGCCGGCAATGTCGGTGCAAGCGCTGGCAATGCCACCACCGGTGCAGGATTCGGCCGTGACCAGGGTCCAGCTGCGCGCTGAGAGCAACGCGCCGAGGCGTTCGGCGAGGACCTGTGAATCGTTGTCCGATGACATGTTCGGATATCCGCCTCTCATGGATGAAAGCGTGTCCCTTTGATTCGGCAAGGAGCTTGTAGGCCCGACCGCACGCGGTCGGGCCTACAGGTCTGCTTCCAACGCCGTACGTCAGAGAACTCTTCCTTTCGCGACAGCACCAACTTCATGGGTGAACCGCGACTGTTGACGCCCGCGCCAGCCGGATGCTTCACTCCCGGCCCTTCGCTTGATGGTACAACCATGGCATCGAAGGCGCTCCCTTCCACCGGTCACACGCCCATGATGCAGCAGTATCTGCGCATCAAGGCGGACTATCCGGACACCCTTCTCTTTTACCGCATGGGTGATTTCTACGAACTGTTCTACGGCGACGCCAAGCGTGCTGCGGAACTGCTGGACATCACGCTCACGGCCCGGGGCCAATCAGCTGGGGAACCCATCCCCATGGCGGGTGTCCCCTACCACGCACTTGATGGCTACCTGGCACGACTGGTCAAACTCGGCGTATCGGTGGCCATCTGTGAGCAGGTGGGTGATCCCGCCACCAGCAAGGGCCCCGTAGAGCGCCAAGTGGCGCGTATCGTCACCCCGGGCACCCTCACCGATGAGGCGCTGCTCGACGAGCGCAGGGATCAACTGCTGCTGGCCGTGGCCGTGAGCCCCGCGGGTTTCGGCCTGGCCTGGCTCAACCTGGCCGCCGGCACCTTCTCCGTCGCGGAAGTGATCACTGCCGAGGCCCTGCTGGCGGAACTCGAACGCCTGCGCCCGGCCGAGCTGCTCCTACCTGAAGACGCAGCACTGCCGGCCGGCGTGCGGGAACGTCCCGGCGCGCGCGCAAGGCCACCATGGCTGTTCGATACCGGCGCAGGTCGTGATGCCATCCTCGCCCAGCTCGGCACCCGCGATCTGGCCGGCTTCGATTGCGAAGATCTCGGCGTGGCCCTCGGTGCGGCAGGTGCACTACTCGATTATGCCAAGGAGACCCAACGCAGCGCCCTGCCGCACATTCGCCGGCTGCGCCGCGAGCAGGCTGACGCCGCCATCACCCTGGATGCCGCCAGCCGGCGGAATCTGGAGATCGACCGCCAGCTCGACGGCAGCCGCGACCATACCCTCATGAAGGTCATGGATCACACCACCACCGCCATGGGCAGCCGGCTGCTGGCGCGCTGGCTGCATCGGCCATTACGGGATCCCGCGCCCATTCGCCATCGTCAGCAGGCTGTGACGACCTTGCTGACCCGGACCGCTGCCGCCGGGCTGCAGCAGTCCCTCCGTGGCATCGGCGACATGGAGCGCATTCTCGCCCGGGTTGCCCTGCGCTCGGCATCGCCCAGGGATCTGGCCCGCCTGCGCGATGCCCTCAGCTTGATACCGGAGATCCGAATCAGTCTGGGTGTCCTGGACGCTCCGCGCCTGGCGGACCTGCATGCCGTCATCGGTGAACATCCGGCCAGCCGTGACGAGCTGAGCCGGGCCATCATCCCCCAGCCGCCAGCGGTGCTGCGCGATGGCGGTGTCATCGCGCCGTGCTTCGATGCCGAGCTCGACGAGCTGCGGACACTCTCCGAACATGCGGGGGATTTTCTGATCGATCTTGAACGCCGGGAGCGGGAGCGCACCGGTTTCGCCACCTTGAAGGTGGGTTATAACCGCGTCCACGGCTACTACCTCGAAACCAGCCGCCGGGAAGCAGAGCAGGCCCCTGCCGAATGGGTCCGTCGGCAGACGCTGAAGAACGCCGAACGCTTTATCACGCCGGA
>SLTB01000263.1 GCA_007130155.1 Pseudomonadales bacterium
GCCGCCCATGACGGCGCCCGCGAAGTGGCTTCGGCCATTACGGCAGGGACCATGACCAATCTCGCCGCGGTCCTGCCCTTGCTGCTGATCTCGGGAATGGCGGCGATGATCTTCCGGGATCTAATCTTCACCATTTCCTTTGCCATCGTTGCGACGCTGCTGGCCGCGCTGACGCTGGTCCCCATGCTGGCGGCACTGCTGGGGCACCTGCGCTTCGAAAGCGGCCTCGAGCGCTCGCCCCCCCTGCGAGCCTTCAATCGGGGCATCCAGGCGCTGCGCAGCGCTTACCGGAGCCTGCTGCCGCGGATTCTGCGCTGGCGCTGGCTGGTCATTGGGGTGGCGGTGCTGGCTCTGTTCGGCAGCCTGCGGTTGGCGGATGGATTGGGCAACGAGTTCCTGCCACAGGTGGACGACGGTGGCGTCAGCGTTCGCATGGTGCTGCCGCGGGGAACTCCCCCTGGCGAGACGAATGCCGCTGCGAGGGAGGTGGAGGCAGTTATTCGGGATATGCCGTATGTGGAATCACGATTCACCCTGGTGGGTGGTCACCTCGGGGGCGGGGTGATCAATGAGCGTCCGGGTACGATGAATGCGCGGGTTCAGCTGCTGCCAAGGGGGCAGCGTCCGGATATGAGCGCGGGAGCCTGGGTCGCCGAGGCGCAGCGGCGGCTCGATCAGCTGGACCTTCCCGGGGCGCGGATCTCAGTGCGGCCGCCCTCCATTCAGGGACTCCGCTTTACGACCTCCGGAGATGACTTCTCGGTCATGGTCGTGGGGGATGATCTGGTCACCCTGCAGGGACTGGCCCGAGAGATGAGTGGTCGTCTGACGGGTATTCCCGGTCTAGAAGGTGTCGAGGTCGGACGCGAAGACCAGAGCCCCCTGTTTCGCATCCAAGTCGATCGTGATCGGGCCGCGAGTCTGGGCCTTCGGGTGTCCGAAGTGGGACGAGCGATTCGGGATGCGGTGGACGGCATGGTTCCGACCCGGTTCCAGACCGGAACCCAGGATTATGACATCCGGGTACGGCTGCCGCGCAGCGCCGTGGCGGATGCAGAAGGTCTTGGCAACCTGCTGCTCTTCCGTGGCGATCGGGGCGAACCCATTCTGCTGCGGGACTTGGCCACTTTCGAACTCGGTGAGGGACCGGCCCACATTGAGCGTGAAAACCAGAGTCGCATTCAGCGCGTCACCGGCAATGTCAACACCACGGTGGCTGACGTCGGTACGGTGGTGGCCGAAGCCCAGGTGCGGCTGCGCGAGATGGACATTCCCGAGGGTTACAGCCTCGTGTTCTCCGGGCAGTGGGAGACCATCGAGGAAACCCATCGCGAACTGACAACAGTGGTGTTGCTGGCGCTGTTTCTGGTGTTCGTCGTGCTGGCCGTGCAGTACGAACGGCTCAGCAATCCGTTGATCATCCTGGCCACGGCGCCGCTGGCGCTGATCGGTGTCGCGCTGGTGTTGACGCTGACAGCGACGCCGTTGTCGGCCCCGGTGCTGATCGGCGTGATCCTGCTGGTGGGGATCGTGGTGAACAATGCGATTCTGCTGGTGGAGTACATCGAAATCGGTCGTGGGCGTGGTTTGAGCGTCAGCCGCGCCGTGGTCGCCGCCGGGGCAGTGCGGCTGCGACCCATCCTCATGACCACGCTGACCACCGTGCTTGGCATGACGCCCTTGGCGCTCGGTCTCGGCCAGGGCGCCGAGATTATGCAGCCCCTGGCCCTGACCGTGGTCGGTGGCCTGCTCGGTGCCATGTTCCTCACCCTGCTCGTCGTCCCCTGCATGTACCTGATCATCGATCAGTTCGCAGGCCTGCTCCGGCAGGCGCTCACGGGCAGAGCGATGGCGGATTCAGCCCGTCCCAAGGGAGGCCTGGTGAAGGCGCTTGGCAGTTGACGGTACCGGTCGCTCCATTCGGCAGGCCTGCGGCGCGTACACGCGCTCGCCCATCGTATCGGGCTTTCCGTCTCTCCGGCCTGTTGCTCATGCTCCTGCCTCCCAAGCGGGCTGCTTGATCCGGTCCAGCACATCTGCCTCCAAAGCGGGTTGCTCGATCCGCTCAAGCACATCCTCGCAGATGGTCCAGGCACGGTTTTCGGGCAGGCAGGGGACGGTAATCGGTCCGGTCGCCAGGGTCAGGACCAGATCCGCGACGTGACGGCGACGTTGGAACCAGTTCTGTCGGACCTGGATGCGCTGGACGTTGGCGGCCGGAAACGTGGACGTGCGGCGGCCGATGAGCCCGAAGCGTATCTGCAGCCAGCCTTCGCGGACCGAGTAGCCGACGGCCAGCCAGCGCAAATGGGCCAGCAGGGCGAACAGCGGCGCAAGACCAAGCATGGGCAGCAGCCAGCGCGGTTCGCCAGTCTGCCAGGCTGCGATGGCAAGCAGGACTGCCGCCATGATGTTCAGGCGCAGAAAGTTGATCCGGCGGTAGTGGGGATGGACCTGCTCCATGACCTCTGCCGGGACACGGTCTGGCCAGAGTGCGGCCAGCAGGCGTTCGCAGCTGCCGGCCTGCAGTCCCGGGATCAGAAACATCTGGCCGTTGGGGTCCTGCTCGATCTGGACGTTGCCGGTCTGCCGACACAGGAGATGGCTGCGCCCGAGCAACCGTCCGATAGGCGTCTGGACGTGCTCGACGACCTGCAGCCTGGCGCCGTTCAATATCTGTTCCCGGCGGCTGGCCCAACCACTGGTCTGGCGAAAGCGGGGCGTGGTGGCGCTGCGGTCATCGCGCTCGAGGCGAAAGTCATGAAAGCGCAGCACCGCAATAACCACTGAGGCGACCATCAGCGCTACCAGGATGGCGGCAAGCGCGATGCTCGTGGCGAGCAGGGGATGCTCCAGCAGCGTGTCGAACCAAGTGGGCAGATCCAGTGCAGCGATGCGCTCCTGCTGGCCCTGGCTCAGGCGATGCAGCAAGGGCATCAGGGCTGCGAGTGCGACCCAGGCATAGTTGTTGGCGAGGCCGTGCAGGATCAGATCGGTGGCGGAGGCCTGGTGCAAGGCCGCCTGCAGGGGCGGCCGATGGCCTGATCCACCCGCCCGGTCCGTTGACTCCAGCGCCCGCCTAAGGTCGGAAGCCATGTCGGGACGAATACCGGGTAATTCCACCTCGGTGGCCGCCCCCCCCGGCGTATCGACGCTGAAACGCACGAGGCCGAACAGTCGCAGATGCCAGGGTGCTTCGACGAGGACCTGCTGAATCTGGGCGCTGCGTACTTTGAGCTCGCTCTGTTCGAAGATGCCCTTGCGCACCAGCAGCAGGTCGCCGTCGATGCGGAATTTGAAGCGGCGGTGTTGCAGCAGGGACACCAGAAGACTGATGGCCAGCAGTGCGCCCACCAGCATGAAGATCTCTCTGAGTCCGATCGCGTCGAGAAAGGCCGCGCCGGCGCCGGCGCCGAACAGCACGGGCAGATTCTGCCGGACGATCCCGACGGTACCGCGCAGAAAGAGATACACCAACGCCCAGGGGGACAGCCTCTGCCATTCGCCGCTGATCATGAGGTTGCCGGGTCCGGATCCTGCTCATGCTCTGCCTGCTTTGGAGGCAGAGCCTCCGGATCCAGGTCATGAATGCGACCGAGTAGATATTGTCGGACCCGCTCGGCATCGGTTGCCGCAAGGCCCCTAATCACGAGGTCCGCGCTCAGACCACCGGCTGTGAAACAGGTGACCCGGAGCAGGCCGAACTTTCGCTCCAGCGGGCCGCTGGCGGTTTCCACATGCTGGATGCGGTTGCAGGGCAGGATCGTGAGGCGGCGCTGGATCAGACCGCTGGCATAGAGGAGATCGTGGTCGCGCAGGCCCCAGGCTCGACTGCGTGCCTCGCGCCAGGCGCAGACGAAGTGCAGCACAGCGAGGGCCGTCACGGCCAGCGGCCAGAGTGCCAGCATGGGCTCGTTCCTGGCCACCTCGGAGACCGCGGCCCAGATCAGGGTCGCGGCAACGAGCCAGCGCAGAGACAGCGATAGCATGCGGTAACGGGCGTAGGCAGGGGCAACCGGCGTCAGCCTCAGGGGCTCCGGTGCTGCCAGTTCGCTGGGGTCGATGAGGGCGTTGCTCAGAGACATGGGATCACGGCCGGCGACGATCAGCGTAGTGTGACTGAGCCTGACCGATCAGAACACCTCTCTGTGGGAGCCCGCCACGAACGTTCGTTCACGCTGTCGCGGAAGAAACATGCGCTGCGCTGGCCGTGGCAGGCTTTTGTGGGCCGGCTTCGCCTGGAGCGAAACAGGTCGCGCAGCGCGCCGGAGGGGTGCCGGCCAGGGATGGCCCGCAGTGCGGGCGATCAAGAGCCACCAGCGCTTCTTTGATCCATCGCCCGCACTGCGGGCTCTCCACGCGGGCGTCCTGTCGGCCTGCGTTAAGCGCCGCGATCCAGGCGCATCAGCCGTCGGGCGTTGGGCGTCAGCTCTGCGGCCAGGGCATCGGCCTTCTTCGGGGCATCCCAGCCGCCGAAATTCGTGCCGTAGACCAGTCGCTCGCGGCCCACCGTATCCACCAGCATATGCACCGCTGCTGCGCCATCCACATGGGCGTCGAACCACAGCTTCCGGAGCATGCCGGCAAAGCCGTGCTCCTTGACCGACTCTGGAGCCCAGGCGCGGAAACGCGACATGCCTTCGAAACGCTCGATGAGGAAGGGCATGGCCCCACCGCCATGGGAGATGCAGACGTCGAGATCAGGATGCCGGTCCAGGACGCCGCCGAAGATCAAGGTGGCTGTGGCCAGGGTTTCCTCGTAGGCGTAACCGAGCAGCAAAGTGAAGTCGAAACGGCCGAGCCGGGGATCATCCGGTCCGCCGGAACCGCCCGTGGAGGCGGGATGCAGGAACAGCGGGACGTCGAGCTCCACCAGGGCAGCATAGAAATCGTCGAGCTCCGGCGCATCCAACGTGACCGGAAAGTCAGTCCCGGTGCAGGCTGCCACCAGGCCGAGCTGTTTGACGCTGCGTTCGAGTTCGGCGATGGCAGCGGGGACGTTCTGCATGGGCAGGGCGATGCTTCCGAGCAGGTGGTTCGGATGCGCGCTCACCAGCTCCGCCATGGCGTCGTTGTGGGCCTTGCAGAAACGGATGGCGTGTTCCGCCTCGATGCGATGGAACATGGTCAGCGGATTGGGCGACAGCAGCTGCAGATCGATACCCACTTCACGCATCCGGTCCAGCCGCTTGTCCACGTCCATGAAGATGCTGCCGCGGTAGTCCATGGGCTGCATGCGGTAGGTGCCGATGCGGAAGTAGGGCACGCCGTCCTCAGTCCGTGCCAGTTCCGGGCCGTGAGGGCCAGCGAGGCCGAATGCGTCTTCGAGCACCACATGGGCATGGAGATCGATGACCTTGGCGTTTTCGTGTCGCATCGCCATGGCAGCCTCAGGCACGGCCGTTGAAGAAGGTTTCGCGGGGCTCGCCGTTGGCGTTGTAGACCGGCTCATGGGCGTCGATGAGGAACATCTGGTTCTCGGTGCCGGTGATGCCCACTTTCTGCAGGGCGACCTTCATAGCCTCGTAGTTCGCGTGCTTGAAATGTGCGGCCAGGGTCGGGCCGTCGTCCCAGAGCTCGTAGACCTGAATGCGGTTCTTTACGACCGGATCCGGTGCGAAGCAGTAGGCCTGGCAGCCGGGTTCGTCGTCGCGGGTGGCGGCCTGAATTGGCGTCGTGAGCTCGACGGCGCGATCGCGATCGGCTTCGCTGGCGAAGTCCAGGGTTGCGGAGATGATGATCATGGGGAGCGGCCCTCTGAGTCTGCCTTCAAGGATGAATGTCTTTGTACACGGGCGCGGTCCCGCCTGCCACCCCACGCTTTGACCAGTTGCTGGGCGTCAAGGGTACTGCTGCAGGCCGCGCCGCACGAGCAGGTGCCGGATGTCAGGTTTACGGCCGGCGAAGTCGGTGTACAGCGTCATGGCATCAACGCTGCCGCCGCGGGACAGCACGGTGGCACGGAAGTGGTCGCCGTTGGCGCGTTCCAGTCCGCCGTTCGCCTCGAACCAGGCAACGCTGTCGGCGTCGAGCACCTCGCTCCAAATGTAGGCGTAGTAGCCCGAGGCGTAGCCGCCCATGATGTGGGAGAAGTAGGGCGTCCGGTAGCGGGGTGGGACGGGCGAGAAGTCGATACCGGCGCAAGCCAGGGCCTCGGCCTCGAATCTCAGTACGTCCTTGGCATCGACGACTTCGTCTGCCCCGAGCTGGTGCCAGGCCTGATCGATGATCGACGCCGCCAGCTACTCAGTCGTACGGAAGCCTTCGTTGAACTGCTGGGACGCCAGCACCCGCTCGAGCAGTTCCCTGGGCAACCGCTCACCGGTTTCGTGATGGCGCGCGTAGTTGGCCAGCACCTCGGGCCACAGCGCCCACATCTCGTTGACCTGCGAGGGATACTCGACGAAGTCGCGGGGAACGGCCGTGGCGGCGAAGCGTGGGTAGGTGACGTTAGAGAGCAGCCCATGCAGCGCATGGCCAAACTCGTGGAACATGGTGGTCACCTCGCTTCGCGTCATGAGCGTGGGCTCCCCTGTCGGCGGCTTGGGGATGTTCTGGTGATTGCCCACCACAGGGCGGCCACCGAGCAGCTCCGACTGCACCGAATAGGCATTCATCCAGGCGCCCCCGCGCTTGGCTGGACGGGCGTAAAAGTCACCCAGGAACAGTGCGAGGGGCTCGCCATCACGGTCGAATACCTCGAAGACACGAACGTCGGGATGGTAGGTCGGCAGGTCGTGGCGTTCCTCGAAGCTGAGGCCGTAGAGCCGCTCGGCGGCATGGAACACGCCGTTGACCAGCACACTGTCGAGTTCGAAGTAGGGGCGGATCTGGGCATCATCGATATCGAAGCGGCGTTGCCGCAGGCGCTCCGCGTAGTACTGCCAGTCCCAGGCCGCGAGTTCGAAGGGCTCGGTTTCGGTCTCATCGATCAGGGCCTGCAGCTCTGCTGCCTCGCGGCGGGCATTGGCCACGGCCGCTGGTGCGAGATGGCCATGCAGATCCTTGATGGCGTCCACGGTCTGGGCCGTCTGGTCCGCGAGGACGAACTGGGCATGATTGTCGTAACCCAGCAGACCGGCGCGCTCGGCGCGCAGGCGGAAGGTGCGGGCGACAATCTTCCGATTATCGAAGTCATTGCCGCGGGTGCCGCGACCGAGGGAGGCGGCCATCAGGCGCTCGCGGACGCTGCGGTCGTGCAGGTGGGCGAGCTGGGGCGGGTTGGAGAAGTTCTGCAGCGTCAGCACGTACTTGCCATCGAGATCGCGTTCCCGGGCCTCTGAGGCTGCAGCGCGGATGCTGCCGGCACTGAGCCCTCGCAGTTCCTCTTCATCGTCGAGGATGAGCGCGGCGTCGTTGACCTCGGCCAGCACATTCTGGCTGAAGTGGGTGGTGAGGTCGGCCAGCTCAGCGTTGATTTCCCGCAGTCGCTGCTGTTTCGACTCGTTCAGGCGCGCGCCGGCGCGGACGAAGTCGTGGTGGTAGCGCTCGAGCAGACGCAGTGATTCCACATCGAGCTCGAGCGTATCGCGTTGCTCGTAAAGGGCTTCGATGCGGTCGAAGAGGCGGCGATCGAGCAGGATCGCATCTCTGTGGGCCGCCAGGCGCGGTGACATCTCGCGCTGGATGGCGCGGCGTGCGGGGTTGGAGTCGACACTGTTCAGATTGCCGAAGACACGATTGAGCCGATTGAGGAGTGCAGCGCTGCGCTCGATGGCGATGATGGTATTGATGAAGGTGGGTGGCTCGTCGCTGCCGGCGATGGTGGTGACTTCCCGCAGCTGTTCGACCATCCCGCGCTCGATGGCCGGCCGAAAATGGTCATCATCGATGCGATCGAAGGGCGGCATGCCGTAGGGCAGGGCGTCAGCCTCGAAAAAAGGATTGGGTGCTGTCTGCGCAGGCTCAGGATCATCGCTCTGGAGCATGTTTTCAGCATCCACTGCTGGGGATTCGAAATCGAAATCGGGATCGTTAGCGATTGCCTGCCACGCCGAGAATGCTCGCTGCAGATCTGAACATGTTCTGTTTCATGAGAGTGCTCATGCCTCGGGAAGCGGAATGCTGTGCAGGTCGTCGAAGCTTTGAATCTCTCTGCTGCTGTAGTCGATCCGCCAGCGCTTCAGGTGGCTGAAGGATCGGTCGATGGCCTCGAGATGCCGGCTCTGAGTGGCTCGCAGTGCCACGGCGAAATCGCCTTCGGCTGTCTTGGGGATGACCCGATTGACGAGCAGCAACGGCACCCGAACGCCACGGTCGGTGAGTTGCCTCACCATACGCCTGGTCTCATCCACCGACAGTGCGTCGGGGTTGAGCACCGGAATGAATCGGGTCCGGTCGGCATCAGTGAAGAGTGTTCGTACCGTCTCGAAGCGCAGGCGTCGCCGTTCGAGAATGGCCGCTGCGCGGTCTTCCGGTGACGCAGGGGTGGTGTCGCGTTCACGCCAGGCAGTCTGGCTTTCCCGGCGCCTGGCCAGCATGGCTTCGGTCCAGATGGCCATGGTTTCCGGCAGGCTCAGCAGCTGCAGGGTATGACCGGTGGGTGCGGTATCGAAGATCAGCTCGTCGTATCGAGGGCCGAGATCGAGGATGCAGCGGACCATGGCTTCGAACAGCGCCGCCTCCTGGGCGCCCGGAGCGGCAGCCGCCAGATCGGCCTGCTGCTCCGCGCCAGC
>SLTB01000339.1 GCA_007130155.1 Pseudomonadales bacterium
CGCTTCGCTGGCACATCGCCTGGGCGATCACGCGAACATTGGAGCGCTGTCCATGTTGTGGCGGCACACCAATGTTAATGACACAGTAGTACTAAGGAAGCGCTGAACAATTCGTCCTGAATGGTTCAGCACACGCCAAGTCCGGCACATGTCCGGACTGGGCTCAAGGCGTGGAAGCTCTGAATCGGGTTCGCCCCACTCTGGCTTTCAGGGCCTCCTTATCCATCCGCAGACTCAACGCGGCTGGCGCGCCAGCGTCGCGCCAGCCATCGGCCCCCGATCAGGAACAAGGCCAGCAACAGCAGCGGCAGCAATACGATGGCATCCGGACCACCTGATTCATCACCAGCTTCGATCAGGGCCTGAATGGCGCTGACATAAAGCATCCATTTCAAGGTCAGGCCTACCAGCGCCGCAGCAAGAAACCCAGGCAGAGGCAGCGCCAGCACACCACCGGCATAGTTGATCATGGAATGGGGAAATCCAGGCAGCACCCGCAGTGCCGTCTGGGTGACGGGGTCCGATGCATCCGAGAGCAGTTTGTATACCGGATGGCCTGCCACTCGACTGCGTGCCGTCGCACCCAGCCAGCGCGCCACCCACCAGGCGGCCATGGCACCCAGCACGCTGCCGGACACCATCAGCGCCACCGCTGGAACGAACCCCAGAAAAGGAGCGACGAGCCACACCATGACCGATCCGGGCAACGCCAGCGCGAACATCGCCACCTGCACCAGCAGCAACACCAGCAACGCTGCCGGATGGGACGTCAGCCACTCTCCCAGGACCCTGAGTTGAGCCCGGTCGACCGGTTCCGCCACCACCACCCAGAGTCCGATGACGATGATGGCGATCAGCGCCAGGGCCCGCGGCGTACACAGCAGACGCAACAACTTGGTGAGGTAGAGACGATTCAAGGCCGGTCTCCGCCGCCGGCATCAGACGGCGCCACCTCGGCCCGGGAACGGGCCGAATGGAGCAGGCCTGAGTTCATACCCTCGATGAGTCCATCAATCTCCGCCAGCACCCGCCGGCGCTGGCCGTGGAGATCGTGGCGGGCTGCATAGGCCAACCCACGACGCCGATACGCTGCGAGACTCTCCTCGAGCATGCGTGCCAAGGTCAGATCGAGCGCCGCCTGCACAAAAGGCTCACGCATGACGACCCCGGCCCCGGCAGCATCCACGTGCAGGGCGTAACCGCAGGTGGCGCTGGTCAGCACTGGCAGCCCAGCCACCAGAGCTTCGAGCAATACCGCACCAGCCTTGGCCGTGCGCGCCGGGTGCAGCAGTAGGTCAGCCGCCTGCAGCAGCCGCGGCACGTCGTCCCGCGCGCCTTCGAAGATGACGTGGGCGCCGATGCCGAGTCGCTCGGCAAGCCGCTGCATGGGGCTGGGATCATCGGCGCCCACAACCAGCATTCGTGCCCGACCACGGAGGCTTGAAGGCAATGCCGCGAACGCCCTGAGCGCACGGTCGCACCCCTTGCTCACCAAGTTCGAGCCCATCAGGAGCAGCAGCAGGGTGCCGTCGTCGAGATCGAACTCCGCCCGCCCGAGCGCCCGCAAGGCCTCCGCATTGCCTCCCGCGCGCCGGTCTTCCGCCACGCCGGGGGGCAGATGCACGAAACGCTCGGCTGGCGTGTCGTACCAGCGGCGGAAAACAGGTTCCTGGCGCGGATCCGGCAGCAGGATGCGCGTCGGCGAGAGCGAGCCGAAAACGGCTGCTTCCAGCCGTGATCGATGACGGTAATCCGGGGTGAGGCGATAAAGGGAACTCCGCTCCGAGTGAACCTTCTCCAGATAGCAGGGCGCAGCCGCGAAGTACACATCCAGGCCAGGCATGAGATCGAAGCCAAGGACAAGATCGGCCTCCCAAGAGGCTACCCGGGCTTCCGTGGCAACAGCGAAACGATACGCGCGCAGCGACTCAGAGCGTCCAGGGGAGGGCAGACATTCCACCTCACAACCTGACGGGCGCTCCCCCTGCCAACTCTCTGCGAAGATACGCACTTCGTGCCCGGAATGGGCGCAGGCCTGGGCGATGGCAAAAAGATCACGCTGAACACCGCCATGGGGGAAATATCGCAGGATCGTCAGCGCAATCTTCATGCTCATCGAACCGGAACCACAGCTTGTGTCATGACACAGCACCCAACATGTTTTCCATGGCCGAATTCTCGAATCCCGGCTGCGACACCATCCAGGGTCTCTTCCGGCACAAAGACACCCCTGCCACGCAGCAGGGGCCTGCGGCCCCGGAGCTCGGCCCGACGGGACAGCGACTGCTCCGCTGGGCGGCCGTCTTGCGGCGCTTCGCCTGTGCAACAGCGGATGCGGGACCAGCCCAAGGGGCTGCAGCAGCGGGCCCCGGAGTGAAGAGCGCCTCAAGGGCGCTCTGCCTTGCCCAGCCGTCTGACCCCGATCAGCGGATGGGGGTCAGCCAGTCTTGATGAACGTTACGCTTGCCGCGCACCTGATCGAAGTACATGTCCTGGAACTTGCGCGTCACCGGGCCAGGGCGACCGCTGCCGATCTTGCGGCCATCGAGCTCGCGAATCGGCAGCACTTCTGCCGCCGTCCCGGTAAAGAACGCCTCATCGGCAATGTAGACTTCGTCGCGCGTGATGCGGCGTTCCACGATGGGCAGGCCGAGTTCTTCAGCGAAGGCCAGAATCGCCCCGCGGGTGATACCGTCCAGACATGAAGTCAACTCCGGCGTATGCAGCCTGCCTCCGCGGAGCAGGAAAATGTTCTCGCCGCTACCCTCCGCTACATAGCCCTCGTTGTCCAACAGCAGGGCCTCTTCGGCACCACAGTCCAACGCTTCCCGGAGTGCCAGCATGGAATTGATGTAGTTGCCGTTGGCCTTCGCCTTGCACATGGTGATATTGACATGGTGCCGCGTATAGGAAGACGTGCGCACCTTGATCCCGCGCTCCTTGGCTTCCGGATCCATGTATGACGGCCAGGGCCAGGCGGCGATGATGCAGTGCGTGGACAGGCCCTCAGCACGCAGCCCCATGGCCTCGGAGCCATAGAAACACATCGGCCGCAGGTAGCATTCGTCCAGAGCGTTCTCGCGGATCACGAGTTTCTGAGCTTCGTTGATCTCTTCCCGCGTCCAGGGAATGGTCATACCGAGGATATGCGCGCTGTTGAACAGCCTATTGGTATGCGCATCAAGCCTGAAAATGCACGGACCCTGCGGAGTGTTATAGGCACGCACCCCCTCGAACACACCCAGGCCATAGTGGAGGGTATGGGTGAGCACATGCACCTTCGCCTCGCGCCAGGGCACCAGTTCCCCGTCGAACCAGATCAGACCATCGCGATCAGCGAAATTCGGTGCTGCCATTGTCCACTCCTCAACCCTGTTGCGTCCGCAAACCCCGTTCGTCACGGGCGCCTATTGATTGCTGGCATCGCCTTGCTGCGATGACCTCACTCCGCTGCCATCCATTCGTCCCAGACCGCGGCCACCGCCCGGGCACGGGCCAGCAAATCCGGATCATCGGAATGCGCCGGCAGATTCTGCAGCGTCCTGCGGTGGGTTTCCGCCCGAAACTCCTTGTAGCTCTCGATCAGAAGCTCTGCCGTGGCGGCCGGCAGGATGCCCACCGCCAGCGCGGTTGTCAGCGAGCGGATGGCATCAGTGTGGAGCAGGAGGTCCGGGTGGGCATGTGCCCAGCCCAGAACCAAATATTGAACCATGAATTCGATATCCACGACAGCGCCGGGGTCCTGCTTCAGATCCAGCTCGGTCCTCGCCGCCAATTCCGCGGCTGGCGGCCGCTCGCGCAACCCTCGCAGTTCCGCAAGCATCTTCAGGCGCATTTTGACGATGTCCTGCCTCAGGGCCTCGCGATCCCGCTGTTGACCCAGTATCTCACCGCGGATGCTGACGAACTTGGCCGCGAGGTCCGGCGGCCCCGCCAGCATCCTCGCCCGCACCAATGCCTGATGTTCCCATGTCCAGGCCTCCTCGCGCTGATAGCGGTCGAACGCGGCCAGCGAACTCACCAGCACGCCTGCCTGACCGGAGGGCCGCAGCCGCATGTCCACTTCGTAGAGTTCCCCAGTATGAGTCCGGGTTGTCAGCAGGTGAATGATGCGCTGGCCGAGGCGGGCGAAGAACTGGCCATTGGCAACGCTGCGCTCACCATCCGTCTGGCCGTCCGAAGGCAGATCGTGCAGGAAGACCAGATCCAGATCCGAGCCCCATCCGAGCTCGATGCCACCCACCTTGCCATAGCCGATGACGCCAAAGCCCTCGTCCACAGCTTCACCGTCGGCATTCCGCGGCCGGCCGTATTGGGCCACGGTATGCTGCCAGGCCATGCTCACCACCTGTTCGATGATCACCTCAGCCAGCCAGGTCAGGGCGTCGCTGACCTTCATGATCGGCAGCATATCGGACAACTCACAGGCCGCCACGCGCAGCTCAGTAGCTTCCTTGAAGTAGCGCAACTGCTCCATCTGCTGTTCGAGATCGCCAGCCGGCACGGACTGCAAGTGCTCCGCCAGCTCCCGGGCCAGCGCTTCCCGCTCTGGAGGCGTATACAGCGAGCGTTGTTCCAGCAGTTCATCCACCAGAATCGGATGTCGCGCCAGCGACTCGGCGATCCAGTCAGATGCCTGACACAGCCGGACGAGCTGCTCGAGGGCCTTGGGGTTCTCCACCAGCAGCACCAGGTAGGCCGTGCGACGCAGAACCGCCTCCACCAGCCTGAGGCTGCGCGCCAACGCCCGATCCGGGTCTTCGGCTTCCGCCACCAGCGCCAGCAGCCGCGGCATCAGTGCATCGAGTCGCTGCCTGCCGAGCTCCTGGGTGACCTCCCGCTCCCGACGCTGTCGGAGATCCGCCAGTCGCGACAGGGCCAGCTCCGGATCGGCGAATCCGGCTGCGGCCAGTTCCCCAGTGCTGGCCGCATCCGGCTCGGCCCAGAGCTCCACCCAGACGTCTTCATCGCCACCGATGGCGGGATCGAGGGGCTGGATCAGGTCGCCGAAAATCTGCGCCACCCGTTCCCTGTGTCGCGCCAGCTGCGCTGCGAACATGGCAACGTCGGCATCGCCCATGGTCCAGGCCAGGCGTTCCTGGGCCAGCCCGTCCCGCGGCAACCTCTGCGTTTGTTCATCCGCCACGGCCTGTAAGCGATGCTCCACCTCCCGAAGATAGACATAGGCGATATCAAGGTCGCTGACTTCCGCAGCATCGAGCAGTCCCGCATCGGCGATGTGCCGCAGGTTCATGCGCAGCGACGGCTGCTGGAAACGCACGTCACGTCCACCATGAATGAGCTGGAAAGCCTGGGCGATGAACTCCACCTCGCGGATGCCACCCTCGCCGAGTTTCACGTTGTCCTGCAGCTGCTTGCGGCGCACCTCGCGGCGGATCAGGGCCTTCATCTCCCGCAGGGCCTCGATGGCACCGAAATCGAGGTAGCGTCGGAACACGAAGGGCCGCAGGCCGGCCAGCAGCGCCCTGCCGGCGTCGAGATCCCCGGCCACCGGCCTTGCCTTGATCATGGCGTAGCGCTCCCAGTCCCGGCCCTGCTCCTCGTAGTAGCCGAGCAAGGCGTCGAAGTGCTGGACCATGGGTCCGCTGTCGCCAAAGGGCCGCAGACGCATGTCCACCCGGTAGACGAAGCCGGAGGCCGTACGGGTATCGAGCACAGCAATGACCTGACGCGCGAGCCGCAGGAACCACTCCTGGTTGCTGAGCCCACCGGCGGCGTGTCCAGGTGCGGGATAGGCGAACATGAGATCAACATCGCTGGAGAGATTGAGCTCACGGGCACCGAGCTTGCCCAGGGCGAGCACCACCAGCTGCTGGGGCCTGCCGGCATCGTCCACCGGCTCGCCAAGCAAAGCGGCCAGCCGTCGATGCAGCAACGCCAGCGTTTGCTCCAGGATGATCTCGGCCAGATCGGACAGGATCCCAATGGTGCCGTCGAGATCCGTACAGCGATTCAGATCCCGCCAGATGATGCCGACCTGATGATGATTGCGGAAATGCCTTAGCGTTTGGCCCACCGGACCATCCGGGGCGGCGGGATCCTCAGTATCCGCCAGCGCCGCCAGAAGCTGATCGAGTTCTGCAGCCAGGCTATCCCGGCTCGGCACGCTGCGATGAAGGTCTGCGTCGAGCAAAGCCTGCAGCCGGGATGACTCCCGGGCCAACCAGTCGATGGCGAAATCGCTACCCACCGCCAGCATCTCGAGTTCCTCGCCGTACTCGGAGAGCAGCGCAGGGGAAACGCCGGCTTCGGTGAGCCGGTCAAGGCGAGTGGCAGCGACTTCCGCCAGTGTCTGCGGCAGTGTCGGCGTGGCATCCCGTTGACTCATGGGTCAGCCGATCCGTCCGTCCACATCCGGCGGCTGAAAAGGCCGCAGGGCAGCGCGTGTGTCGGGATTCTCCGAATCGGCTCTGGGCTCCGCGCCGGAGGCCTCATTCGCTGCCCGTCCGGGCCCTTTGGATGGTGGCTCGGCAGGCCTGTCGAAGGCGCTGGCGGCCAGGGCACGAATGCCGTCGAGGCTGGCACTTAAACCGCCATTCTCCATGGGCAGGACCACGAAGCGGCCGTTGTCCGAGGTCGCCAGCGACTTCAGCGCATCCACGTACTGCTGGGCGATGAGATAGTTCAGCGCCTGCGGACTGCCCTCGGCCACGGCCCGGGACAGCATCAACGTGGCCCGCGCCTCCGCCTCAGCACTGCGCTCCCTGGCCTCAGCGTTGAGTGTGGCGACCCGGGCTGCCGTTTCGGCAGCCATGATCTCGGCGTCCCGTCCGGCCTCCGCCTTCAGCCGAAGGGCCCGTCGCTCCCCCTCTGCAGCCAGGACCGTGGTCCGGCGCTCGAGTTCAGTGCTGCGCTCTGCAGCCACCGCTGCCAGCAATGCATCCGGCAGCTTCAGCGTATCGAGTTCCACCCGCGTCAGATGCACCCCCCAGGACGCCGCTGCGCTGTCACAGGCGGCAAGCAATTCAGCGCCCAGGCGGGAACGGGCCGCCAAAAGGGCGTCGAGGTCATGGGCCGCCACCTGATTGCGCAACGTCACGCCCAGCAGCGCCGTGATGCCATCCTCGAGCTGCTCCACTTCGTAGCTGGCGCGAGCGGGATCCACCACCTGGAAGAAACAAGCCAGATCGACGTTGATACTGATGCGATCCCGGCTCAACAGATTCGCCAGCGCCACGTTGACCCGCCGCTCACGCAGATCCTGGCGGGCACCGATACGCTCGGCCAGGGGCAGCAGCCAGCGCAGGCCCGGCCTGATCGTGCGGACGTAGCGTCCGAAGCGCTCCACGGTGTAGGCAAACCCCTCCGGCACGCGCCGCATGGAGGCCAGCAAAAGCACGAGCAGCAGGCCGACGCCCACCGCGGTCAGGATGATAGAGTTCTCCAAGGGCATGTCTCTCTCTGGCAGTCGGTCGTCGCAGCACTCAAAGGGCGGGCCACCCCATCAGTCCCCGGAGGTGAGCGGCACGACCCGCAGCACCTCCTCTATGGTGGTGTTGCCGCGAACCACCTGCAGGGCACCGGACAGGCGCAGTGTACGCATGCCTTCGCGCATGGCCTGCTTGCGGATCTCGGTCAGGTCGCACTGAGGTGCGATCAGCGGCTTGACCCGATCGGTCACCGGCAGCAGCTCGTAAATGCCCACCCGGCCCATGAAGCCCGTGTCACGGCATTCGATACAACCCACCGCCCGCTGAGCCTGCTCCGGCAGCGGCACCTTGAAGGGTCGGACCAGTGCCCGCCAGGCATCCTCGTCCACCGGCGCCGGGGCCTTGCAGTGGGGACAGAGTACGCGGATCAGCCGCTGCGCCATGCAGCCGAGCACCGTGGCCCGAATCAGATAGGCCGGCACCTCCAGCTCCAACAGACGGGTGATGGCGCTCGGAGCGTCATTGGTATGCAGCGTCGACAGCACCAGGTGACCGGTGAGGGCGGCCTGAATGGCCATCTCAGCGGTCTCGAGATCGCGAATCTCGCCGATCATGATGATATCCGGATCCTGTCGCAGCAGGGCACGCACGCCCGAGGCGAAGTCGAGTTCGATGTTCTTCTGCACCTGCATCTGGTTGAAAGAGGGCTCCACCATCTCGATGGGATCCTCGATGGTGCAGACATTCACTTCAGGCGTTGCCAGATCCTTCAAGGTCGAATACAGCGTCGTGGTCTTGCCTGAGCCGGTAGGCCCAGTCACCAGAACGATGCCGTGGGGATTGTGGACCATCCCGTACCAGCGCTTGAGGTCCTCGCCACCGAAGCCGAGGTCCTCGAAGGAGCGCAGCAGCACGTCTGGATCGAAGATCCGCATCACCAGCTTCTCGCCGAAGGCGGTGGGCATGGTGGACAACCGCAACTCCACCTCCGAGTTCTCCGAAGAGCGGGTCTTGATGCGGCCATCCTGGGGCCGCCGCTTCTCCGCCACGTCCATGCGCCCAAGAATCTTCAGACGGCTGACTACTGCGGTCATCACCGCGGCCGGCAGCGCGTAGATGTCGTGCAGCACGCCGTCGATGCGAAAACGCACCCGGCCCTGCTCCCGACGCGGCTCGATGTGGATGTCACTGGCGCGCTGATCAAAGGCGTACTGCAGCAGCCAGTCGACGATGTTGACGATGTGGGCATCGTTCGCTTCCGGCGACTTCAGCCTGCCGATGTC
>SLTB01000274.1 GCA_007130155.1 Pseudomonadales bacterium
CGGCAGCTCCACCTTTCCGTCCGAGCTGCTCGTCGAAAGCCATTGGGTCGCCGAGCGGCGCGGGCGAGAGCGGTTCCGGACCGAACAGCCTCCCTACTCCATCTTCGCCCGTCGTATCGAAGCCGACCTGCTGCCGACCTGTCAGCGTTACGGCATGGGCGTCCTGGTCTGGAGCCCCCTGTCCCAGGGCTGGCTCTCCGGCAAGTACCGCCGCGGCCAGGAGGCCAGCGGCGCACATCGAGCCAATCTGCAGCCCCAGCTCTTCGATGCAGCCCATCCGGATACGGCCAGGAAGTACGATGCCATCGAGGCGCTGTCCGGCGTAGCCGAGGATGCCGGCACCAGCATCATGGGCTTGGCCATGAGCTTCGCCTGCGAACACCCGGCGGTGACCTCGGCCATCATTGGTCCCCGCACCATGGAGCATCTCGAAGGTCTGCTTGCGGTGGCTGACGTGCAGCTCCAAGCAGCCCACCTCGATGCCATCGATGCCATCGTCCCGGCTGGAACCAACATCAGCCGCGAAGACGACGGCTACATCCCGCCCGCTCTGGTGGATGCTTCCTTGCGGCGGCGAATGCGCCGTGAAGAAGCGACACCGGTGGTCATCTCCGGGCGGACCGACAAGCTGCGGGAGATGTTCGGCAGCGACGACTGAAACCATCGTTGCACGCAGGCCGTCATGACAACCTGCGTGCGTGAATGTATAACCGGACCCGGAACCATTGCTTGATTGCTGATTGGAGGGGAAAGACCATGCTTTTGGAAAGATATCCGCTATTCCAGGAAGCCTATCTGGTGAACGACATCGAAGCATCGATTCACAAGTGGGCCAAGCTGTTCAACGCCGGTCCGTTCGTGCTGGTGCCCCATCATAAAACGGACACCTTCACCTATCGCGGCACATCTCAGGAGGCGGACGTGACGTATGCGTTCGGCTATCTGGGCGACATGATGATTCAGTTCATTCAGCAGCACGACGACACCCCGTCGATCTATCGCGACATGTTCGCTGCCGGCCAGGAAGGCTTCCACCACGTCGGCGTCCTGGTCCACGACTTCGAGGCCGAACGTCAACGCTTGCTGGACATGGGTTTCGAGCCCGCCTGCGAGCTGTATGCGGACGAGGTCAATGCGTCCTATTTCGACACCCGCTCCGTGAATGGCTGCTTCACGGAAATCCACGGTGACCCGCCGCACATTCTCGCCACTTTCGCCCAGTGGCGCCGGGCCCATGAGTTGTTCCGGCCCGGCGATAATCCGATCATGCCACGCTAGCACCGCTGATCTCCGCAGGCAGCAGGCCACTGCTGCCTGCCGGAGGCTTCAAGTAGCAGAACGGCCTGTTGGCCTCGACCAGTCCGCCGAGCCACTGAGTCCACCCTGCAGCTTCCGCTGCCCGCAGCGCCGCGCTGTAGTCCTTTGGACGATAGCCATAATGCTGGAGGCCGCCTTCGGGGTGCCCCTCGAGGAATTTGCGATACATCGACGGCGTGTCATCCAGCTGAGCGATCAGCTCGATCTGCACAGGGCCGCTCCAGGCCAACGCCACGTCGATGGGCAACTTCACGGGCTGGCCGTGGTAGTACCACTCGAGCACCGGAAAGTCCCGCACCACCGTCCAGTCTTCGACTCCTGCTGCCCGCCAGGCCTCCATGGCCGCATCCACAGACGGCACCACATGACCAAGCTGGAACAGCTCTCCGAACAGATTACTCATGACCCTGGCCCCTCTCTCCTTGACACATTGCATCCAAGATAAGACAGTCATGCGTGAATGGGAATGGTGCGCAGACATCGGCCCGCTACAATTTCGTTCCTTCACCTGCCTGGGGAGTTCCCATGAGTGTGCTCGATCTGTTCCGTCTCGACGGCAAAGTGGCTGTCGTCACGGGCGCCGGCAAAGGTATTGGCCGCGGCATTGCCAAGGCGCTCGCCGAAGCTGGAGCCGATGTCGTCGTCTCCTCACGCAGCAAATCCGATCTGGACACCCTGGTGGCAGAGATCGAGCAGCTCGGTCGTCGGGCATTAGCCCTGCCAGCGGACGTGACCAGCACCGAAGAACTCGCCCATCTGGCCGCAAGCACAGTCCAGGAATTCGGCCGCATCGATATCTGGGTCAACAATGCCGGCGGACTGCCCGACGGCACGCCTCGCTATCTGACCCGAACCTCTGAAGAGCAGTGGGATGGCCAGATGGATCTCAATCTGAAAGCGGTCTGGGCGGGCTGCGTGGAGGCCTCCAGACATATGCAGGACCATGGCGGCTCCATCATCAACATTTCCTCCCGCGCAGCCAAGGACATGGGTCCGAACCTCAAGAACGGACCCTACGGCGCCTCCAAGGCCGCCGTGAACAGCCTGACCGCCACTTTCTCGCGAGAGCTGGCACCGAAGATCCGCGTCAACGCCGTGGCGCCGGGCCCCATCCCCACCGAGAATTTCATCGACAGCATGAAGATGAACAGCCCGGAACGCGAAGAGGAGCTCAAGCGCGCCATGGCCATGCCGCTGCAGCGCTGGGGAACGCCTGAGGATATCGGGGCCGCCGTCCTCTACATGGCGGCGCCCGCATCGAGCTGGGTGACGGGCCAGGTCCTGTATGTGACGGGGGGCGCATGATCGCGGCACTTTTCCGAACCTGGAGTTGCGCATGACGATCAGGGTCATCCAGTGGTCCGGCGGCAACGTCGGTCGCCATGCGGTGGCGGCCATCCACGCGCGTCCGGGCATGAAGCTCGTTGGCATGTACGTCTACGGTGAATCCAAGGACGGGCGTGATGCCGGCGAGCTTTCAGGTATCGGTCCGATCGGCGTCAAGGCGACGCGGGAGGTGGAGAAAATCCTCAAGATGAAGGCCGACGTGGTCATCCACTCACCGCTGCCGTCGCTGGTCTATGGGGAGGATCCCGAGGCCGACGTCGATACCTTCTGCAAGCTTCTTTCGGCGGGCAAAAGCGTGATCACTACAGTGGGCTATCTCTATCCCAAGGTGCACGGCCCCGCCCTGGTGAAGCGCCTGCAGACGGCCTGCATTAAAGGCAACAGCACCTTCCACTCCACGGGCCTCAATCCGGGCTGGATGGGCGACCTGCTGCCGCTGACGATGTCGGCCTTGTCCAACAGGATCGACGAGGTGCATGTGCTGGAGATTTCGAATTTTCAGCACTACCCCTCGCCGGAAATCATGTTTGACATGATGGGCTTCGGCAAGACACCTGCCAGATTCCGCAAGGATGCCGCGCGCTACAGTCACTGGCTGACGAGCCTGTTCCGTGAGAGCGTACAGCTTGTGGCCGACGGTCTTGGCGTGGCTCTCGACGACATCAAGGCCAAGACCACCCGCGTGCTGGCAGAGAGTGACCTCGAGACGGCTGCGGGTACCGTGAAGCAGGGCACTATCGCCGGCCAGCGCTGGGAATGGTCGGGCATGTTGGGTCGCCGCAAGGTCATTCGCCATGAAACCGTCTGGCGTATGCACGACAGCGTCGCCCCGGATTGGCCCCGCGGCAATCACAGCGTGACCATCCGCGGTGAACCGAACATGCGAATCGACATGCGTCCAGACTGGATCGACGGTGGCCTGATCTCGACCGCGATGCATGCCGTCAACGCCATACCCTACGTCCACGCCGCAGAACCCGGAATCCGCACCCTGCTGGATCTTCCGTGGATGATGGGCCGTGGACTTCATACCGGAATCAGGACAGGAGCCAGGACATGAGCATTCTCGATCAGTTCCGACTCGACGGGCAGGTTACCGTCGTGACAGGCGGTGGCCGCGGCATCGGCGAGGGCATCGCTCTCGGCATGGCGGAAGCCGGCTCTGACATCGTGGTGGCCGCGCGCCGCCAGGAAGAAGTCGAGGCCGTCGCGGAGAAGGTCCGCGCCCTCGGGCGGCGCGCTCTGGCCGTCCCCTGCGATGTCATGTACATCGAGCAGGTTGAGATGCTGGCGAAGCGAGCCTTCGATGAGTTCGGCAAGCTGACCTGCTGGATCAGCAACGCAGGCGGTGCCGATGATCGCGTTCCGCGCACCTTTCTGGAGATGCCCGAGCGGCAGTGGGACTTCCAGATGAATCTGAACCTCAAAGCTGTCTGGACCGGGGCCCAGGCAGCAGCCCGCATCATGAAGGACCATGGCGGCGGCACCATCATCAATATCTCATCCGCTGCCGCCAACCGCGCCTCGCCCCAGAACGGCCCTTATGCCGTGGCCAAGAGCGGGGTCAACAACTTGACTCAGACCCTGGCCGTGGAACTGGCGGAATTCGGTATTCGGGTTAATGCGGTGGCGCCCGGGCCCATTCCCACTGAAGTCTTCATGGAGTTCCTGAAACTCGAAGAATCAGAGATTCCCGAGCTTGGCAAGCGCTTCGGCATTCCCCTGGGACGGGTTGGTACGCCGGAGGACATCGCACCCGCCTGCGTCTATCTGGCCTCATCAGCATCGTCCTGGATGACGGGTCAGGTCATGGATATCCGCGGCGGACCCTGACCGCCACATTGCCCGGGCATTCCATGCCCAGGCATAATTCCAGCAGGCGTGCATCTCATTGCAAGACAACGGTGACCCGAATGACTGAAATCAACAGGATGGAGAACCCGGTGGTTCCCAAGAGCCTCGAAGAGGTTAACCTCCTCGACGCAGAGATCCAGGAATGCCCCTACCCTGCCTATGACCTGCTGCGCAGCCAAGCGCCGGTCTGGAAGGATCCCATCACCGGCTTCTACGTCATCACCCGATTCGATCATCTGCGCGAAATTCTACTCAACACCACCGAGTTCAAGAATGGCCGCGGCAAGTACGCCGACACCCGCATCGACAAGGATCGGGCGATGCGCATGAAGGCACTCTACGAGGAGAAGGGATGGCTGCCGGCGCCGACGCTGGCTGGTCGGGATGACCCCAATCACAAACAGATGCGGGCCATGTTCGACAAGGCCTTCGCTCCCAAGAACATCAAGAATCTCGACCCCTTCGTCGAGAATCTTGCGTATCGCCTCATCGATGCCTTCATCGACGACGGCCAATGCGACTGGGTGCAGCAATTCGCCGTTCCCCTGCCCCTGATCACCATTGGCCAGCAGGTGGGCGTTCCCGAATCGGATATCTGGAAGATCAAGGCCTGGACCGATGCCTGGGTGCAGCGGCTGGGCATGATGCAAACCGAAGAGGAAGAGCGCTGGTCAGTGGAGATGGAGATCGAGGCCCAGCACTACTTCCAGCCCATCTTCGAACGCCTGCGCAGGGAGCCCGACGGCACCCTGCTCTCGGAGATGGTCAATCGCGAGATTCCCGAGTGGGGACGCACCCTCACCGACAACGAACTGCACGCTGAAATGATGGCCGACACCTTCGTCGGCGGTTCCGAAACCAGCACCAATGCCATCTCGGCCGGCATCATGCTCCTGGCTCAGAACCCCGATGTGTGGGCCAAGCTGAAGGCCGACCCCGACAAGTACCTGCGGACTTTCTCTGAAGAGGTTCTGCGCCTGGAAGGTCCGGTCCAGGGCCTGTTCCGACAAGTGCCGGAGGAGGTCGAGTTCTACGGGGTGAAGATACCCGCCGGCTCAGTACTCAACATCCGTTACGCTGCCGCCAATCGGGACGCCGAGGAGTTCGAGTGCCCGGCAGATCTGGATCTGGATCGCGACAAGCCGGGGCGCCACTTGGCCTTCGGTTCAGGCATCCACCATTGCCTGGGGGCACCGCTGGCAAGGCGGGAGCTGTACTGGAGCTTCAAGGCCTTCGTCGACCGCATCGAGGACTTCAAGCTGATCGAGGGCCGAAACAACCTGCGCCATCAGCCCAACTTCTGCCTGCGCGCCCTGAAGGAACTGCACATCCAGTTCACGCCGAAGGGTTGAACAAGCGGTTGCACAACGCAAAAGGGCCGCGGATGCGGCCCCTTTAATTCGACGAAGTGCCTGCTGGCCCGACCGCACCGGATCACAGTCAGCAGGCTCAAGGCGTCACCTCACGGCGCCGATCGCCCGCACTGCGGGCGGGCTGCTCCCACAACCTTCCATCGAGCGAATCGTCACGGGGCCTGCGCTGCCCCTGTGTGGGAGCCCGCAGTACGGGCGATGGACCGCGTTGGCACGGAGCTCGACCAATCCTTCCGCAACAGCGCCCAGCAGGCGATCAGCTCACTTCCCAGGTCTCACCGCTGAGCAGCAGATCCTTCACCGATTTGATCTTCGCCTTGGCCTGACCTTCGGCCAGCTGAGCCGCAAGTCCCTCATCGTAGGTCCAAGCCTTGACGGCACGAATCACACCCAGGGCCATGGGAAACTCAGGCGGCCGCATACGCACAAGCATCTGGTGCAGAGTGGGATCAGGCTCAAGGGCATCGTGAACGAGAATGTCATCCTCAGTGATGCCGTTCTCGCCCAAGGTCACGATCTCCAGCTTAAGTCCGTTCAGACGCAGCCCCTTGCTTTTTCCAGCCCCGAACAACATGGGCTTTCCATGCTCCAGATGGAGCTGAAAGTCGTCCCGGTTCTCCTTCGCCGTAATCAATGCATGGGTCTTGTCGTTGTAGATGATGCAGTTCTGCAACACTTCCACCAGCGAAGTGCCACGGTGCTGCTCGGCCTCGATGAAGATCGAGCTCATCAATTTTGGATTGGTATCGATGGTGCGAGCGAAGAAAGTGGCCTGAGAGCCAAGGGCCACCTCACCGGCGCTGAAGGGCCGCTCGATGGACCCCATGGGCGTCGAAGTGGTGATCAGCCCCTGCTGGGACGTCGGCGAGTACTGGCCCTTGGTGAGACCGTAGATCTCGTTGTTGAACATCAGGATGTTGATGTCCACGTTCCGGCGCAGGGCATGGATGAAGTGGTTGCCGCCGATAGCGAGGGCGTCGCCGTCACCCTGGATTTCCCATACCGAAAGCGCCGGATTGGCCAGCTTCACGCCGGTGGCGACTGCCGGACCACGACCGTGAATGGTGTGGAAACCATAGGTGGACAGGTAATACGGAAAGCGCGCAGCGCATCCAATACCGGAAACGAAGACCAAGTCCTCCTTGGCGATGCCCATCTCAGGCAAGGCCTTTTGCATAGCGGAGAGGATGGCATAGTCACCGCAGCCTGGACACCAGCGAACGGTCTGATCGCTGGTGAAATCTTCCTTCGTGAGGGTCACTTCACTGATCTTGACGGCCTGCTCACCCATGGCACAACTCCATGATCTTATCCTTCACCTCGTTCACGCGGAACGGCAGGCCCTGCACCTTGTTGAGCTGATGGAAGCGATGCTCGGGGAACAGGCCCTTGAGATAGCGGGCGAACTGCCCACTGTTAAGTTCGCACACCAGGATGTGTTCGAAGTGACTCAACACTTCCTCAGTGTTCGCCGGCAGCGGGTTCAGATACTCGAAATGCGCAAGGCCTACACTCTCCCCTGCCGCTTCGAGCTCGGTCACCGCAGTCAGCAGAGAGCCATAGGTCCCGCCCCAGCCGATCACCAAAACCTTGCCAGACTGCTCGCAGCGCACGCTCTGGGCCGGAATATGATCGGCGACACGAGCCACTTTTTCGGCACGCAGGTCCACCATTTTCTGGTGGTTCATTGGATCGTAGGAAATATTCCCATCCACGTCCGCCTTTTCGAGGCCGCCGATGCGGTGCTCCAACCCTGGGGTTCCGGGCACGGCCCAGTAGCGCGCGAGCGTCGTTGGATCGCGCAGGTAGGGCTGGAAGGGCGTCGCAACGTCAGCCGACGGCGCGTGCCGCTTGATGTCAGGCATGGCATCCAGATCAGGGATACGCCAGGGCTCGGTGCCATTGGCCAGATAGCCGTCGGACAGCAGGATCACTGGCGTCATGTGCTCGATGGCAAGCTTGGCAGCCATGTAGGCCGCCTCGAAGCATTGGGCCGGGCTGCGAGCCGCCAGCACAATGACGGGGCTTTCACCGTTGCGCCCATGCAGGGCGATGTTCAGGTCCGCCTGCTCGGTCTTGGTGGGCAGGCCGGTAGAAGGTCCAGCGCGCTGTACGTCCACAATGACCAGCGGTAACTCCGCCATCACCGCCAGGCCCATGGCCTCGCCTTTCAATGCAATGCCCGGCCCCGAGGATGCCGTGATAGCCAGCTGGCCGGCAAAGGCAGCACCGATGGCTGAACACACCGCGGCGATCTCATCCTCCGCCTGAAAGGCCAGCACACCCATGCCCCGATGCCGGGTCAGCTCATGGAGAATGTCGGAAGCCGGCGTGATCGGATAGGAACCGAAGAACAGATCGCTTCCGAGCCGCTCAGCTGCCGCCATCAGACCCCAGGCAATAGCCTGATTGCCTGCGATGTGCCGATAGAGGCCAGGCGCGATGCTGGCCGGGGCGATTTCGTAGGACGATGGCAATGCCTCCACCGTCTCCGCATAGAAGTAGCCCGCCTGAAGTGCCTTGGTATTGGCCTCGATCAGGGCAGGATCCTTGCGGAACTTCTCAGTGATGAACCTCAGCGTCCGCTCCGGATCCCGGTTGAACAGCCAGTAGACGATGCCCAGGGCGAACATGTTCTTGCAGCGAACGATGCCCTTGGTACTGAGATCGACGCCCTTGAGCGCTTCCTTGGTCAACGAGGTGATGGGGGCACGCGTGAGGCTGTAACCATCCAGGCTGCCATCTTCGAGGGGGTCCTGATCGTAGCCAGCCCGCTTCAGGTTCTTGCCCTCGAAATCATCGAGATCGACGATCAGGTGCCCACCTGTGCGCAACCACTTCAGGTTGGCGCGCAGCGCTGCCGGGTTCATGGCTACCAGCACATCCGCCTCGTCGCCCGGAGTATGAATATCGACAGCGCCGATCTGGACCTGGAATCCGGAGACTCCTTCCATCGTTCCTTGAGGCGCACGGATCTCTGCCGGGAAGTCCGGAAGCGTGGCAATGTCGTTACCAAGCATCGCGGATGTGTAGGTGAACTGGGATCCAGTGAGCTGCATCCCGTCACCGGAATCCCCAACGAACCTGATCACGACCCGGTCAAGCTCAACCCTTTTCTTCGCCGTTGCTGTCATGGACGCCTTAAACCGTAGGGAACGAGAACGCGCCCAACCTCAGCCGGGCGCCTGATCAGGCGCCAAAAGTCACGCCCGCATGTAAACGGCGGCAGTGTAACAGGACACCGCAACGCCAGCAAAGCCTTGATATGCCGTCGCATTATCGCTTTCCTGGCGCTGACGGCAAAGAACGATGGGTGATATCCATAGGTTGCGAAGGGTCGCGCCGCCAAACGGTGCCGGAAGACCGATCAGCGGATGACGCCGAAGAAACGCCCTGTGGGAGCGGCCTTGGAGGGTGTTGCAAATCTCGGCGGCGCGCGCCCTGTGGGAGCGGATTTAGAGGGTGTCGCAAAACTCAGCGTGGCGCCCCTGTGGGAGCGGATTTATCCGCGAATGACCCCGCAAATCATTGATTTCTGGCAGTCCATTCGCGGCTGAAGCCGCTCCCACGGAGTCTTGCCAACCTTTTGCGACACCCTCTTTATCCTTTATCCGCGAATGACCCCGCAAGTCATTGATTTCTCGAAGTCCATTCGCGGCTGAAGCCGCTCCCACGGAGTCTTGCCAGCCTTTTGCGACACCCTCTTTATCCGCGAATGACCACGCAAGCCATTGATTTCTGGCAGTCCATTCGCGGCTGAAGCCGCTCCCAAGGAGTCTTGCCAGCCTTTTGCGACACCCTCCTTGTCCGCGAAGCGCTTCGCAGCTGAAGCTGCTCCCACAGGGGAGACTCTGGGATCACTCAGCGAATCACGCCATGAATGCGCTCAGCCTCGATACGCAGAATCACCCTGCCCTGGCTTTCAAGCCAGCCCGGCAGGTCCTCAGGCAGCTCGAAGCCGGTACCTGCTATGTTCGCGAACACCGCCCGGGTAGGGCCCTCGAGCTGTTCGCGCTCGATGATCACCCTGCCCTCGACCGTGACGTAGTTGAACGGTTCCGCGTTGCTGATGATGCACAGCGTCACCCTGGAGTCCTGCTCGAGGGTTTTCACCTTCAACCGGTCCCCAGGGGTGCTGACCACGAGGCTGTCCCCTTCCCGCGCATAGGCCACCACGGAGCTCGAGGCACTACCGTCCTGTCGCAGGGTCGTGATCACCGCCCAGCGATGATCAGTAATAAAAGCATCCTGCTCCGCATTGCCTAGCATGAGTTCCTCACGTCAGTGGATCGACCCGGAAGCCGAGCCTTGGGAAGTGGATGACGATACTGCCGGTACGTTCATGCTGAACGCGGATCGCCAGTCGTTCGGGACCATACACCAGAAGCTCACCTGCCGCCGCCTCCTTGCCGTAGTCATCCGGAGACACCGCAACCCGAGAACCCTCAGCAGGCGCGGTGGGATCCTCTGGATCGATCCAGGGCTCGGTCACGGACTCAGAGGCTCGAGCCGCGTCCACAGCATCTCCTGAGGCCATGGACGTCACGCTGCCGTGGCCCATGGCCGCGACACGATCCTCCCAGGCCCGCAGTCGATCGAAGCCGGCAAAGAACGCGTCGGCCTCTGGGAAGTTGCGCAAGCAGAACCAGAACATGTGGGAAGCCTGCAGATCGACGAATCCAGGCTGATCGCCATAGAGAAACAGACGTCCATCGGCCAGCTGGGCGTTGATAATGGCACCCTGAGCCCGAATCTGGGTCTTGGCATGGGCCAGCTTGGCTTTGGCTCCATCCCAGTCCGCCTCTGAGAACAACGACTGCCTGTCCTCGCGCATCCGGGTTTCCCAGTTCTCTGCCGAGCTCATGACGATGGTCAGGATGCTGTCGAAAAACGCATGGTCCGACCAGGCGCCGATGCCGTAGGCGATACCCGTATCGCCAAGGGGGAACAGGCTCGGCGTCGGAAAACGCCGTTCAAGCTCGCGAGCAATCAGATGCGTATCGCAGTAGATGTCAGCACCGATCTGCAGCACTGGAATCTTGCGGTAGCCCCCGGTAAGGGGCGTCAGGTCAGGTTTGGGCATGACCATCGGCACCTCTACCGAGCGCCATGCCAACCCCTTCAGCCCCATGACCCGGCGAGCCTTTTCCGCAAACGGCGAAGCCTCGTAGTGATGCAGGATGAGCTCGCTCAAGCCTTTGGCCTCATTCCAATGAGATGGCGCCCGAAGGGCAGACTTCGATGGCCTCTTCGGCTTCCCGAAGGTCATCGTCAGTCTCGATCTCTGTCAGCAGGAGGCGCGGCGCGCCATCATCTTCCATGGCGAAAAGACGGGGGTGGTTGTAGTAACACTCGCCGGCATTGACGCAGCAGTCGAGGTCCAACTTGAGGGTACGCGCCATCTCACCAGCCCTCCGCCTTGGCATCGAACTTGATCCACAACTCCTGGGGTGAGCGGAAGCCGCCAGAGTCTATGGAGGGCGAAGAAATGCCCGGATGGTCGGCGAACTTGGGCTGCGGATTCACCAGCGCATTGGACAGATGCGTACAGGCGATCACCGCTTCCTGCCGCGCCATGGCATAGCCCATGCAGAAATGCTGCCCCATGCCGAATCCAAGATGGCCCGGCTTGCCATCCTTGTAGCGCCCAGAACGGTTCTCGCGTCCCATATGCAGATCGTCACGGAAGATGTCGAAGGTGTCTGGATCCTTGAACACTCGCTCGTCCCGGTTCCCCGCGCCCAGATAGATCAGCACGATGCCGCCCTTGGGAATCACCTCGTCGTGCATGGCGATTTCCTTGGTGGCGCGCCGCTGCTGCATGTGCACCACCGGGTCGTAGCGCATCATCTCGGTGAACACGTTGGACCACAGTTCCGGATCCTTCTGAAGCGCGGCGAACTGATCCGGTCGCGTGTAGAGCATGTGGTACCACATGTTGGCGATGGCCTTGTCCGTGGTATCGCCTCCGGCTGCGAGCAGCAGCGCCACGAAACCCTTGATCTCCTCCATCGACATGCGCTTGCCGTCGAGTTCGGCGGCGATGATCCGCGACAGCAGGTCCTCGCCGGGTTCCTTGCGCCGCTTCTCGATCAGCGGCTCGAGGTAGTCCCACATCTCGTTGCGGGCAGCGATGCCCCGGGCGAGGTGCTCGCCGCCGAAGCCGAGTCCGGCAATGAGCGCCTGGTACCAGTCGACGAACCGGTCCTCGTCCTCTCGCGGCAATCCCAGCATGTTGGAAATCACGCGAATCGGGAACTGCGTGGAGAACTCAGTGACCAGTTCGAACTCGCCCAAGGCATTCGAAGCGCTGCCGAGCTTGGCGATGAGCTCGCGGGCGATCATGTCGATCACAGGCAGGAAGTCGTTGAGCTTCTGGCCCACGAACTGCCCGGCGATGATATTGCGCAGCCAGCGATGGCGATCGCCGACACCGTACTCAAGGATGTTAGGGCCAAAGATGTGCTTGGACCCGAACTCGTAAGGGCCTTCCTCGTCGTAGATCCCGCGGGTGTAGGCCTCACTGCTCTGGAAGACGCTGTCCACGTCCCAGTAGCGGGATACGACCCAGCGGTTGTGAAAGCGATCGTGATAAACCGGGTGGTCGTCGCGCAGGCGCTTGTAGAGCGGAAACGGATCCTTCTGAAACCCCGGCGCATCGAACTCGCGCGGATCAATTTGCCGGCGCAGGAACTCGCGCATCTTGTCTTCAGCGGTAGCCACATCTCTCTCCTTCACGCATGACTTTGCAGGGATACTAGCGTAGGCTCTTGAAGAGGTAAATGACAGCGTTTACAGCCCGATCAAAGGGTTTCAAGACGCCATCGTGGAGCGCGGTGCACGCTTCGCTGCAAGGGGGAGAGCCACCAATGAATGCTTTTTCAGGGCGCCTGCGGGCGTCCTTCTGCACATTGTTTTGCACCATCCTGCTGTCTGCCTGTAGCCAGGATCGGCCAGCCCCCGAGTCAGCGACGGCAAGCATCGGTCGCAGCGGCGAAGAGGCCTACCAGGCCGCCTGCCACCACTGCCACGATGGCCAGGTGGCGCGGGCACCTCATCGCAGCATGCTCGAGATCATGTCGCCCCAATCCGTCGTTCGTGCCATGACCACAGGTGTCATGCAACAGGAAGCCGCGAGCTTAAGCACCGTGGAGCGCAACGCCGTGGCGGAATACCTTACCGGCGGCAGCCTCGAGGCGGCAGCCATGGCAGCCCCGCCACAGTGCCCTGAGACCATGGGAGACAGCTTCGACCCCGGCCGGCCTCCGTTCGCCAGCGGCTGGGGATTCGATCCCCACAATACCCGCTCGATACCCGATGCGGTCGCCGGCATCGGTATCGACGACCTGCATCGCCTGGAATTGCGCTGGGCCTTCGCCTTCCCCGATGCAGTCCGTGCCCGCTCGGCTCCAGCGGTGGCGGCCGGACGCGTCTTCACCGGCTCCCACAATGGCGACGTCTATGCTCTGGACATGGCCACCGGCTGCGTCCACTGGACCTTCCACGCCGGCGCAGAGGTCCGCACTGCCATCATTATCGAAGACTGGGACGCAACGGATCCCGACCCCGACCCGCGACTCTTCTTTGGTGATCTGCTCGGCAACGTTTACAGCATTTCAGCCCGTAGCGGAGAACTGCTGTGGCGGCATCGCCCCGACGCCCATCCCAATGCCACCATCACCGGCTCGCCCAGCCTTCACGAGGGTCGGCTGTTCGTACCTCTATCCTCGCTGGAGGTCGTGCCTGCGGCCAATCCCGATTACCCCTGCTGCACGTTCAGAGGCTCGATTGCGGCCTATGATGCTGCCACGGGTGAACAGTTGTGGCAGAGCTTCACCATCGACCAGGAGCCGGAACCTACGGCCCCCAATCCCGTGGGCACGCCGAACTTCGGCCCCTCCGGAGCTCCGATCTGGAACAGCCCGGCCGTCGACGCCAAACGCGGGCTTGTCTATGCGGCTACCGGCGAGAATTACTCCTCACCCGCCACCACCACCAGTGACGCCATCATTGCCTTCGAGATGGCCACGGGCGATATCCGCTGGGTCTATCAAGCTACCAAGGACGATGCCTGGAATACTGCCTGTGATCTACCCATGCCCCAGTCTGCGAACTGCCCAGAGGAAGACGGGCCCGACTTCGATTTCGGCGCTGCGGTGCTGCTTGCCGAGACGAGCAATGGCCAGGACCTGGTCATTGGCGGACAGAAATCCGGCAAGGTCCATGCGGTCAATGCCGATACGGGTGAACTGGTCTGGCAAACCCGAGTCGGCCGCGGCGGGATTCAGGGCGGCATCCATTTCGGAATCGCCAAGATCGGCGACCACCTCTTCGTGCCGATCAACGACATGCCCGATGGCCGCGAGTACCCGCACCCCGACCGACCGGGCCTGCACGCCCTGGATGTAACCACCGGCGCGCCGGCCTGGTCCTACCACTCCCCCCATGATGTTTGCCAAGGCCGCCAGTTCTGTGACCCGGGCATCTCGCAGGCCATCACCACGACCTCAGAGCTGGTATTCGCCGGCGCCCTTGACGGCGTATTGCGCATCCATTCCACCGAAACTGGCGATGTGCTGTGGTCCATCGACACTACTGAATCCTTCCCGACTGTCGGCGGCGGTGAAAGCCAAGGGGGCTCCATGAGTGGTGCACCCGGCCCCGTAGTGGTCGACGGGATGCTCTTTGTTACCAGCGGTTATGGCATCTACAACCACATGCCCGGCAATCTGCTGCTGGCCTTTGGACTGATGCCAGACGCCCAAGACCATGGGCAGGAGGACCTCGAACCATGACCGAGATCGAGAAGCTACTGGCCATCGAGGAGATCAAGCAGCTCAAAGCCCGCTACTTCCGCTGCATGGACACCAAGGAGTTCGAAGGACTGCATACGGTGTTTGCCGACGCGTCCACCTTCGACTTCAGGGAGGCGCTGCGGGACCCTGTTAAGGGCACACCAGCACCGTTCGAAGAGCACGCCCCTGTCAGTGGTCGCGAGGCCATCGTTACCTACATCACAGGTGCGCTGCAGAACGCCATCAGCGTGCACCACGGCCACACTCCGGAAATCGAACTGACGTCGGAAACCACTGCGCGCGGGATCTGGCCCATGGAGGACGTGGTCAAAAACGGCACGTTCTCATTCCGGGGCTGGGGCCACTATCGGGAAACCTACGTGCGCACAGAACAGGGTTGGCGCATAGCCACCTCACAGCTGACGCGGCTGCGGGTCGACATCTATTCCCATTGAGGACTGTGTTCAGCTTGGGTGCGGAATTGAGCCCGGGACCAACCTCGTCCCGGGCTCAGCCTTGACTCACATGCTGTAGGTCAGTGACAGGGTCACCAACCGTGGTGGCGACAGCTGACCAGTCATATCACCCCGTTCTCCCGGAATGATCTTCGCCAGAGGCTTGTTGCCGATGCTGGTGACGTAGCGCTTATCCAAACAGTTCGAACACATCAATGACACTTCCCAAGGGCCTGCCTGCTGCCCTAGCGTCGCGGCGATATTGGCCACCGTACGGCTGGGCACCTCAGTAAACGGCTGGTTGAGCGTACGCTTGCCCTTGCTGTGATGAATGGCGTCGATGTTGCCAATGATCTCCCAACCATTGAAGGCCGGCCCGAAGTAGGTTAAACCGGCGTTGGCCTGGATCGGCGGTCCACCGTAGCGGATCCCCGAAAGATCCTGGATTGGCACGCCATCGGGGCCGATGTGGCAGCCAGGACCTTGGTTCGGCAGTGCGGCACCCAAAGCCCCATCCACCGGATGGCATCCCGCATCTTCCCACTCATCGAACTTCAGATTGTTGTACTGGCCTGCGAAACGCAACTGAACCCGCTCGTGCAATTGATAGTCAGCCTGGAACTCGAAGCCCCAGTTGTGGGCCACCGCCGCGTTCTGAATGGTGAACGTGGTGGTATTGGAGTTGAAAATACCCACCTGCAGGTCCTCGGACTCATACCAGAAGGCAGCGAATTCGGCACGCAGACGGTTGTCCAGGAAGTAGCCTTTAAGGCCCGCCTCGAAGCCTTCGATGGTAGTCTCGTCGAAGGTCAGGGCATCCTGCCGCGCTTCTGGGGTCAGCTGCCGCAGGTCCGGCACGGTTCCCGGGTTGGAAATGCCAGCAGACTGGAAGCCGTGCTTGTACGACACGTAGCCCATCACGTCATCGCTGAAGTGGTAACTCAGGGTCAACTCTGGCGACCAGTTGTCCGAACTCACCCTGGGCTCATAGAACACCTGGCTCGGCGAGAAACCGAGACCATTCTCGAACAGGTTGCCACCGACGGCCTTCCGGCTTTCATCCGTATAGCGAATACCACCACTCAGGCGCCAGCGCTCCGCGAAGTCCCAGTCGGCGCTGGCGAACACAGACCAACTGCGAATGTCGTTGTTCCAGAGTTGGTGATAGTTGATGAAGGTGCCGTCATAGATCTCATCGCCCTGGAACCGACCGGCCTGATAGGGCGACAGTCCGCCCAGGAAGGCTGGCGGTAGAATCTGTACCGGTGCTTCGAGCTCGCGCTCGGACTTCTCGTAGAAAGCGCCCAACATGAAGTTCACCGGCCCGTCGGACTGGCTCTGGACCCTCAGTTCGTTGGTGAAGGACTTGCCGGACTCGCCCTGCTCCGACACCACGACCGCATAACTCGTGTAGTCATAATTGGTGTACTCGCGATGCTTATAATCCCAGAAACCGCTGTTCAGCGTCACCAGGTAGTCACCGGCATCCCACTCCAGCTCGAGGGTGTGGAGTTGCTGCTTGAGCTTGTCGAAGAAACGGTCGTCTTCGTCGATTCCGATGTTGGCGTTGGCGACCTCAGCCGGTGGCAAGGCAGCATTACTGCGGGTCAAAGGCTTATTGTCCGGACAGATCTGCGTCGGGTCGGGGAACACCACAAAATAGGGATTCGCCCCCGGCCCGTCCGCGCAGGCGAAGAGAACCGTCGTGCCACCATCACTTCGCTTGGTGTAGGAGGTGAAGTTCCTTAGGGTTGCGCGGAAATCTTCAGCGGGTTCCCAGACCGTGGTGAGACGCCCCACGAACTGCTCCTGCTGAGGCCAGGAACTGTGCGATGCGCCACGAGTCATGAAGGGTTCCCCGTAGAGCGCGGACACATCCAGCGGCTCCGCATTATTTTTCATCCAGCCGCCACGCATGTCCTGACCACGCAGGGCAACGCGCATGGCCACCGTCTCTCCCACAGGAAAGCTGACCCCCGCCTCGAGTACTGGATCCCGGGTTTCGAACTCGTACTGGGCGCGGACGAAGCCCTCCATCGCCTCGCCGACCACCGGACTGATGCTATTGATGGCAATGACGCCGGCCGGGCTGTTCTTGCCGAAATACAACGCCTGAGGCCCTTTGAGGACCTCCACAGCAGCCACATCGAAGAAGCCGGTCTTCAGCATATGACCTCGGGTGAAGGACATGCCATCGATCACCAGCGACACCGGCTGGTCGATGCCATAGTCCGCCGTCCCCGGCGGTTTCCCAATGCCACGGATGCTGATATTGCCCCCTGCACCGCCACCTGAGCCGTCCGAGATATCAAGACCTGGGATGCGCTCCGTGAGCTGGGTCAGGGTCCGAGTGTTGTAGCGGTCGAGACCCTCAGCGTTGAGCACAGAGGCCGCCACCGGGGTGTCGATCAGACGTTCTTCACGCCGCCGGGCGCTGACCATGATCTCGTCGATAACGGCGGACTGACTGGCCTGGCTAGCGCCCTGTGCCAGCGCGAACGGCGGAGCCATGAGCATGCCCGCCACGGACACGGCTGCGCCGGATAGCAGAATGCTGCCACGTGTGTGGCCACGAACCCTTTTCATCGGGTGTACCTCCCCTCAAATGTTGAATCCCAACTACGTTTTTTGCGCGGCCATCAGGCGCCGAAATGTGCTTGCTCAGGCAAGTCTTTTGCTGGCGAGTATCCGCGCGCCCGAACGGTTGTCAAGCGGGCATGAAGGTCAGCTCGAAGCGTTCCCCGCATGCTGCCATTTCTCATCAGGCTTGCGCAGAATCGCCCGGACGACGTCATAGGCGGAACAGGACGCACCCGCTGCCGTTGCCACCGCCTGGAAGTTCTCCGCACCTGCCTCATTCACCTTGCTGCGCAGCGCATCGTCCTTTTCGATGAAGCGCAGCAGCCGTTCGGCATTTTCGATCGACATGTCTCTCTCCTCGTTTAACATGCATTGGTGAATGTAGATTCCGACAAATCCGGGTAAAGTGCAATCGCAGCTATGCAAACGCCCTATGCAAACTGAGGAGAGCGCACCATGAGTCTGATCCGCCATCCGATCTGGCAATACGCCTGGTTCGTGAACGACATCGATGAAGCCTGCCATCAGTGGAACAAGATGGTTGGTGCCGGTCCCTTCCATGTCGTCCGTCACCATATCGCCGAAGACTTCCGCTACCGCGGAGAGCCCATCGAGGCCGATGTGAGCTACGCCTTCGGCCAGGCCGGCCCCGCCCACATCCAGTTCATCGCCCAACACGACGACACGCCATCGATCTACCGGGACATGTACAAGAAAGGCGAACATGGCTTTCACCACATCGGACTGCTGGTGAACGACGTCCAGGGCGAGATCGCCCGCTTCGAGGCGGCGGGCTACGAGAATGCCTGCACGCTCTGGGGCGGCGATTACGTCTCCTACATGGACTGCCGAAAGGACATGGGCTGCTTCGTCGAACTGCACGGCGATGCCCCGGTCATCCGCGAACTGTTCGAGGGCTGGAAGCAGGCCCACGAAGATTGGGACGGCAAGACCGATCTCATACGCGAGGCCGGCTGAAGCAGAGCTGCCCCGGTGCACCCGTCGTCAGTACGCGGGCGCGCCGGGACCGGCACAGCGCTCCGTCAGCGCAGGATCGGACCGACAATCGGCGCCATGGCCGCTTCGAGTTCAGGATACGGCGTTCCCTTGAAGGCCGAAAGGATCGCGTCCCCCCGCTGCGCCACATAGTGGCGGAACTCCGGGTGGGTGCAGATGTAGAACGCGTCCGCCTCGATGGCAGCGCGCACCTGCCGCCCTAGATCCACCGGGTCGGTGCCGAAGGCCGGCGCCGCCCCGGCGTCCCGCTTCGGCGGCGGACCTCCGAATTTCTCCGGCCGATTGCGTTCGCTCTGGCCGATTCCGGACCGGACGATTCCGGGAGCTAGCACCGAGACGCCGATCGGGGTCGCGGCAAGATCATGCTGCAGGGATTCCGACAGCCCCACGACCGCAAACTTGCTGGCGCAATAGATCCCCAGATTGGGCATCCCCAGCAGACCGCCCACTGAAGCAGTGTTGACGATGTGTCCAGGTTCGCCGCGTGCCAGCATGCGCGGCAGGAAGGTCACCAGCCCGTTGACCACGCCGTCCAGATTCACTCCCAGAACCCAGTCCCAGTCCGCATAGCCTAGATCCTGTAGCGGTCCCGGAGCGTTAACGCCGGCGTTGTTGCAGAGCACGTGAACACCGCCCAGTCGCGCATCCACGGCGTCGGCCGCCTCTCTCATGGCGTCACGGTTCGTGACATCCAATCGCAGCAGCACGATGTCGCCGCCTGCCTTGCGGCGCAATTGCGCTTCGGCCCGCTCCAGGGCCCCCTGCTCCATGTCCGCCAGCACCAGATGCATGCCCGCTTCGCGAAAGACCTCCGCCATGCCGAGACCGATGCCGCCTGCCCCACCGGTGATGAAAGCCACCTTGTCTGTCAGATCCCGCATGAAGAACTCCTTACCGCTTATGAATGAAAAAAGGCAGGCACCTCGTCGTCGAGGTACCTGCCCACAGGCTCCAGCAAAGGAGCCGGACCGCTTGCGCCAGGTCGAACTTCAGAAGCGGGCGGCGAGCTCGATCCCAAGTGAACGTGGACGCCCGAACATGGTGAAGTTCCACAGGCCTGCGACGGAGTTGCCCGCAGTCCGATGTTCTTCGTCCAGCAGGTTCTTGGCCCAGAGCGTCACCCGATAACGATCACTGCTGTCACGCCAGGACACGTTGGCGTCCCAGAGCAGCCGCGACTCCTGCTGAGTGAGACCAGGATTGAAGACCAGAGTCTCAGCCGTCGATTCGTAGTTCAGCGACGTCGAATAGGTGATCGATCCACGGCCGTCCGTCAGCATCTGCTCATAAGTTGCACTGCCCACGACCTGCCACTTGGGCGAATACGGCACCTTATTGTCGGAAAGATCATTCAGCTCGCCATCGCCATCGATATCGATGAGGAACTCCCGGTAGTCGTGCTCCATGCGAGACAACCCGAGCTGAAGAGTGAGGTTCTCCGTCGCCAGCCAGAGCGCCTCGATCTCCAGACCATAGGCCTCCGATTCACCGGCATTGACGTTGATGGTCTCCTGGGTGGTGTTGCCGAACTCATCCGTGAACGGCAGCACCTGCGATCGGATCAGGTCCTTATAGCGTGTGTAGTAGATGGACGCATTGGTCTGCAGGCGGTTGTCGAGGAACTGCCCTTTCAATCCCACCTCGGCGTTCCAGTTGGTCTCGGAATCGAAGGGCTGACAGGTCGCCAGGCTCGAACAGGTCTCGGTGAACCCGCCGGAAATGAACCCTGTCGAGAAGCTGCCATAGACCATCACGTCGTCCTCGATACGATAGTCGAGCGCTGCCCGCCAGGTGATCTCGCTCCAGCTGTCGCTGAAATTATCGTCGATGCCGAAGGTGAGGCCATCCGGAATCTTGAAGGCTTCGACATTGCGAATGCTGAAATCAGCACCACCACGAGACGTGGCATTCGACCGGGCATCGAGGCAGACACCTTCGATGATGCGCCGATCCCTTTCAGGCGTCAGGTCCGAGCATGGACCACCGGGATTGGCGAATCGAAGAAAATCCTTCTTGTCCTTGGTGTAACGCATCCCGGCACTGAAAGTCAGATCAGGAGTGATCTCGTAACTGCCATCGAAATAGAAGGCATAGGACTCCCTGTCCTGCGTCGCACCGGTGACCGCCGGATCATTGATGAAATCGAGATTGAGGTTCAGGAAGCCACGGCTGTCCAGGGTGCCGCCTGCGATCAGGGGATTGTCGCTGTCCGGATCCTCCGACGGCAGGAACGTCACCAGGCTCAGCAGCCCCACCGTCGCATAGGCCTGCATATCCGTCTCCTCCTCGATGTAGGAGGCACCGGCTACGAAGTTGAACGGTCCATCAAAACTCGAATTGACCCGGAACTCGAGTTGCAGGCTGTCCTTGGTCGTGTTGCGTGATGCATCGAAGAGCGAATTGAACGCTTCGCCCACGTAAGTGTTCGGGAGAATCTCCCGCTGTTCCCGATAGCCAGTCAACAGCCGAAAGGTGAGGTTGTCGGTGTCGAAACGTTGATGCAGATGGAAGCCATCGACCTCCACCCGCTGGCCGGCCGTGAGACAGAGGCCTTTGGGGTTGCCCTCTGCGCACTGGTTCGTGACGCCCGTGCTGAAAACATCGTTATGCCCTGCTTCCTGAATGCCGGGAAACCCCAGCAATGGCAACAGGAAGCCTTCCCCGGCCGGAGTCTCGTTCACACCAGGAATGTTTCCCGAACGGTCGCGGAGCACTTCCCACTTGAAGAAGGCTTCATAGTTCTCAGTTGGCTGCCAGAGTACCTTGGCGGTGCCGGCCAGAATGTCGGTCCCGTTGAGTTTCTCCCCCGATCCCCTGTTGGCAAGACTGAGCTCAGGCGGGAACAGATCCCTCGTCTGCCGCCCCAGCGCTGCGGCCAGTCCGTCGAAGATGGGCACTGAATCAGGGAACGTTGCCGTGTCTTTGTCGTTGCGGTAGAAGCCGCCGTCGCGGTCGTAGATCCCCGTCAACCTCACCGACAGCTCGTTCTCGATCAACGGCACGTTGATCGCCGCCCGCGCCTTGAAGATGTTGGAATTGACGGACCCCCCTTCAAACATGCCGAATTGGGTTTCGACCTCCGCGTAGCGCTCCATGAGATCCGGACGCTTGGTCCGGATCACGATCGCCCCGCCCGTGGCACTCTTGCCGAACAGCGTGCCCTGCGGCCCCCGATAGACCTCGACCTGCTCGACGTCGAACATCTCCACGAACTGGGCCTGGACGTTCGACAGGGCAAAGTCGTCGACGAGCACGACTACGGAGGAATCCTGGGTCACCAGGATGGAGTTCTGACCGGTGCCCCGGATCCCGCCAGCGATCGCTCTGAAGCCGGATTGCTGTCCCATGGACACGCCGGGCGTAATTTCCGCCACCGCCAGAATGTCGTTGCGAAAGGTCTGTGCGAGCTGCTCGCCAGAGATGGCCGTCACGGCGATCGGAACATCCTGCGCCGATTGATCACGCATGGTCCCGGTGACAACGATTTCGTCGATGCCCGCGCCACGAACCTGCCGCGGTTCCGCCTGAGCCCAGGTCGTGCCCGGTAGCGTCATGGCTGCCAGCGCAGAAACGAGCCAGGGCCCGCCGCGCTTGATAGGTTGCAGTTTCATAGTGCCTCCCGATGGATAAGATACGTCATCAGGGGGAGACAGTGGCCAGAGCGGCTTTGTCGCTGACCATTGCGGCCGCTGACCATTGCGCCTGCACCCCCAACTCAAGTGCCATCACGCGGCTGTCCGTTTTATACGGAACGGCACATCTGAACTGTGTCCTCATGCGCGCATGACGATGGGAAGTATGAATGGCAGCGGTTCGCTGTCAAGTTTGCGGGCCCGGCTGACAATCAGCCAGGAAGCCATCCCATTCAAGCCAGATAGCTCGACTGCAATCCGGCGTACCTGAACCGTAGTCAGCAGGCACGCGCTGTCGAAAACGAGGTGAGGGTTCCAAAGAAAAAGGGCAGGCAACCTGACGGTTGCCTGCCCAAAGGGCTCCAGGGGAGAGCCAGACTCAGAAGTCGAGTCCAATCAGAAGCGGACGCCGAGCTCCACGCCCAGGGAGCGCGGGCGACCATAGCTGGTGAAGTTCCACAGCGCCCCTACGGAGTTGGCACCGATACGGTGGGTTTCATCCAGCAGGTTCTTGGCCCAGAACGTCACGCGATACTTTTCGGACTCGTCCCTCCAGGTGACGTTGGCATCCCACAACGTGCGGGCTTCCATCTTAGTCAGGCTGGGCTCGAACACCGAGGTCTCAGTCGAAGTCTGATAGTTCAAGCTGGTGTTCCAGGACAGCGAACCCCGGCCTCCCGCGAGATACTGGTCGAAGGTCACGCCCGCGACTGCCTTCCATTTCGGAGAGTACGGTACGGAAAGATCCGAGAGATCTTCAGCGGGCTGGCCCGGAGTCCGAACGAGATCGAATTCACGATACTCGTGCTCGAGGTAGCTGAGACTGAAGTCGAAGGCCAGATTCGAGGTAGGCACCCAGATGGCTTCGAGTTCGATGCCGTAAGCCTCGGATTCACCGGCATTGACGTTGACGGTCTCTTGTGTCGTGACCCCGAACTGGTTCGTGAAGGGAAACACCTGAGAACGGATCAAGTCCTCATAGCGGGTATAGAAGATCGCTACGTTGGTCTGAAGGGTGTTGTCCATGAACTGCGCCTTAAGGCCTGCCTCGAGATTCCAGTTGGTCTCGGCATCGAAGGGCTGGCAGGTCTCCAGGCTCGAGCAGGTCTCGGTGAAGCCACCGGAGATGAAACCGGTGGAGTAGCTCAGGTAACCCATGGTGTTGTCGTCGAAGCGGTAATCGAGCACAAGCCGCCAGGTAAGCTCGCTCCAGCTGTCACTGAAGGCATCGTCGATGCCGAAGGTGAGCGCATCAGGCAGCTCGTAGGGCTTGACGTCCGCCATGGTGAAGTCAGGGCCGCCACGAGACACCGCATTGGAGCGAGCATCCAGGCAGACGCCATCGATGATCCGCTGATCCTTGGCAGGAGTCAGGGTTCCGCAGGGGCCGCCGGGATTGGCACGCCGGAAGAAGTCCTTCTTGTCCTTCGTGTAGCGGAAGCCCGCCGACAGCGTCAGATCCTCGGTCACCTCATAGCTGCCATCGAAGTACACCGCCCAGGTCTCGCGATCCTGCCGGGTGTTGGTGGTCTGAGGATCATTGATGAAGTCGAGATCCAGGTTCAGGAAGCCCCGGGTATCGAGGATGCCGCCAGCCACCAGGGGATCCGCATTGCCCGGATCTTCAGACGGCAGGAAGGTGACGAGACTCGACAGACCGACCGTGGAGTAAGCCAGCATGTCGGTATTTTCTTCCGTGTAGTGCAGGCCACCGACGAAGTTGAACGGACCGTCGAAATCGGAGTTCACCCGCAGTTCGATCTGCAGGCTGTCCTTGACAGTATTGCGGTTGGCATCGAACAGTGACGTGAAGGCCTCGCCCAAATAGGTGTTGGGGAGAATCTCCTTCTGTTCACGGTAGCCCGTGAGCAGACGCACGGTAAACTGATCGAGATCGAGCCGCTGGTGCAGGTGGAAACCGTCGACTTCGATGCGCTGACCGGAGAGCAGGCACAGACCGTCCTGGTTACCCTCAACGCACTGGTTGGTAACCCCTGTCTCGAAGATGTTTTTGTGACCTGCTTCCTGGATGCCCGGGAACCCCAGAAACGGCATCAGGAATCCTTCCCCTTCGGGCGTCTCATGCACGCCAGGAATGGTGCCGGACTTGTCGCGCAGGAGCTCGTATTTGAAAAAAGCTTCATAGCTGTCGCTGGGCTGCCACAACAGCTTGACGGTGCCGGCAAAAATGTCCGTCCCGTTGAGCCTTTCACCGGAACCCCGCGTACGGGTATTCAGTTCGGGGGGCAGCGGTGGGTTCACTGCCAGTGAAGGATCGAACAGGCCATAGAACGGCACCACATCCGGGAAGGTCGCAGTATCCTTGCTGTTGCGATAGTAGCCTTCGTCGTAATCGTAGATACCCGTCACCCGCAGGGCGAGCTGATCCTCGATGAGCGGAAGGTTGATGGCGCCTCGGACCTTGAAGATGTCCGCGTCGACGTCGCCGCCGGTAAAGCGGCCGAGCTGGGTTTCGATCTCGGTGTAGGACTCGTTGATCTCCGGGCGCTTGGTGGTGATGACGATGGCACCACCGGTGGCGCTCTTGCCGAAGAGCGTGCCCTGGGGACCGCGATAGACTTCGACCTGCTCGACGTCGAAGAGCTCGACGAACTGGGCCTGGACGTTGGAGAGGCCGAACTCGTCCACGAGGACGACCACGGACGAATCCTGGGTCACCAGGATGCCGTTCTGGCCGGTGCCGCGGATACCCCCGCCAATGGCACGAAAGCCGGGCAGCTGCCCCATGGCGACGCCGGGCGAAAGCTCTGCGACGGCCAGGATGTCGTTGCGGAAGGTGCGAGCAAGCTGTTCTTCGGAAAACGCGGTAATCGAGATCGGCACGTCCTGAGCGGCCTGGTCCCGCTTCGTGCCCGTGACGACGATCTCCTCGAGCGCAGCCCGCTGAGTGCGGCGCTGGGGGTCTTCCTGCTGGGCGAAGGCGGATGGCGAAGCCACCAGACCTCCAGCCAGGGCCATCGCGGTCAGGCGCGTCGCCTGCTGCCGTCTACTGAGCTTGTGTCTCATTTCCACTCCCACTGGGTTTCCACCAATTGCTGTTACCCGGCCACCATCGGCCGGCCTGACCGCAACGGCTCCCGCCGAAGGGAACCGTCGTGATGCCGTATCGAGCACGAACAGTCTCATCCGAGCTCAAACTGAACTGACAGGGCATGGCGTCGCAGACGGCGGGGGCGTGCGGCCTTAAATGGCGCTCGTGAACGTGCAGATCAAAGGCAGTACCTTTGACCTGAAATCGAAACTTGCAGTGCAGGCTTCGCGCTCTGACTCCCTCTCGGCGCGGCAGCTGGTGTGCTTCACCTGCCGCGCCGTACCACAATCATGCACGCTTGATTGTTTCGAAAGTTACATCCTAGAAACAAGTTGCGTCAAGCATTCTTCGAGGCTCTCTCCCTCTTTTCGCTTCTTCTCGCTCCACAAGGAGCTCTTCGCGGCCCCGGGCAAGGAGCTTTTCGCGGCCCCGGGAAAGACTTTGCTGACCTGCCTTGACGCGTCGCCCAACGCTCTCGATACTGGAATTCCAGTATCAATATTCCAGCATCAATGAAGGTAGGAGCAGAACCTTGGCCACGATCCTCGCGCACATCAAGATCTTCGCTGGTAAAGAGCAGGAATTCGAGAACATCATCCGTCCGCTCTACGAGGCTTCACACCGCATTGAGACCAAGCTGCGCCGCTACGAGTACTGGCGCGGGACCGAGCCCGGCCATTACTACTGCCTGCTGTCCTTCGATGACTTCGTCGGCTTCATGGAACACCAGTCGAGCGACCATCACGAGTCGCCCGACTTCCCTGCCCTGCTGGAGAACATTCGCCTGGAGTGGCTCGACCCGGTTGCGGGTGCCAGCGATCTCACCCCGACCGAGCCCCAAGACCTGCCGGCTGATGCCAATGATCTCATGAAGGAGTACGCCAAGCACTACAGCGTGGAAGTCCAGGACTGGTGGCGCAGCTTGCGCTGACGCGAAGCAAACCGAGCCCGCGCTCATGTTCGTGGACCGCCCGCAAGGTCTCCTGTATCTTTTGACCTGTAGTTTTTGAGGGGGCGCCCAAAGCGCAACAATGCGTTTTCGCAAGGGCGTTAGACCACTACATTACGCGTTTCACGGGGCGTTCCCGCCAGGGAATGGCAGCCAGGCTCGCAACAAGCATCGCAGAGGGATGGGACTC
>SLTB01000141.1 GCA_007130155.1 Pseudomonadales bacterium
GATTTCATCGACCGTAAGCATGGTCGACAAACGGTGACCTTTCCCCATCCGGATCTCGCGCCGATCCTGGAGAACACCTACGGGGTGATTCTCTACCAGGAGCAGGTAATGCAGATCGCCCAGGTGCTGGCGAACTACACCCTCGGTCAGGCTGACCTGCTGCGGCGCGCCATGGGTAAGAAGAAGCCCGAGGAGATGGCCAAGCAGCGGCAGTTGTTCACCGATGGTGCTGCCGCCCGCGGCATCGACGCCGCCACCGCCACCTACATCTTCGATCTGATGGAGAAGTTCGCGGGTTACGGCTTCAACAAATCCCATTCCGCCGCCTATGCGCTGGTGTCCTACCAGACCGCTTGGCTGAAGGCCCACCATCCTTCAGCGTTTATGGCGGCGGTGATGTCGGCGGATATGCAGCACACCGACAAGATCGTCATTTTCATCGAGGAATGTCGGCAGATCGGCCTGCCCATCCTGCCGCCGGATGTCAATCTCGGCCACTATCGCTTCACGGTGACGCCGAAGGGAGAGATTGTCTACGGCCTTGGTGCGATCAAGGGCGTGGGGGAGGGACCCATCGATTCGCTGGTGACGGCGCGGGCGGATCGACCGTTCACCGATCTCTTCGATCTCTGTCGTCGTGGTGACGCCAGAAAGCTCAACAAGCGTGTGCTCGAGGCGCTCATCCGCGCCGGTGCGCTGGACAGTATCGCGCTGGGCGATCGCAATGGTGCTGCACATCGGGCGGCCCTGCTCGCGAGCATCGACGAAGCTCTGCGCAGCGCGGAGCAGGCGGCCCGCAACGTGGAAATCGGCATGGGCGATCTGTTTGGGGAACCTGGCGACGCGGTGCTCGATGCCCCCTGCCGCAGTCAGGCCGAAGTGCGCCCGTTCACGCCCCAGCAGCGCCTGCAGGGCGAAAAGGAGACCCTGGGTCTTTATCTCACGGGTCACCCGATCCAGGCCTACGAGGAGGAGATCCGCCGCTTCGCTCCGGTACGCATCTGCGATCTGCGGGCCGATCGTGGTCAGCAGCTCATCGCCGGCATGATCGTAGATCAGCGGGTCATCCGGACCAAGCGCGGTGACGCCATTGCCTTCATTACACTCGATGACCGTTCGGCGCGGATCGAGGTGTCGGTGTTCGCCGACGTGCTCGATGCCAGCCGCGAGAAGCTCACCCGGGATGCGCTGGTGGTGGTGGAAGGCGAGGTGGGCGTAGACGACTATTCCGGCGGTATGCGTGTGCGTGCCAGCGCCGTGCATTCCCTGACCGAGGCGCGGCTGCGGTTTGCCGATGCGGTGGACATCCGCCTGTCTGCGGCACGGGTCAACCCCGACTTCGTCGAGCAGCTCAGACGCATCCTCACCCCTTACCGGAGCAACGGTACGCCGGTGGCGATCTGCTACCAACGCTCAGATGCCGAGGCCCGGCTGCGCTTCGGCGAGGAATGGCGGGTGGAGCCCTGTGACGATCTCCTGCACCGATTGAAAGAGGACCTGGCCGTGGACGACGTGCGACTGCGCTACCGCGATGTCGGCGTCGTCTGAACTCGTTGGAAGCCTGCGCGCCCGGCTTGCCGACGTTGCTCCCGAGCGGCGTATCGTCGCCTGCTCTGGAGGACTCGATTCCAGTGTGCTGATGGCGACGCTGGCATGGCTTCATGCCGAGGACGGTCTAACGGCGCCCCGCGCCCTGCATGTGAATCATGGCCTGCATCAGAAAGCAGCCACCTGGGCCGAAGTGACGGTAAAGCACTGCCTTGACCGCGGCGTATCCTGCCGGGTTGTCGAGGTGGCTGTCGTACGCTCCGATGCCGGTCTCGAGGCCGATGCCCGGCATGCGCGTTATGGCGCGTTCGCGGATGTGCTCGACGAGGACGATGTCCTGCTGCTGGCTCATCATCGTGATGATCAGACGGAAACTGTTCTGCTGCGGCTGCTGCGTGGGTCTGGTCCTGCTGGACTGGCCGGAATGCCTGTCAGGCGTCGGCTGGGTCGGGGCTGGCTACTGCGACCTCTGCTCGACTTCGATCGCAGTCGGCTCGAGCAGGTGGCCTGCGAACTCGGCGTCCTGGCCAGCGAAGATCCGAGCAACGCTGATCTGCGGCAGGACCGCAATTTCCTCCGCCATGAGATCCTGCCGCGGTTGGCGAGCCGCTGGCCGGGCTATCGGCAAACCCTGAGCCGGGCCGCGGAACTCTGCCATGAGCAGGAAGTGGCGCTGGCTGAGTTGCTTGGCCCCGCTCCGGAACTGTTGCCTGTGGCCGCCCTAGAATGTTCGCCAGAGCTGGCGGCGGCCCGCCTGCGGCACTGGCTGGCGGCCGCGGGTGTGGTCATGCCGGCGCGCAGGCGACTGCTGGAAATTCTTGCGCAGAGCCATGCGCGCGAAGATGCCGCGGTGCGCATCGATCTTGGCGATGTCTCCGTCCGCCGCTTCGCGGCAGCGCTGCACATCGTTGACGAGAATCGCCCAGAGCCGCCCCAGGACAGCGTGATCTGGCAGCCGCCCGAGAATCTGCTGCTGCCCCACGGCAGGCTTGCGGCAGGGGCCGTCAGCGATTCGGGCCTGCGCCAGAACGAAGGGGGCTACGAGATCCGATTCCGCCAGGGCGGGGAACGTCTGAGGCCGGCTGGTCGCAGCGCTAGGCGAAGCCTCAAGGATCTGCTGCAGGCAGCATCGGTGCCCCCCTGGGAGCGTGACCGCCTGCCGTTGCTCTATGTCGGTTCAGAGCTGGTAGCCATTGCCGATCTTTATGTCGCCGAGGGCTGGCAGTCTGGCCCGGATGAGGCGGGCTGGCGCTTAGCGTGGAGGCCCGCTTAGCCTCGCCTGTGGGCGGGCCGCATGCGGGCCACGGGTGTAAGCGCTGCAGGCTTGCCGCCGGGTGCGGATCGATCCCACACGCTCGACCACAGCCCCCTTTCGCGCCCTTCGGATTGAGCGCGGATGGGCCCTCTGTTAATCTGATCTCCCATCCGCGGGAAGGTGCGAGCGGTGGCACAGCCCCGTACGTACTTCCCAAGAAGTGCCTCGCCAGACCAGGATGGGATGACCATGACGCAATTCATATGTGTGACCGGCGGCGTGGTGTCGTCCCTGGGCAAGGGCATCCTGTCTGCCTCCCTGGCGGCGATCCTCGAAGCTCGGGGCCTGAAGGTCACGATCCTCAAGCTCGATCCCTATATCAATGTCGACCCCGGCACCATGAGCCCTTTCCAGCACGGCGAGGTCTTCGTCACCGCCGATGGCGTTGAGACGGACCTCGATCTGGGTCATTACGAGCGCTTTCTGCGTACGCGCATGACCCGGCGCAATAATTTCACGACGGGCAGTGTCTATGCGGAAGTCCTGCGCAAGGAGCGGCGGGGCGACTATCTTGGTGGCACCGTGCAGGTGATTCCGCACATCACCGATGAGATCAAGCGGCGTATTCATGCCGGGGCAGCAGGCTACGACGTCGCCATGATCGAGATTGGCGGCACCGTTGGTGACATCGAATCCCAGCCCTTCCTGGAAGCCATCCGGCAGCTGCGCCTGGAGGTCGGCTTCGGCAATTTCCTGCTGATCCACCTCACGTTGGTGCCCTACATCGCCACGGCGGGGGAGACCAAGACCAAACCGACCCAGCATTCGGTGAAGGAGCTGCGCTCCATCGGCCTGCAGCCGGATATCCTGGTGTGCCGATCCGATCACGAGATTCCGGACTCCTCGCGACGCAAGATCGCCCTGTTCACCAACGTCGAGGAACAGGCGGTGGTGCCGCTGCAGGATGCCGAGTCCATCTACGCCATTCCCCTGATGCTGCATGAGCGGGGCATGGATCGTATCGTCTGCGACAAGCTGCGGATCGATGCTCCCGAGGCTGATCTCAGCGAGTGGTCGCGAGTCGTGGATGCGCATCTGCATCCGGAACGAACCATCCGCCTGGCCATGGTCGGCAAGTACATGGACCTGCTCGACGCCTACAAATCGTTGATCGAGGCCATCATTCACGCTGGTATTCAGACCCGTAGCCGGGTCGAGATCGTTCCCATAGACGCTGAAGACATCGAACGGGACGGAACCGGTCGCCTTGAAGGGGCCGATGCCATTCTGGTGCCGGGCGGTTTCGGAGGACGAGGATTTGAGGGCAAGATCGCGACGGCGCGATTCGCCCGTGAGCAGGGCGTGCCCTACCTTGGCATCTGCTACGGGCTGCATGCCGCCATCATCGAGTTCGCACGTAACGTTGCCGGGCTAAAGGGGGCCAATTCCACCGAGATCGATCTTGACAGTCCCTGGCCTGTGGTGGCGCTGATCACTGAATGGACGGATCGTGACGGCCGCGTGGAGACCCGCAGCGGCGGCAGTGACCTTGGCGGCACCATGCGCCTCGGTGAGCAGCAGTGCCGACTGGCCGAGGGCACCCTGGCTCGGCAGTGCTACGGTGCTGGCGAGATTGGTGAGCGCCACCGCCATCGTTACGAGGTGAACGAGTACTATGTCCCGCGACTCGAAGAGGCTGGATTGAAGATAAGCGGCCGGTCGGTGCCCGATGCGCTGGTGGAGATGATCGAGATTCCGACTCATCCCTGGTTCGTAGCCTGCCAGTTTCACCCCGAGTTCACATCGACTCCGCGGGAGGGACATCCCTTGTTCCTTGGCTTCATCGAGGCAGCGCTGAATCGCTCCGCTAGGGCGGCACAGGCTGCTCCCGCCCGCGAGTTGATCTGAAGGCGATGTTAGCCCGCAGCAGTTAAACTGCGTTCACAGCCCGTCAATGAGATGTCGTACCCATGAAGCTGTGTGACTTTGAAGTCGGCCTGGACCAGCCGCTGTTTCTTATTGCAGGTCCCTGCGTCATCGAGAGCGAGGATCTGGCCTTCGAGACCGCAGGACGGCTTTCTGAGCTCTGTGGACGTCTGGGTGTTTCGTTCATCTACAAGTCCTCCTTCGACAAGGCCAATCGGTCCTCCCACGACAGTTATCGTGGTCCCGGGATGGAGAAGGGCTTGGCCATTCTCGAAAAAGTGCGCGATCAGTTGGATCTGCCTGTGCTCACGGATGTGCACGAGGACTCGCCGCTGGCGGAAGTGGCGTCGGCTGTATCCGTGCTTCAAACGCCAGCCTTCCTCTGCCGCCAGACCAATTTCATCCAGAACGTCTGCCGTCAGGGTCTGCCGGTGAATATCAAGAAGGGCCAGTTCTTGGCGCCCCACGACATGCGGCAGGTGGTGGAGAAGGCCAGGGCCACCGGCAACACCGGGATCATGGTCTGCGAGCGGGGCGCGAGTTTCGGCTACAACAATCTGGTGTCCGACATGCGCTCGCTGGCCATCATGCGCGAGACGGGTTGTCCGGTGGTTTACGATGCGACCCACTCGGCGCAGCTGCCCGGGGCTGGCGGAACGTCTTCCGGCGGCATGCGGGATATGATTCCCGTCCTGGCCCGGGCCGCGGTGGCTGCCGGCATCGCGGGATTGTTCATGGAGACCCATCCCGACCCGTCGAAAGCGCTTTCGGATGGGCCGAATTCCTGGCCGCTGGATCGCATGGAGGCGCTGCTTGAGCAGTTGATCGCCATCGATCGGGTGGTGAAGTCCCGACCGTTGGCTGAAATGGCGCTGGCGGAAGCCGAGCTGGCTTGAATCGGATTTTTGAATGCAGGCTGCCACCGCCGAAGCAGGGGGGATGTGCCTGGATGCGGCGGGCTATGAAAGGAGAGAGCATGATCGAGATCGTCGCAGTCCATGCCCGGGAGATTCTCGATTCCCGCGGTAATCCCACGGTGGAGGCGGAAGTACGGCTGGCTGGTGGTGCCTGCGGGCGCGCGGCGGCGCCATCGGGAGCTTCAACCGGTTCCCGCGAGGCGCTCGAGATGCGCGATGGTGACGACGCCCGTTACCTTGGCAAGGGCGTCCGCAAGGCCGTAGCGGCGGTGAATGGCGAAATCAGTCAGGCCTTGGCGGGCCGTGACGCCGCCGACCAGGCTGCCGTGGACCGGTTGCTCATCGATCTCGACGGCACCGAGAACAAGGCCAGGCTGGGTGCCAACGCCATCCTCGCCGTATCCCTGGCCACGGCCAAGGCGGCGGCGGCAGCGTTGGATAAGCCGCTCTACGCCCACATTGCCGCGCTCGCCGGCACCTCCTACAGCATGCCCGTACCGATGATGAATATCCTTAACGGCGGCGAGCATGCGGACAACAACGTGGACATCCAGGAATTCATGATCCAGCCGGTCGCGGCCACCAGTTTTGCCGAGGCCCTGCGCTGCGGGGCTGAGATCTTCCATGGCCTGAAGAAAGTGCTGGGCCAGCGGGGCCTGTCCACGGCCGTGGGCGACGAAGGCGGATTCGCGCCTGATTTGCCTTCCAACGAGGCGGCGCTCGAGGTGATCGCCGAGGCGGTGGCGCGCAGCGGTTACCGGTTGGGCGAGGATGTAACGCTGGCGCTTGACTGTGCCGCGAGCGAGTTCTATCGCGATGGTGTCTACGATCTTGCTGGTGAAGGTCGCCGCTTTGATGCGGCAGAGTTCGCCGGTTATCTGGAGCGGCTTGCCACCGATTACCCCATCCTGTCCATTGAGGATGGTATGGATGAGTCTGACTGGGCGGGCTGGAAGATCCTCACGCAGCGCCTCGGCGATAGGGTGCAGCTTGTGGGAGACGACCTGTTCGTCACCAATACCCGTATTCTAAAGCGGGGTATCGATGATGGCGTGGGCAATGCCATCCTGATCAAGTTCAATCAAATCGGCTCCCTGACCGAGACCCTCGAGGCCATCAGCATGGCCCGGGACGCCGGTTATGCCAGCGTGATCTCGCATCGTTCCGGTGAGACTGAAGACGTTACCATTGCTGATCTGGCGGTGGCCACCGGAGCCGGCCAGATCAAGACTGGATCCCTGTGCCGTTCCGACCGGGTCGCCAAGTATAATCAGCTGCTGCGAATCGAGGAGGCGCTCGGCAATGCCGCGCCGTATCGGGGTCGAGCCGAATTCCGGCACTGAGTCGCGCCGGGCCTGGGTCGCCATCGGCGTCCTGGTCCTGCTGCTGTGCGCACTGCAGCTGCGTCTATGGAGTGGCGAGGCGAGCTGGGCCGAGGTGGCGGAGCTCAATGATCGGTTGGAGCAGCGGCGGGCGGAAATCGCGCTACTTGAAGAACAGAACGCCGCTCTGGAAGCGGAGGTTCGAATGCTCAAGACCGGGCCTGCGAGCATGGAAGCCCGGGCCCGCAACGAGCTGGGCATGATTCGCCGCGGCGAGACGTTCTTTCTGGTAGTTCCGGAGAGCGTTGCCGAAAGGGTGCCGGGATCGACCTCAGCAGGTAAAGCCGTGCGCAGCGACTGATGGCCATCCACCTGCCCGTATGGCCCCAGCCCGAGGGCTCGTTGTTTCGTGGCCGCTACCGGATGACTCCTGAGGACTTCGAGGTTGTCGAGTTGCCGGCTTGGACGCCGCTCGGTGAGGGTGAGCACCTTCTGGTCGAAATCGCGAAGCGCGGTGCGAATACCGGCTGGGTTGCCGGTGAGCTGGCGCGTCGTGCCGGCTGCAATGTGGCTGAGATCGGTTACTGCGGCGACAAGGATCGCCATGCTGTCACACGTCAATGGTTCAGCGTGCGTGATCCAAAGCAAGCGCTGGAATGGCATGCCGGTGAAGGCGGTGAGGGTTGGCGCATGCTGCAGACGGCGCGCCACGACAGGAAACTGCGCCGGGGTGACCACGCTGGAAACCGCTTCCGGCTGCGAGTGGAACTCGACGCGCCTGCGCCAGGGTCGGCTGTGGCCAAGGGCCGGCAACGGCTTGCCGCCGGCATTGCCAACTATTTCGGCCCCCAGCGTTTCGGGCGTGACGCGGGGAACCTTACGAAGGTGCAGGCCTGGGTGGACGGAGGGCGACTGCCGGGCCGAGGCCCGGAGCGGGGCCGCATTCTGTCTTCTGCCCGGTCTTTCCTGTTCAACGAGGTGCTGGCGGCGCGTATCCGCACGGGGTGTCTGACCCGGTTCATGTTGGGCGATGCACTGATGGACAATGTGCCGACTGGGCCGCTCTGGGGCCGTGGCCGGTCGCCGCTTACAGATGAAGCCCTGGCCTTCGAATCGGGGGTGCTCGAACCCTACGGTCGGTGGTGCGAGCGTCTGGAGCATGCCGGGCTGAGCCAGGAACGTCGGCCCTTGCTGCTGCGTCCCTCGGGTATTCGGGTCGAAGCCATTGCTAGGGGATTGGAACTCGAGTTCGAACTGCCCGCCGGGGCATTTGCGACGGCGGTTCTGGCTGCGCTCGGAGACTTCGAGGATGTGGCAAAGCGTGGGGGAATCGCGTGACGGACAGTGATCTGCTGGGCATTGGTTTCACCTCGAGGCGAACCCGTGAGCGCCTTGTCCGCAGGCTGGCCGATGCGGGTATCACCGATGAACGGGTGCTGATGGCGATGGCCGAGACGCCGCGCCACATTTTCGTCGACGAGGCATTGGCACACCGCGCCTACGAAGACACTGCGCTGCCCATCGGGCAGGGTCAGACCATCAGCCAGCCCTATGTGGTGGCGCGCATGACCGAGGCCCTGCTTGCCCATGGTATTCCCGATTCGGTGCTGGAGATTGGTACCGGTTGCGGCTATCAGGCTGCGATCCTGGCCCGCCTGGTGCCGCGGGTCTA
>SLTB01000235.1 GCA_007130155.1 Pseudomonadales bacterium
CGCCCATCCCATCCCGGTTCGCAAAGACTTCGGGAGGTCGTGATCGTGCGGTCTGCGCCGGCCAGCGCTGGCCGGTGAGGTTTTCGGCACGATTCAGGAGGCGACGCTGGAGGCTCCCTCAATAGTGATTGGACTATTAATCTGGATCACCTCCCTAGCGCAGTCAGGGCGTGGATCGGTGCGCCGAGTCGATGCCCTGGTGAATCGGTCGGCACAACATGATCACGATCTTTTATACCCTTGCCCCAATATCTTGTCAAAACCCTCTGATGCGTCGGCACTTCCTTGGGATATTGAAGCTTGGCGATATTGAAGCCTGGGTGCATTGAAGCGCCTCGAGATTCATCGCCCGCAGTGCGCGTGCCCACCGCCTCCTCCGCGCCCGCTGTTGCAGGTCATCCCCAGCCCGTCATCAGGGTACGAGAGCCTGCCGCTGCCAGCCTGAACTGCTGGGAGTGAACTGCCAGCGGTCGTGGAGTCTGGTGCCCGGGTGAATCTGAAGGCACTCCGCACTGGTCACTTCGAGGCTCAGCGCAAGTGCTTCATATGGCGGTTCGGGATGATTGCCCAGGCTGGCGTCGAGGCGGTCGTGGGCCTCGCGCAATGCTTCGGGACCCGCCAGAGGTGAGCTCTGGGGAAAGCCCTGGACGTAGACGTGATCCAGGACCTGGCTGGTGCGAGGGCGGCGGCGCCAGTGTTCGGCAAGCACAGCCCGGTCGAGAGTAACGACACGGGCCTGGAGTCGCCATTGGCGCTGCAGTGACGGATACCAGCAAGCGATCTGGCAGCGAGGATCACGTGTGAGCTGGCGGCCCTTGGCAGATGTGGCGTTGATGAACAGAGCAAGGCCGCCGGCCACGTCTCGCAATACCAGGGCACGGACCCTTGGCCAGCCGTCACTGTCGACGGTCGCCAGCCAGCACAGTTCAGCATTGCTGTCTTCATGCTGGCGCGCCAGGCTCCGGTCCGCGCTGAGTGCCAGCATGGGGTCAGCGATGGCCAAGGTCGTCAGTTCCCGCTTCCGCCCCCACCTTGGGACTGCTGCTGATTGCGCCTGATTTCGGCGATGTCCCGCTGGATTTCGCTGAGACGGAAGAGCACGTCCGGTAGCTGATCCATGATGCGCCACAGCATGTAGGCGATGGCGAGCAGGACGAGAAACGAGAGAAAAGCCATGCATTGCACTCCTGAAGAATGAGGCTCCGGGCTGGCGGTTCGTTTGCTGGCCCGCTGCCCGATGACGCCGGGCGAGATGCCGACCATGACGGAAGCTACTCCTCTCCTCCGGCCCATCCGCCTCGGCAGGGGGAATTGTATAACGCGAAGCCGTCCCGGCGGGCAAATCGGGGAGGAATTCGGGACAGGGGGAAGTCATCCATCGTGCGAGTGGCTTTCGGTATTCGGAAACTGTTTCGGCCGCAGGATTGCTGTGACCTCGGCGGGGGCTTCGCCCCAGTTCGACCACTTCGATCTGCTGCGGAAATGGGCTGCTCCGAGGGTCGGCAGATTGTCCAACGACGGGGCAGCGCCCGCCAAGAGCTGATTGACGAGGTCGGTCAGGCCTGGATTGTGGCCCATGAGCATCAGTACCTGACAGGTCGAAGGAGCTGCTTGAATCCAGTTCAGCCACGTGGTCGCTGCGGCCAGGTAGAGCGAGTCGTGGTATTCGACCACGCGTGGGTCGATGAGATCGGGAATGAGGAAGGCCAGGGTGTCGCGGGTCCTGCGCGCCGTTGAACACAGCACCCGTTCGGGCCTGGGCAGCTCCGCGGCGTAGATCCGGGCCATCTTCGCCCCATCGTCCACGCCCCTTTGATTGAGCCGGCGCTCGAAGTCGGAGTCTTCGGGTCTGTCCCAACTCGACTTGGCGTGGCGCATGACAAGCAGTTCGCGAATCGTCATGACATGGATTCCTCTGAGGCCTGCAAGAAGGATCGCACTCTTCCCCAGGGACTGTCCGACGCCTGCCACAGTCAGCTTCGTCGATGCACATATGAGCATCGTCATGCTGGCTTTAGTGTAGCGGATTGACAGCACTGAGCGGCGGGGGCATGTTCCTTGTTCGCCTGTCCTTATGGGCTTGCGAATCGGATTGGGGGTGTAGGTGAGCGGGATCAGGGGACTCGATCATTCGAGGCAGGTGGCGGGCCTCGAGCTTCTGTTTGATGTCGGACTATCCCTCACTTCGGAGCGTGATCACGATCGGCTGGTCGAGAAAATCCTGATCGAGGCCAAGCATTTCTGTCGGGCCGATGGTGGCACGATCTATCTGGTCAGCGAAGATGATCACCTCGAGTTCGCGATCATGCGTAACGACACCATGGGTGCCGCCCTCGGCGGCACAACAGGGAAGGCGCTCGATCAGATCCCGCGCGTGCCGCTCAGGGACCCGGTTACCGGGGCACCCAATGAACGCAACATAGCGGCCTATGCGGCCAACGCCAAACAAGCGGTGAACATCGAGGACGCCTATGAGGTCGAGACCTTCGACTTCTCAGGCACCAAGGAATTCGATCGCCGGAACGGCTATCGCTCGCAGTCCTTCCTCACCATTCCCATGCTCAACAATTCAGGCAGGCTGATCGGCGTCCTGCAGCTCATCAATGCACAGGACCCGGATTCTCGGGAAATCATTGCCTTCGACAGCCACCTGCAGAAGATCGTCGAAGCGCTGGCGTCACAGGCGGCGGTCGCCCTGGATAATCAACAGCTGCTTGCTGCTCAGCGTAAGCTGATGGACAGCTTCATCCAGCTCATCGCTGAGGCCATCGATGCCAAGTCGCCCTATACCGGTGGCCATTGCGAGCGCCTGCCGATCATCACCGAGATGATCACCGAAGCTGTATGTCAGGCGGATTCAGGCCCCTTTGCCGAATTCGACCTTACGTCCGAGCAATGGTATGAGTTGCGCATCGCGGCTTGGCTGCACGATTGCGGGAAGATCACCACGCCGGTCCATGTCATGGACAAGTCGACCAAGCTCGAAGGCATCCGCGATGGTATGGATACGGTCCGCGCCCGTTTCGAGGCGCTGAAGCGGGAGACCGAGCTCGAATACCTGCGCCGTGGCGGAGGCGGTGATGATGCTGCGCTGGTCGCCACCCTCGCGGAGATCGACGATGATCTGGCGTTTCTCGAGCGCTCCAGTGTGGGTGGCGAGTTCCTCTCGGAGGAACACCAGCAGCGTATTCGCGCCATCGCCGGGCGCACCTGGCGCTGCGGTGACAGCCAGCGGCCACTGCTGTCAGGCGAGGAGGCGGACCTGCTCTGCATCTCCCGCGGGACACTCAGCGAGGAGGAGCGTCTGGTGATCAATGGCCACATGGTGCAGACCGTGCGCATGCTCGAACGGCTGCCCTTCCCTCCGGATCTCAAGCGCGTGCCGGAATATGCTGGCGGCCACCACGAAACCATGGACGGCCAGGGGTATCCGAAAGGTATTTTTGCCGGTGACATGTCGATCCCGGCGCGAATCATGGCCATTGCAGATGTTTTCGAAGCACTCACGGCTCCCGACCGCCCCTACAAGCGCGGCAAGCCGCTATCCGAAACCATGGCGATCATGGGGCGCATGAAAGAGCGCAACCACCTCGATCCACAGTTGTTCGATCTGTTCGTGCACAGCGGTGTGTATCGACAGTATGCGCAGCGCTACATGGATCCGGAGTTGGTGGATGAAGTGAATGAACCGGCCCTGCTCGAGATCACGCCCAAGGGTTTCGAGCTACCGCCAGAGCAGGAACGGGCCGAGCGCTGGAAGGATTTCCTGCCTGACTACCGCAAGTTGCTGCGTTCAACGCACCTTGTCGTCAAGTGATCCGGGGATCCGCCGGAGCCCCCTCAGCAGCAGCCAGACGACCGCGACGGGAAAGCCGAGCAGTGCGAGGGCCAAGGTCCAGGCAAGCGTGAGCAGCAGGCGTCGCTCCACGACATGGATCACGGCGGCAAAGCACATCACACCCAGGTAGAAATCCGCGAGCAGGACCCGCCCCCAGGCCGTTTCGAGCACGGTGCTCATGGCTGTCGTATCCGGGCTGATGATGACGACACCCAGGTAGATCAGGAATGCTGCCCCGGCGACGGCCAGGGCTGTTCGAAGGATCATGGTCCCGCTCCATGTGCTGGTTGTCGACTCTCTATGCGTTCGGCCGCTGCTCCGCGTGACTCAGGCCATCAAGGCGATGATCGACTCGAGATGCACTACTTGATGATCGGCCAGTTCAGGCCAGGGGAATGTACCTGAGGTATCGAGGTGGATGGTCAGGACGCCGGCTGCTCGGCCCGCCTCGAGATCGAAGCGGAAGTCACCCACCATCACGGCGGCCTCGGGGCTGCATTGCCAATGTTGCAGCAGCGCCAGAATGCCGCTTGGGTCGGGCTTCGGTGGCGCCTCGGAGCGACCGAGCACGCAGTCCGGGTGGAACAGGTCGAGCACGCCGAGAATGTCGAGGCTGCGCAACGCATTGCTGCGGCTGTTGCGCGTGAGGATGCCAAGGTCGGCGTTGCGGTCAGCGAGATGCTGCAGCAGAGCGATGCAGCCCGGCTGGGGCTCGGCGGCCTCCACCAGGGCATCCTCGATGACATCGAGGCGCCTGAGCAGCGGCGTCGCCCGGGAGTCCGGCAGGGTCGCCAGATATTCCAGGATGGGTTGACCATCGGGTATGCCGAGTTCGGCGCGAATGGCGTCGAAGTTGTGCTGGGGGCGGGTGAGGGTGCCGTCGAGGTCGAAGATCCATTTCGACCGGTGGATGAATGAGGTGTGATTCACGCCAGCAGTTCGCCCAGCCGCTGCAGAAGGATGGCGTTCTCCTGCTCGCTGCCGATGCTGATGCGCAGCCGGTCGTCCAGCCCCGGCGCGGAAAAGTGGCGCAGCAGGATGCCGGCGGACTGCAGTCTGGTTTTCAGCGTCAGTGCGTCATGGCCGGATGGAACCCGTGCGAACAGGAAGTTGGCCTGGGATGGAGGCACTTCGAAGCCGAGTTCCGAGAGCCCATCGCGCAACCACTGGCGCTGGGATCGCACCCGCGCCGCATTGTCCTTGGCCCAGGTCTGATCGTCGATGGCCGCAGTGGCCAGCACCTGGGCAATCAGATCGAGGTTATAGGAGTCCCGGGTCTTCTCGAGCATGGGGGCGATGATCTCAGGTTGCGCGATGCCGTAGCCGAAGCGCAGACCAGCCAGCGCGTAGCCCTTGGACAGCGTTCGCAGCAGGACCACGTTGGAATGCCGACGGACGAGACTCACGGCATCGTGGCCACGATCGGGATCCACGAAGTCGACGTAGGCCTCGTCGATCAGCAGAAGGCCATCGAGGGCTGTGGCGAGGCGTTCGAGCTCGTCGACCGTGAACAGCGTCCCGGTGGGCGCATGGGGGTTGACCACACAGGTGAGGGCGGCGCTGGCGGCGTTGGCGCGCTCGGCCAGATCTGCAGGCAGGGTGAAGCCGGGCCCGAGCGGGACTTCGACGGTGGCGCAACCCTGCACGGCGGCGAGCACCGGATACAGGGAGTAGCTCGGCGCGGTGGTGGCCAGTGGTGTACCGGGCTCCATGAAGGTGGTCACCAGCAGCCGCAGTAATTCGTCGCCGCCGTTGGTGGCGATGAGCCAGTCCCGCTCGACCCCGTGCAGACTCGCCGCCCTGTCCCGGAAATCATTCGCCAGCGGTGGCGGGTAGCGCCGGAGTCGCTTCAAGTCCAGGCCAGCCAGTGCCTTGGCCACTTCGGGGCTCGGCGGATAGGGGTTCTCGTTGGTGTTGAGCTTGATGACGTCGGCGCTGCCTGGCTGCTCGCCCCAGGTGTAGCCGGTCATGCGCTGGATGTTGTCGCGTTCGTAGTGCTTCTCTTTATGGTGCTTCAAGGCGGTGGATCCGAGGTGCATCGACAGCCGCGGATTCTACCTTGGCAGAGGAAGCGGTGCGCTGATGGGCCCGCAAATTTTCCTGGCGCAAAGTTTCTTGGTACTCAGGAAATTTTTTGGCTGTCCAGAATCTCTCTTCCTCGAAATCCGTGCCGCCTTCCTCAGTATTCCGCTATCACCCAAAGAAAAGGGGCCCCGAAGGGCCCCTGATCTTGCCTTGCATTGGGACGCCGTGAATCAGAAGCGGGCGCCGATCTGCAACCCGTAGGTGCGCGGCTCGAGCAGGAACACGTTGGTGAAGTTGCCCGAACTCGCATCGGTGAAGTAGCCACCGGTGATGTGGTCCTTGTTGCCGATGTTCTTCACGAAGGCCTGGGCGTACCAGGTGCCGTCGTCACCGTGGTTGCCGTAGAGGCTCAGGGACGCGTTCCACACCGACCAGCCGGAGATCTTGTCCTGCCGGCTGTTGTAGACCCGGTAGTAGAAATCATCCTGCCAGTAGTAGTCGAGGCGTGGGATCAGCTCCATGCCGTTGTCGAACATGAAGCTGTATTGAGCGCCCAGTTTCACTGACCACTCGGCAGCGCCGGGAAGCTGATTGCCTTTGAGGTCGGCTGCGACGCCGATGGGTACCAGGGTCGTCGGGGTTTGCGCCCCAAGGCCACTGGTGGCCGGATTCGCCGTGAAGATCGTCGCGCACTCGAGCCGGTTCTGGCCGCAGCTGCTTGGGTCGAATGCGGGGGCATTCGGGTCACCGAGTTGTGCGGTGGGTACCAGGAAGACGTCAGCACCGAAGTTCTTCACCGCCGTCCAGGCGGGGTCGCCGCCGGTAGGGTTGGCTGGATCGATGCTGGTACCGCCCGTGATCTCCGTGTCGAGCCAGGAGACGAAGGCGTCGATGCGCAGGTTGTCCACCGGGACATAGGTGAACTCCACTTCGAGACCCTGGATGCGAGCGTCGATGTTCTCGTTCACCGAGGTGCGGTCGATGATCTTGGTGTTCTGCAGACCGTCGTAGTCGTACCAGAAGTAGGTGAAGTTGGCCTGCATGCGGCCGTCTAGGAGGCGGCTTTTGGCGCCGACTTCGATGGCGCTGATGTATTCGGGCTCGAAGGTCTCCTCGAAGGCGCCCGAGAACGACGGCGGGTTGATGCCACCGGACTTATAGGAGCGGGACAGCGTCGCGAACACCATGGTCTCGTCGGTGAAACCGAGATCCAGGTAGTGGTCGAGGGAGACCTTGCCGGTCAGTTCGCTCCAGGAATTACCGAATTCGCGATAGTCCGGCACCGCGTTGTTATCGGTGGTGCCGAATCCGTAGAAGCTCGGATCGGTGACCTGGGTGCCAAGCAATCCACCCGGGGCGAGGAAGGCGCCCAGGCTTCCGTTCAGGAACGCCCGGTTGGACACGCCCTCGATGAAGGGCAGATCAGGGTTGTTGAGCAGAGTCTGGCGATCCCGGACGTCCTTCGATTCGTCGGAGTAGCGCAGGCCGATGGTCATGCGAGTACGGTCGCCCAAATCTGCATAGAACTCGCCGAAGATGGCCCAGGTCTCGAGCTCGTAGTCGGCGGTATCGTTGCGGAAGTAGGCCAGCGGTGCCTCGCGACCGTCCACATCGACTTCACCCACGGGCGTGAAGGCGGCCAGCGTGTTCCCACGCACGTCGTAGATCGTGCTGTTGTCGCTCTTCAGGTAGAAAAACCCCGCCAGGAAGTCGAAGGGCTTGTCGTCCCAGCTCGAGGCGATGCGGCCTTCTATGGTCAGCGCCTCGTTCTCGAATGCGGAGGTGTCGTAGGCGAAGGGTCGATCGAAGCCAGACACGGTCGGGTCGGAGGGCGTGATCAAACGGCCCTGGGCATCGGTGAAGCCGGTGCCGAAGGTACCGGGAGGGGCGAAGAACTGGCCACCCATGCCGTCATCCAGTGGAGTAACCGCCTCGAAGCTCTGGTTCGGCGTGAAGGTCGCTGAAGGCACGGCCCAGGCGTAGTCAGTGACGGTGTTGAGATCGATCTCCTGGTAGGTTGCCGACAGTGTCAGCGTGTAGCGATCGAACTCGTGGGTGATCTCGAGGTTGAAGATGTCCTCATCCATCTCGTAGACGGGCGTCAGTGGCGTCTGGACTTCCCGGAGATCGGTGCTGCGAGGGCTGTTGCCGTAGGCATCGAGGCCAAAGGGCAGGAAGGTCTGGCCTGTGGCCAGGCTCGGACCGGCGAAGGCCAGAATGCCACCGAGCTGCGCCTGGGAGTTCAAGACGCCGAAGCTCTCGATGTCCTGGTTGGGTTGGCAACCGAGACTGAATGGGAAAATCGCGTCGTCCTTGGCGCAGGTCTGGTTCGAGGTGCGCATCCGGGTGCTGTCTTCCCGGAAGCGTTGCCAGAAGACATTGATCTCGGTGCGATCGGTGGGCGCGTAGTTGAAAGCGACCCGGGTGGACCACAGGTCACGGTCGTCAATGTCCTCATTGAGGAAGGTGTTCTTGACGTAGCCGTCGCGCTCGAGCCAGCGTCCGGAGATGCGAACGGCAGCCTGCTCGCCGAGCGGGATGTTGACCATGCCGCTGGCCTTGCGGGTGTCGAAATTGCCGACTTCCAGGTCAATGGCGGCATCGAACTGGGTTGGATCGGCCTTGGCGGGGATGATGTTGATCACGCCGCCGGTGGTGTTGCGGCCATACAGGGTACCTTGCGGCCCGCGCAGCACCTCGACCCGCTCCACGTCGAACAGCTCCGATTCGAAGATGGACGTGGTCTGCAGGTAGGCGCCGTTGAAGTTGATGGC
>SLTB01000037.1 GCA_007130155.1 Pseudomonadales bacterium
AGGAAGCCGAGACCATTGCCGACGATCGCGATCACTTCGCCGTCATCGGACTCCATTTCCCTGCCTATGCCGACGGTCGCAATCTGTCCAACGCAGTGCTGCTGCGCAGCCGATTCGGCTATGCCGGTGAAATCCGCGCCCTCGGCGACGTGGCCCGCGATCAGCTGTCCTATATGCGCCGTTGCGGTTTCGATGCCTTCCAGATCCCGCCGGACCGCGACCCGGCGCAGGAGATTGCCGGCCTCAAAGTCATGCGGGACTACTATCAGGGCGACGTGCTCGAGCCCCAGCCCCTGTTCCGCAGGGTGACGCGTACGGCCTGAGCAGACAGGCGCCTGCTTGTCCGATCCCACAGAGGACAGCGAAGCTCGAAGCTGCCTTTGTGGGAGCCCGCCCTGCGGGCGATCGCGCGCCCTGCGCGCTCCCACAGCAAAGCCAGCGAGCTAAGACGCTGTGCTGAGGACCCCACGCCACGAACTGCATCGACGGGCTCTCGAATTCCACGGCTTGACCAGCATCGGTGCATGCCAGATCCTCCCTGCTCGATTCATAGCAGAAGGGAGACAGGCATGTCCGATCAGTATGTGGCGGATCGCATCGCACTCATGGATGTGATGGCGACTTACGCAAAGGGGGTCGACGAGCGTGATCTGACGCTGTACCGCAGCTGCTTCGCTGACGATGTGGAAGTCGTGGGATTCGGTCCCGAAACCTATCACGGCGGCGACGAGTGGACCGCCTACGTGATCGACGCGCTGAAGCGCTTTGGCCCAACTCAGCACATGCTCGGCCCGCAGCTCGCCACCATCGACGGCGACAAAGCCCACTGCCGGACGGACGTCCAGGCCCAGCACTACATGGCTGACGACCCCAAAACCACCCTGACGCTGTGGGCCACCTACCTGACCGACATGGTGCGCATCAACGGCCAGTGGAAGATCAAGCGACACGAGCTGGTGTCACGCGGCACCCGCATCCAGACCGATCAGTAAGATTGGCCGGACCCGTCCCGAACCGGGGCGGGCCCTTGGAAACTCGGCCCTGGGAGTCAGCGCTGCAGCACGTAGAATCGCTGCAACGCCCCCGCTTCGGGCCGCTCCGATCGCCCTTGTCGTCACGTAGTCCCAACTACGCTTCTCGATCGGACGTCTAATCGGCCCCCGCATGGGCTGCTTCTCACATGCTCCCAGTCATGCCCCTAGCCCGCAGAATCGGGGTATGGGGAAACCACCATCTCAACCCTCGGCAGGTTCAACTGCGAAGGCCGCCCTCAGGCGATGCTTCTGAACCTTGGTGGCGGACATGGGCCATGCAGTCACAAAGCGCACGTAACGCGGCACCTTGAAACCGGCCATCTGACCTCGGCAGTGTTCGATCACGCTCTCTTCGCTGAGCACTTCGCCCTCGTGCAGCTCGACGTAGGCCGCCGCCACCTCCTGCAGACGGGGATCCGGCACCCCGATCACCTGGGCGAATTTGATGGCCGGGTGGGTCTGCAGGTGGGACTCGATTTCGACGGCGGCAACGTTCTCGCCCCCCACCTTGAGCATGTCTTTGATGCGACCGTGAAAGGCTATGGCACCTTCGGCATCGACGCTGCAGAGATCGCCGGTGCGAAACCAGCCGCAAGCGAAGGCCTCGGCGTTCTTCTCCGGTGCCCGGTAGTAACCCTCGAACACCGCGTAACCGCGAATCCAGAGTTCGCCGCGCTCGCCGGCGCCAAGCTCGCGATCATCAAAGTCCGGATCCGTAATGCGCAGCGTAATGCCGGAGAAAGGCACACCACAGGTCGTCAACCTGTGGTCGAGGTCCTCATCCGGGTGGTTGAAGGCGATGACACCGGCCGCCTCCGTCAAGCCGTAGGCGCTGGTCTGCACAGCCTGCGGAAAAGCCTCCTGGAAGCGCCGCAGCACGTCCACCGGCGCGACGTTGTTAAGCCGTCGGATGCGGGAAAGGTCACGCCGGGCAAAGTCCGGATGTGAAATGAGATCGTTGGTGACCGTCGGGAATGAGGGAAAGGCAACGGTGGCGCGTTCACGCTCGAGCATTTCCAGTGCAGCTCCAGCCTCGAATCGACGCATGGACAGCAGCGCGGCACCGGCATCGAAGCAGCAAACCATGGGAAGAATGGAGGACATGTGGAACATCGGCAGTGGCGTCCAGAACCGGTCCTGCTCCGTGAGCAGGTAGCGTTGCCGATTCATGTTGATACCGTTGCGCACCAGATTCTCATGGGACATGGGACAACCCTTGGGATGTGCCGTCGTTCCCGAGGTGTACATCATGATGCAGTGGTCGCTGATTCGGACCGAACTGCGCAGAGCCAGGATCTTCTCCTCGGTCACCTGCTCTGTTGCCGCGTCGAACACTTCCTCACTGACGAACCCGGCGCGAGGAGCACCGAGCATGACCACGAATCGGAGCCTCGGCGCGCCAGGCAGCGCGAGGGCGAGCGCATCATCGGCCCGCGACAGCTCGCTGAAAGCCGCCTCAAGAAGCCCCCCGAAATCTGCGTATTCACTGATGGCATCCGAGGTGACCAATCCGGTCAGATCCGCATTCTCAACCACATAAGCCAGTTCGGCAGCCCTGTTGCGGGCGTTGATTGGTACCGCAACCGCCCCGCAGAGCACGGTGCCGAGCAGGAGCTCGATGTACTCAGGGCAATTGGGCAAGAGAATGCCGAGGTGATCCCCGGGACCGATGCCCAACGCATGCAGGGCACGCGCGCGACGAACCGCCGCCTGCCACAACTGTCCATAGGTCAGCGCGCCATCGGGGAACACCAGCGCGTCGCAATCCGGATGCCGCTGGGCACTGCGCAGCAGCAGATCACCGAGGGTGGTGGCCTCGATGGGCTTCAGCGTACTCCAGTCTGCCATCCTCTCCTCTCCGTGCCAGCGGCTTTGAACCCGATTGCTCAGCCCCTGGAAACAGGATCGAACTCGATCTCGAGACCATTGAGCCCGTGCAGCAGGGCATTGGCTGCAAACTCCGGCTCGGCTGCCCCAGGCCGCAGGCGGAAATTCTCGATACGCTCGAAGAGCACCTTGAAGGAGATGTTCATCTCGCGCCGCGAAAGCGCCGCGCCCAGGCAATGATGGACACCCTTGCCGAATGCCACGTGTTCCCGCAGGTTCTTGCGGCGAATGTCGAATTCCAGTGGCTGCTCGAAGCGATCTGCATCCTGATTGGCTGCGGCGAAGCGCGCGAAGCAGATGGCATTCTCGGGAATGGTCACCCCGCCAAGATCCACCTTCCTGGTAGCGCGACGGAACATGTTCGCCGAGGGACTGCTGATGCGCAGGACTTCCTCGACCAGCGCATGGATGTTCTCGGTGCTGGGCTCGTCCCGGACGATCTCATACTGATCGGGATGCCTGATGAGCAACAAGATACCCTCGGTCAGCGCCGACGAGGTGGTCTCGTTCCCGGCCACGAGGATCTGCGACAGCATGGACAGGCACTCAGCATCATCGAGGGGCTTTTCGCCGTCGATGCTGGCGTTCACCACTTTGGAAAGAATGTCGTTTTCAGGCTTTTCACGCCGCTCCTCCATCCTGGCGACAAAGTAGTGTTGAAACTCGAGGATGTCCCGGGCTGCCTGCAGAGTACCCTCGCGATCAAGCTGCTGGGACAGATTGCCGATGAAGGCACCGGTCCACTTGCGCAGCAGCGGCAGGTCCCTAAAGGGCGTGCCAAGCTGGGAGGCGATGACGGTCAGCGGCAGCGGCACACCAAACTCGGAGAGGAACTCGCAGTGTCCTCGCTCGATGAAGCCGTCGATAAGCTCATGGGCGGTCTGGGCAATAAAGGGTTCAAGAGCCTTCAGGCTTGCCGGCGAGAAGGCCTGGTCCACGAACTTGCGATAACGGCGCTGCAGCGGCGGATCCTGGGTGAGCATGGTGGAAACGTTGGGCCAGCCATCGGCCATGATCGCAGCGAGCTCCGGATCCTGGGCTGACATCGACCCGGTGCCACCACCCGGCATCACGCTGGAGAAGGTCTCGTGATCCATGGCCATGGCCACCACGTCGTCATAGCGGGAGACGAAATAGATCCCGCTCGCCGGATCCTGATAGACCGGCGCCTCGCGATGCAGGCGCTGATTCATGCTGTAAGGGCACTTCAACAAGGCCGGATGCATCGGGCTGAACTGCCCAAGCGGGCAGCTCTCGGCAAAGGCCACCATGTCGTCTGTTGCGCCATCGTTCATGTTTGACTCCACAGGCGAGGCTTCGCCTGAAAGGTTGCTGTAAAGAGTGCGGTACGGCTGCGCCAATGAAAGCACTGCAAGATCAGGGCTGGGCCCTCACGCCTCAGGCCACGCAATGGGACCGACACGGTAAAGATGTTCCGACTCATGCGAGTCGGGGAAAAATTCACTGGGGAAGAATGGCAGCTTTCGGCAACTCGTGTTCGATTTGCGGGCAAAGGCCCGGAACAGATTCTGGGACGCCTTGTTGGAAGGCGTCACGCTGGCTTCAAGATAGGTGACATTACGGCAGCCATCCAGCGCCAGCAGGTAGCGCAGCAGTCTCAGCCCGACACCCTTGCCGCGCGTCTTAGGGCTCACGCCCACCTGCCACACGAAGACCGTGTCCGGCTGCCGTGGCGGCCTGTAGGCGACAACGAAACCGACCATCTCGCCATCCTGCTCAGCCACCACACAGGTATCCCCGAAGTGCTGGCACAGCAGAATGTAGGCATAAGAGGGGTTCTGCTCCAGAACTCCAGCTGCATGCACGAAGCGCCACATCTCGGCACCGTCCACAGGTGTTGCAGGACGAAAAAGAATATCTCCACTGGCGCTCATGACGGCTCCAATTCAAATTCATATGGCCTCACCCCCACCCTGGCGGGCGGGGCGGATCCCTCCGCGTCGCTTCCCGACAAGCATGCTGCCGACCATGGTTCGACGCAACCCGTCCGCCATAAGAGCTACACGGGAACGGGCCTTGCGCCTTGCAGTGTCTGAGGCCGACCCGATTCACTTGACCACCCCATCACGGCATGGTCACCTCGGGCGCGGCACTCCCGGAACCGCAGGCGAAGTACAAAAACCATCATCGGGGAGACCACATAAAGGGGGAGACCACATGAAGGCTGGCGCTTACGCTCCGAATCGACCCGAGACCACGCTCTACGCCATGTCAGGGGATGACATACCCATGTATTTCGATATGGCCAACCTGACGCCCAAGCAGCAGGCCGATCACCAGGTGAACGTCGAGCTCCTCGGCCATCAGCAAGTCTCACTGATGGCCATCAGCAAACCGCAGGACTATGTCGCAGTCTACGACGACTTCAGGCAACCACCCTTCCATGGGCTGCTGCAGCGCTTTCATGCGCTGCAATCGTCCTTGGGGCTGGCCATGGTACCTCTCGATCATCTGGTCTATGCCCCGAAGGACAGCTACTACGAAGTGATTGCAGCGCACCTGCCTCCGGTCGCCATGGTCAACCTGCTCATGGTGAGTCCGTCGAACCGTGCGCTTCATGCCGACCCGGAGGGCATCGAACGCAACCTGAAGCTCAACTCCAAGTTCCACTTCGCCGAGAACGCGCAGGCCTTTGGCATTCCGACGCCAGAGACACTCATCACGTCCCAGCCGCTCACTGACAACCCTGAGGCGGAATCCTTCTTCGCCAGGCATCAGGGCGAAGTCATGCTGAAGATGACTGGCTTCGCCGGTGGGCGTAACGTGGCCGCCGTCACGGACAGCAGCGCCGGCGACCGCTATCTCGAAGACTACGACGATGCACTGCCTGTGATCCTGCAGCAGAAGATCCCGTTGGATACATGCCAGGAATGGACCATCGATCTGCACATCACGGACCGTGAGATCAATGTTGATAATGTCCGTCGCATCATGCTCGCCGACGGCCTTTGGATCGGCAATCTGCACCACGCTGACTACCCACTGAGCCCTCATCAGGAAGCGATCCTGATCAAAGTCGGCGAGTACGCCCGCTCCTTCGGCTTCGGCAGCGCAGACGGCAATAACTTTGGCATCGACTTCTTCATCGGGCCGGAGGGCGAGATCATCGTCACCGAGATCAACCCACGCTGGACGGCCGGGCTGTTCTCGAGCGAACTGCTCAAGCGCCTGCAGGTGACCCGTGATGCCGTGGCCTACTACGATCTCGTCGCCAAGAACCGCTGTCAGGAGTATCTCGATTACGTCGAGAGCCGCCTTCCCGGCCGCGGCAGCGAAGCGTTCGAGATCATCCCCTTGGGCTTCATGCCCTTCGATGTCGACATGGAGGGGGAGGCTGTCGTCTCGGTCTGGTCCATCGTCATCGGCGATTTCGCCGCCTATCGCTGCGAGGCCAAGCAGCGCTTCGGGCCGGGTGCATTCCCCAATGCCGATAAGGTTCCGCTGTGAGGAACTGAGCACCCGCAACCTGGAGCCCGCCTCGTGGGAGCGCGCACTGCGCGTGATGCTTTTGTGCAGCGCCTTCCGGCGCTGATCGCCCCATTGGGGCTCCCACAGCGCCCCTCCAAGCGCTTCCTCAGCGGCTCAGATTCACGACGAAACCGCCGTCCACAGGCAGGCAGTGTCCAGTGATTCCGCCGGCTGCAGGCGACAGCAGGAACAGCACCGCGTCGGCCACCTCGCCGAGGCTGGGCAGACGTCCCATGGGATAGGTCGCAGCCGCCTGCTGACGGTAGCCATCATAATGTTCGCCGGCGACAGCCTGATCATCACCTGCAGCCGAACCATCGCTGCCCCCGGTAAAACGCAGCAACATGGGAGAACCGTCGATGGCACCCGGGCAGACGCAGTTCACGCGAATGCCGTCTCGGGCCACTTCCATGGCCACGGACCGAGTCAACGCCTGCACGGCGCCATTGGCAGCCGTGTAGGCCGGCACCGCGGCGTGACCGCCGAGGCCGATCATGGAGGCGATATTGACCACCGCACCCGGTTTCCCGGCGCCCTTGAAATGCAGGATCTGATGCTTCATGCCGAGGAAGGCCGACTTGGCCTTGGTGGTCAGGCAGTGATCGAAGATGGCCTCCGTGCTCCTTTCCAGCGGCCCGGGCGGCGTGTCCTCCACCCCGAGGTTGTTGATGGCAAAATCGAATCCGCCAAAGGTGTCGGCCACACGTTCATGCAGGGCAATGATGTCAGCTTCCCGCGTACCATCCATGGCCACGAACAGCGCCTCGGCGCCATGAAGGGCACCCAGTTCCGCCGCAGTCGCGTCTCCCTGATGACGCGTACGTCCGGTGATGACCACCCTTGCACCCGCTGCGGCCAGTCGCAACGCCAGTTCCCGACCGAGGCCACGATTGCCGCCGTTGACCAGGGCGACCTTACCGGCAAAGTGTGAATACTCTTTGTCGTCCATGGTTGCTCCTCGAGGTTACCGTTTTCTCGCCAGCTCTAATGCCGGTAGGGCGGATCAGCGGTAGCCCTCATCCACCCGCTGTCGCGGCAGCGACCACCACAGCGCATCACACAGGGCCTTCAACTCGTCGTCGAGATCGAAGTCGGACGCCGCGAGATTGGCTGGGAGCTGCTCCGGCCGGCTGGCGCCGATGATGGCTGACGTCACCCCTGGCTGGGCCAGAACCCAGGCCACGGCGACCGTCACCAATTCGGCTCCGCGCGCCGTCACCGCCTGCTGCAGTCGCTCCACCGCCTGAAGCTGCACCTCGTGCCAGTAGCGGTCCTGATAGCGAGCCGCTGCATTGCCCAAGGTAAAGCGGGTCCCCTCCCTCGGGACCTCACCGGCGCGGTACTTGCCCGAAAGCATCCCGCCCGCCAGCGGATTGTAGACCAGGACGCCGAGACCCCGATGCCGGCACAGGGGCAGGAGTTCGGTCTCGATCTCGCGATAAAGCATGTTGTAGCGCGGCTGCACCGAGGCATAGCCGGCAACGCCGAGACGTTCGGCCGCCGCCAGAGCCTCCCCCAACCGCCAGGCAGGATAGTTGGAGCAGCCCACATATCGGACCTTGCCCGCACGCTGCAGATCATCAAAGGCTCGAAGGCTTTCCTCAATGGGCACTTCCGGATCGAAGGCATGGGCCTGGTAAAGATCGATGCAGTCGGTGTCGAGGCGACGCAAAGACCCCTCGATGGCATCCATGATGTGCTGCCGCGACAGACCATAGCCGTTGGGACCACGGCGCATAGGCGCCCAGCACTTGCTGGCCAGGATGATCCGATCACGATTGCCGCGCTTTGCCATCCAGCGACCGATGATCTCCTCGGTGCGTCCGACCCTTTCGAGGCCGCCCCCAAGCGGATAGGCATCGGCAGTATCCAGAAAAGTCAGGCCGGCTTCCGCCGCAGCATCCAGAATCTCGAACGAGGTTTTCTCATCGCACTGCAGACCGAAGGTCATGGTGCCGAGGCAGAGATCCGTCACCTGCAGACCATGGCGGCCCAATCGGCGGCGTTGCATATTTTCTACCTCCAGGCCTTGAGGGCCCTCTCACGAAACGTCAGGTGAACCGGACCATCCCGGCGCGAGCCCGGCGGTAAAGGCCGAAGCATATGCCAGCTCGCATCGGGGATCCTGCCGCCGTTGCTAAAGCAGGCCGGCCTGCTGGATCCAGCGCATCCCGCACGGTCGACGGGATGCGCTCGACGGCGCTTCAGCGCGGCGGCAGGCCGCGTTTGGCGCGCTCCGCATTCATTCGCTCACGATCCCCGGACAGCGGCTCGCCAAGCTCGGATTCCTCGATGGTGCCGGCCATGTGGCGTCCTGCCAGACCGCTGTTGTACATGATCTTCTTCACCGGCGTCACGGCCAGGATCGTCCGCAGTGGCGAGCTCAGCAGGTTGAAGAACGCTTCCTCCTGTTCCTTGTCGTCGGGTCTGACCTTCTTCGCCAGCGCCCGGTAGAACCAGGCCTTGGTGTCGTCGTCCTCGAAGAACTCACCCGTTCCCTTGATCGTGATGGCGCCGCGGGGAAGGTCCTCCGGGGCCCCGGGACGGTAAGCCGCGCTGCTGACGTTCACCGACACCCGCGGATCTCGACGGATGGCCGCGGCCCGATGCCGATGACTGGCGAACGTCAGCCAGACCTTGCCGTCACGCCAGACGTAGGCATGGGTGACCCCTACAGGCCAACCGTCCTTGGTGGCCCACATCAGCACGCACTCGCCGGAGTGCGTCATCATCTGATCCACCTCTTCGTCCGTGAAGGGGTAAATCGACACCATTTCGTGATCCTTGGTCTTGATCGGGGCCATGCTCGAATACCTCTCTCTCGATAGTGGACTGCGCATACCAGCACAGATGAACGTCCAAGAGAAGTCAGCCCAGACCCAGGCCTTATTGTCTAGAATCGACTCCTCCAGGAGATTTCCCAAGGGGTTGAGAACAAACCAGACCTCGACGTGATCTGTTTGCAGCTGAACTCACCGTGGATCGGAGACCAGATAGAACACCATCAGTCTTATTGAACTGATAAGAGCTTTCTTAACATGTTTAAATATGCTGAGATCCACCGATGGATCTGATGACCGAACAGCGACACGCGCGCCGGGCGCATATTCTAGAGACCGCACGCAGGCTTATCGCCGAGCGCGGTTACCACGCCGTGACTGTGCGTGATCTCGCCGAATGCTGTCGTGTCAGCGTTCCCACGCTCTACAACCAGTTCGGCGGCAAGGATGCCCTGCTCGGCGCCGCCATCGAGGACCATTTCAACCGGGCATTGCTGTCCACACAGTTGCCCGACGCCCGCAAGGGATTGCCGCGGCTGCTGGCGATCATCGACGCCTGCGCCATGCACATCGTCGAACTCGACGATTACCACCGCCGCCTGCTGGAAGCCTTCGGCTCCCTCGAAGCCACCGCCGAGATTCAGCTTCGAATGGCCAGACGGCTGGTGGCCGTGATGTCCGAGGACTTGTCTGAGCTCAAGCGACAGCGGCGACTGGCTGCCTGGATCGACGTCAAGCTTTTGGCTGGACAGATCAACTCCGCCGTCATCAGTAGCGCCCTGATCTGGAGCGGCGGCCATTGGCCAGGGAATCACCTTCTAGCCGGTATGCGCTACGGCACGGGCATGGTGTTGCTAGGTGCGCTAAGGGGAGCTGCGGCCCGGGATGTCGAGGCCCGGGTCTCCGATGCTCAGCAGGGACTGCTCGCCGCCGGACAACACAACAGTAAAGAGAGACGGCTACGAAGCCGCAGACCCAACCACAATATGGAGGCCTGACATGGCCAAACGATTCCCCCAGAGCTCACATCTCACAGGCGGCTTCGCGCCGCTGCGCATGGAGTGCGATGCACCGGATCTTGAAGTGGAGGGAGAAATTCCCAAGGATCTGGCAGGTTCCTTCTATCGCAATGGCGCCAATCCCCAGTTTGCGCCGCGCGGGCAGGACCATTGGTTCGCTGGCGACGGCATGATTCACGCGTTCCACATCGAAAACGGTCGGGTGGCCTATCGCAATCGCTGGCTGCGCACGGTGAAGTGGAAGCTCGAGCATGAAGCCGGCGAAGCCCTTTTCGCGCCCTTCGACCCCATGCACTCTGACCCTGGCGTCATGGGGATGGAGACCGATGGCCTGGCCAATACCAATGTGGTCTGGCACGCAGGCAGGCTCATGGCACTGGAGGAGGCCCACGCGCCCTTTGAACTGGACCCGGACACCCTGGAATCCATCGGGCCCTGGACCTTCGAAGGCAAACTAACCGGCCCCATGACGGCGCACCCGAAGATCGACGCGGAAACCGGCGAGATGCTCTTCTTCGGCTACAATGCGGATGGTCAGATCTCCGAGCACATGTCCTTTCATGTGGTGGATCGCAGCGGCAAGCTGGTGCGCTCCGAGCATTTTCGCGCGCCCTACGCTGCCATGGTCCATGACTTCATGGTCACCCGCGACCACATCATTTTCCCGATCATGCCGTTGACTGGTTCCATGCAGCGGGCCATGAGCGGCGCGCCGGTGTACGCCTGGGAGCCCGAGAAGGGCAATCACATCGGGATCATGCCCCGTCGGGGCAGCGTCGATGACATACGCTGGTTCCGGGGCGACGCTTCTTACGTCTTCCATCCCATGAATGCTCACAGCAATGGCGACACGGTAGTCTGCGATGTCTGCGAGTTCGAACAGGCACCGCTGTTTCCCTTGCCCGATGGCACGCCCGGCGATCCTGGGAAGGCCATCCCGCGCCTTACGCGCTGGACCTTTGACCTCGCGCGCAACAGCAGCGACTACAAGAGCGAACGCCTCAACGACCTCGCATGCGAATTTCCCCGGCTCGACGAGCGCCGAACCGGTCTCGACTACCGCTACGGCTTTTTCGCCTGCGACACTCAGCCGACTTTCAAGATCGGCGGATTTAACGGCATCGGCCGCGTCGACCACCACAGCGGCAAGCTCGACATCTACGACGTCGGTGCCGGCTGCGCCACCAATGAACCCATTTTCGTCCCAAAATCGGCCGAGTCGCCGGAAGGCGTGGGTTACGTTCTCGCCAATGTCTACGACGACAATCGCAAGGCCAGCCATCTGGTCATCCTCGATGCCGAGAACGTCGCCGATGGTCCGCTGGCGACCGCCTATCTGGATCACCGTGTTCCCTTCGGCTTTCATGGCAACTGGAAACCTGCTGATGCGGAGAGCGCGTCATGAGTTCCGTTGATGCAGATGATGCGGATGCCTTCTTCGCCGAGGTCGACGCCGCCAGCAAGAAGGCCATCTGGTGCGCGCTGGCCACGGTGGATGGCAACCAGCCCCGGGTGCGCATGGTGCACCCCACCTGGGACGGACGAGTGCTGTGGTTCGCCACCGGCCCGAAAACGCCGAAGGCCAGACAGATGGCCGCAAACCCTTTCGTGGATGTCCAGTTTCAGGTCGCTCCACCGGACTTCATTCACATCATGGTCCGTGGGCAGGCCGAGTTGTGCAGTGATCCCGGTGACAGACATCGGGCCTGGGACGTCATCGACTACGACCTGACCCAGTTCGGCTCCACCGGCCCGGATGATCCGAACTTCCTGCCTGTGCGGATCGTACCGCAGCGGGTGGAACTGTCGGAGATGTTCGGTTCGGTCAATCGTCGCGTTTGGCGGGCCGACTGAAAAGCCCCTCTCCCACCGGTTGCAAGACCATAACGATGCCGCCGGAACTGATGCCGATCCGCTCCGGCGACGACCCACTCTTCCATTCAGGACATGCGTGAGTATGCAGACGAAAAAAGCAGTACTGTCCCAACGCCCCAAGGGCGAACCGAAGGTAACAGACTTCGAGATCATGGAGGCGGAGCTGCCGCCACTCGAGGACGGCCAGGTCCTGATCCAGATCGAGCATCTCTCCATCGATGCCTTCATCCGCACCACCCTCGACGGCCCACAGGGTCACCACGGCACCATGGATCTCGGCACCCCAGTGATCGCGCTGGGGGTCGGACGGGTACTCGACTCCCGCTTTGAGGGCCTGCAACAGGGGGACGCAGCCTTCGGGCCTTTTGGGGCACAGACCCGCACCGTGGTACCGGGCAACATCTTGCGCAAGCTCGACGAGTCAGCCGTACCGGCCCGGGCCTATCTCGGCGCCCTGGGCATGACCACCGGCCTGACCGCATACGCGGGCATGATCTGCGTCGGCGAGGTCAAGGCGGGCGACACGGTGGTCGTATCCGCCGCGGCGGGTGCGGTGGGCTCCATCGCCTGCCAGATTGGCAAGATCAAGGGCGCTCGCGTCATCGGCATCGCCGGCGGCCAGCAGAAGTGTAATTTCCTCGTCAACGAGATCGGGTGCGATGCGGCCGTCGACTACAAGGCAGGCCACGTTGCCGAAGCCATTGCAGCGCAAGCGCCGGATGGCCTCGACCTGTTCTTCGACAACGTCGGCGGCGAGATCCTCGATGCGGCGCTCGACAACATGGCCAAGGAGGCCCGGGTCGTGATCTGCGGTGCCATTTCCCAGTACAACGACCTGCAGCACGTCCGGGGGCCAGCGCTGTACTTGAGGATTCCCGAGCGCAACGCAAGCATGCTCGGCTTCACCGTGGATCACTACGCATCACAGTTCCCGACCATGGAAGCGGAATTGGCCGGCTGGATGCGCGATGGCCAACTCAAGATGCCCGAGCAGATCGTCGAGGGCATCGAGCGCTTTCCCGAAGCCATCGTGATGCTGATGAATGGGGGTAACCGTGGCAAGCTCTTGGTGGCACCCTGAGCCAGGCTGCTGACGCCCGAATCGGGAACTGCAAGCCAAACCAACACCCAACCAGTTCATGTCAACAGAGGCGATCACCATGTCGCGACCGTTACCGCCCGTTGAAGACATCCGCGCGCTCGTCGGCCACCGCTTTCCAGGTGGCCACTACACCATTGCCCACTGGGAAAATTTTCTCTTGACCGAGTGCACGGGCAGCGAACCGCTGCCGGATGACATTGCACATCCCGTGGCGCTGTTCCATGTACCCATTCTCGGTGCCGGTACCAGCATCGGCGAGATGTTCGCCCTCGGCCAGGCCGACTCCGATGCTTCGATTGGTATCGAGAGCTACGACTGGGAGTTCTTCAAGCCGCTGCGCGAAGAGCATCCCTATCGCATCGACGCAGAGATCACAGAGGCCGACCGACGGGAAGAGAACGGGCGGATGTTCGACCGTATCGCCTTCCGCTTCGACCTCAAGGACGAACTAGGCGAGCCCGCGGCCCGCACCACCATCACCTGGCACTACAACAGGGGGAAAAGATGAAGGTACAAGTCGGAGACGACATTCCCGCATGGGACATGCCGAGCGTACTGCCCGAGCGCATGCGCACCATGGCTGCCATTCTGCGCGATCCGAATCCGGTGCACTGGGACCGGCGGGTGTGCGCCAAGATCGGTTTCGGCGACCACACCATCAACCAGGGTCCGCTGGGCCTGAGCTACATGGTCAACATGCTCCATGCCTGGACCGGGCCGGAGAGCATTCGCCGCATCAAGATGCGCTTTCCCCAGGCCGTGCTCGACGGCGACCATGTCATTGCCAGAGGCAAGGTCACCGCCCTGCGCGAGGAGAATGGTGAGCGCCTCGCCGACTGTGACATCTGGCTGCAGAGAGACGGCACGGAACCTCCGCTCGAAGGCAGCGCAACCGTGAAGTTGCCCGACTGAGGGGCACCCGATCAGCATAGCTTAGGGGTCTGGAGGTCCAACATTGAAGGGTCAGCAGGCGGGAGGCGTCGCGCACACGTAGCCGGCACGCGTCAGCGCCAATCGCCCTGAACTCAGAACTGACGGGGAATCAGCGTGTACCTGTTCCCACCGAGAGCTGCCCGCTGCAGAAGTAGCCGTGTAGAGTCCCCGTTCAACGCAATAAGGGGAGAGAGTTCACATGGCACATGACTATGACGTGATCGTCGTCGGTTCCGGGGCCGCAGGTTTGGCCGCAGCGCTAGGCGCCTGCGATGCAGGCGCCAGCGTGTTGGTAGTCGAGGCGGACAAACAGGTCGGTGGGTCTTCACGCCTGAGTGGCGGCCATTTCTATGCTGCAGGCACCAGCGTTCAGAGAGCAGCCGGCATCGAGCATGACGATCCTGACGCCATGTTCGAACACTACATGACGCTTAATCAGTGGCTGGTGGAACCCTCGGTGGTGCGCCGCTACTGCGATCTGTCGGCACCGACTTTCGAGTGGCTTAAAGGATTGGGCGTCGAGTTCCTGCCGGAAAAGGTTTACCAATCAGGCGTCGGTTCCATTGCCCGCGGCCATCCACCCGAGGGCGGCGGCGAACGGGTCATTGAAGTCCTGCATGGCCAACTTGGCCAGCGCTCGGTGGACTTCGTGCTCAACTCGCGCGTCAACAAACTCCTCAGCGATGAGCGTGGCGTGATTTCCGGCATCAAGATCGGTGATGACATTGCCACCTGTGGTGCCGTCATCATGGCCGCCGGTGGTTTCGGCGCCAACAAGGAGTTGCTGCGGCGCTACTATCCGGAGGCCGCCAAGGCCGACAACTGGACCTGGTACATCGGCACGCCCATGGCCCAGGGCGACGGCCTGACCCTCGGTGAGGAGGTCGGCGCGGACCTCGCCGGTTTCAACCGGGGGCTGCTGCTGGTCACCCCTGGCTTCGGCCGTGATCTGGAAGTTCTACTGCCCGGATGGCTGGTGATGGTGAACGCCCAGGGGCGCCGCTTCGCCAGCGAGACAGCGCCCTATACGGTGCTCGGCGGGCTGATTCAGAAGGAAGGCGGCCACGCCTTCGCCATCTTCGACGAGGCCGCACGCCGGGACGCCAAACCCAGCCCCATCTCCCAGGCCAACTGGGTCCACGAGCCCCTGGAAGCCCGCGCCAAAGAAGGCCGTATCGCCAGCGCCGACACCCTGGCCGAGCTCGCAGCGAAGATCGGCGCCGAACCGGAGGTACTCGAAGGCACCATCGCCCGCTACAACGCCGACTGCGAACGGGGCGTGGACTCCGTCTTCTTCAAGGACCCCGCATCGGGAATGCGCCCGGTCACCACGCCACCCTTTTATGCCACTGAACTGCGACCGGCCATCGTCTGCTGGACGGGAACGGGCCTGCGCATCGATGCCGATACCCGCGTGCTGCGCAAGGACGAAAAACCTGTGGTCGGCCTGTACGCAGCGGGCGAAACAGTGGGTTCCCTGCACGGCGACCGCTACATCGGCGGCGGCGGGTCCTACGGCCCCTGCATCGTCTTCGGCAAGCTGGCCGGCGAGCAGGCTGCAGCCTACGTTCGGGGCCTCGGCTGATTCTGCCGCAGGTGGGCGGCTAGCGCTGCCACAACCCTCGATCAGGCGAACGGCCAAGTTCCCGCGCCACCCAGCTGCGAGCCCGCCCTGCGGGCGATCGCGGGCAAAGCGCGCCCGTTTCTCACGCCAGCGGCAGTTCCGCTGGCGCATGACTAGAGGTACAGTCATGCAACGACAATCAGAAAGAGCGCTCACCGTGTACGACTATCTCATCAGGAACGCCATCATCGTCGACGGTACCGGCGCACCGGCCTATACCGGTGCCATCGCCATCGAAGGCGGCAGAATCGCAGCCGTAGGCGATGTGACGGGCAAGGCGAAAGAGGTCATCAACGCCGATGGCGCCCACGCCACGCCAGGTTGGGTGGACGTCCATACCCACTACGACGGTCAGGTCAGCTGGGACGACACCCTCGACCCTTCCTTCAGTCACGGTGTGACGTCCATTGTCATGGGCAACTGTGGCGTCGGCTTCGCGCCCTGCCCACCCGGCGGCGAGCGGCGCATGATAGAACTCATGGAGGGTGTCGAGGACATCCCGGGCACGGCCCTCTACGAAGGCATCGAGTGGGGCCGTTGGGAAACCTTCCCGGAATACATCGACTATCTCGGCAGCCGCGCCTACACCATGGACGTGGGCACGCAGATTCCCCACTCCGCGGTGCGCAACTACGTCATGGGCGACCGCGCCCTGCGCCACGAGGATGCCACCGCCGACGATCTGGCCGCCATCAAGCAGATCGTCGAAGCCGGTCTGCGCGCTGGCGCGCTGGGCTTTTCGACCTCGAGAACCATTGGTCACCGGTCCGTGTCCGGAGAACCCATTCCCGGAACTTTTGCCGAGAAAGCCGAACTGCTGGCCATAGCCGAGGCCATGAGGTCGGCGGGCAAAGGCGTCTTTCAGGCCGTGCCCGCTGGGGTGGTGGGCGACATCGCCGGGCCAGAACATTGGACCACCGAGCAGGAGGTCGAGCTCTTCGCCGAGCTCGCCCGCGCCAGTGGCCGTAGCTTTACCTTCACGCTGGTGCAAAACGCCAACCGTCCGGATCAATGGCGCAACTGTCTCGCCATCGTCGAGCGCGCCAATGCCGGCGGCGTAACCCTTCGTCCGCAAATCGCCACGCGCCCTATCGGCCTCGTCAGCAGCCTTGACTCCTATCACATGTTCCAGCGCAGGGAGACCTATCTCCGTCTCGCCGACCTGCCCCACGCTGCTCGTGCAGCCGAAATGCGAAAACCTGAAATCAAGGCAGCCATTCTGGGCGACCGCGACATCCGACCGGATCAGCCGGGCACCATGGCCAACGTCTACAAGCTCCTCGGTATGGCTGCAGCGGCCATGTTCCCCATCGAGTTACCCATCGACTACGAGCCGGATGCCTCCACCAACATGGGCGCGCGGGCAGCAGCAGCCGGCAAGGACGTGACCGACTACATGTACGATTTTCTGACGGCTGGCAACGGCGATCAGTTTGCCATTCTGCTCGGCTCCAACTTCGTCAGCGGCAACTTCGAGGTCATGGAGGACATGATCGAACACCCCGACACCATCATTGGCCTCTCCGACGCCGGCGCCCACGTCAATCTGATCTTCGATGCGGTCGGCCCCACCTATCAACTCATCCACTGGGCTCGGGATCGCACCCGCGGCAGGCGTCTGCCCATCGAGCTTCTCGTTCACAAACAAACGGCAAGCAATGCTCAGCTTTTTGGCCTGAATGATCGCGGCAGCATTGCGGTGGGTAAGCGTGCGGACATCAATCTGTTCGACCTCGAACGACTTGGGCTTGGACGCCTGGAGGTTCACCGCGATTTGCCAGCCGGTGGCAGTCGCATCCTGCAATCTGCCAGCGGCTACCTGAACACCTTCGCGGGGGGCGTCAAGACGCGAGAGAACGACCAGGACACAGGCGCCCGTCCCGGCCGCGTTATCAGGGGCTGAATCATCGTTGCTGCTATCGTGGCGTCATCAATAGCTTCCAGGCCGGCATGACGGTCAAAACCGAGTGGCAGCTCTACCTGCTGGACTGCGATGGACGACTGTACACGGGCATCAGCACCGATCCGGCCCGACGCCTGGAGGAACATCGAGCCGGCAAGTCCAGAGGCGCTCGCTTCACCCGTGGATCGCGACAGCTGCAGCTGATCTGGCAGGTTCATGTCGGTAACCGCAGCCTGGCCCAGGCGGCGGAGCACCGCCTGCGCAGGCTACCTCGTGACCGCAAACTCGCTATCGCCCACCAGGCATCGGACTGGGAACAGTTGAGCCGCCTGCTGTTTCCGGAGCGTTGACCACCGCCCTCGACAAGTCCGTATCGCCAGAACTTGCTTTCGTTCCCGGCACTCCGCCCCTATCATCTCCCGTCGCCCAAGATGACCCCCGTTTCCGCCAAGCATGATGGACACCTACTGATGAGCGACTACACCAAGATCCTCCTCGAAGAGCACGAGATGCCGACGCGCTGGTACAACATCGCGCCGGACCTGCCTGAGCCGCTGCCGCCTCCCCTGCATCCGGGCACCCTTCAGCCGGCCACGGGTGAGGATTTCGCAGCGCTGTTTCCCAAGGCGCTGATCGAGCAGGAGATGAGTCAGGAGCGCTACATCGACATTCCCGAAGCGGTGCTCGATGTCTATCGCCTGTGGCGGCCGAGCCCCCTGTTCCGGGCCCGGCGACTCGAGAAGCTGCTCGGGACACCCGCGAAGATCTTCTACAAGTACGAAGGCGTGAGTCCGGCCGGCTCCCACAAGCCCAATACCGCCGTCCCGCAGGTGTACTACAACGCCCAGGAAGGCATCCGCAAGCTCACCACCGAAACCGGTGCCGGCCAGTGGGGCAGTTCGCTGGCCTTCGCCTGCGCCCAGTTCGGTCTCGAATGCGAGATCTGGCAGGTGGCAGCCTCCTACCGGGCCAAGCCCTATCGCCGCACCATGATGGAGATCTGGGGTGGCAAGGTGCACCCAAGTCCTTCGAATCTCACGGAGTTCGGTCGATCCCTGCTGGCGAAGAACCCGGATCACCCGGGCTCTCTGGGCATCGCCATCTCCGAGGCGGTCAGCGAGGCGGTGTCCGACCCCAGCGTCCGCTATGCCCTCGGCAGCGTGCTCAATCACGTCCTGCTGCACCAGACCATCATTGGTGAGGAAGCGCTGCTGCAGCTCGCCAAGGTCGGTGAGACGCCTGATGTCCTGGTGGGATGCACCGGCGGTGGCTCGAACTTCGGCGGCCTCGCCTTCCCCTTCCTGCGCGAGAAGCTGGCTGGCAACATGAATCCGGTGATCCGTTGCGTGGAACCAACCGCCTGTCCGACCTTGACGAAGGGCCAGTACCGCTACGACTTCGGCGACACCGCCGGACTGACGCCGCTGATGAAGATGCACACCCTTGGCCATGACTTCATTCCCGAGCCCATCCACGCCGGTGGCCTGCGCTATCACGGCATGGCGCCGCTGGTGTCCCATGTCTATCACCTCGGTCTGGTGGAGGCGATCTCCATTCCGCAGACGGAATGCTTTGCTGGCGCTCTGCAGTTCGCACGCAGCGAAGGCATTGTTCCTGCGCCGGAGCCCACCCACGCCATCGCTGCGGCCATACGCGAAGCGCTGGCCTGCAAGGCCAGCGGCGAGGAGAAGGTCATCCTCACCGCACTCTGTGGCCATGGCCATCTCGATCTCGCGGCCTATGACAAGTATCTGAGCGGCGAGATGGTGGATCTGGACTTCTCGGACGCAGACCTGGCTGAAGCCATGAAGTCAGTCCCTGTCATTGCCTGAACATCCGACCATCCGTCCCGGGGACATCTGATTCAAAAACGCGACAAGGGGGTCGCTCATCATGTCCAGTATGCCCATCAGCAGGGGTCTAGCGCTCCCTGCTCTGCTCGTTCTGTGTGCCGGCGCCACCGGCCAGACAACTGCCGAAACGGCTCGCGAGCGCGCTGACCGCATGGTCGAGGAGATCGTCGTCACAGCCCGCATGCGCACTGAGGATCTGCAAAGTGCGCCCATCGCGATCTCCGCCTATGGCGGTGAGGCGCTCGAATACCGGGGTGTCGATCGTCTCGACGACGTCGCCAAATTCGTCCCCAGCCTGACCCTGGAGAACAACCCCAGTTTCGGCGGTGCCTCCAATTCCGCAGCGATCTACCTACGCGGCATTGGCCAGAAGGAGTTCCTCCCTACCACGGAACCGGGTGTGGGGCTGTACGTGGACGGTGTCTATGTAGCGCGCTCAGTCGGCGCCATCCTCGACATCGTTGACATCGAGCGTCTCGAGGTCTTGCGAGGACCACAGGGCACCCTCTTCGGCCGCAACACCATTGGCGGCGCCATTTCCATCACCACGGTGAAGCCCGAGCCCGGCGGTGAATTCGAAGGGCATGTCTCGATTACCGGTGGCACGGATGACCTGCGACGCATCAAGGGCGCCGTACACATCCCGCTGAACGATACGTTGGCGGCCCGGATCACGGCGGCATCGTTTAAGCAGGACGGCTACGTCAAGCGCAGTGACGGCATCGATCTCGGCGACGACGACACCCTCACGGGGCGCATTGCGCTGGCATGGGAGCCCAACGATCGCCTCCAAGGCGACTTCAGCTTCGAGGCAACGCGCACGCGGGAAAACGGCCCGGCCCTGCGTCTGCTGGACATCGACTTCACGGATTTGAGCCAGCTCGAAGGTGTGGTGGCGGCCCCGCCCCCACCCATGGCCTTCATCCACAATGTCACCGCCGGCGCCACCGCTCCGGGCGTGCCCTGTGCCGCCACTGACCCGGCCGGCAACGGCGTGACCTTCAACCCGGACGCCCCGAACTGCTTCGATGCCCGCTTCATCGGAACCGACGGCCCCAACGAAGGCACGGCCCCAGCGTTCTCCAAGAGCGATCTCTACGCGGCTGCGGCGACACTGACCTACGATCTGACCCCGGAGATCACACTGAAGTCCATCACCGCCTGGCGCGACCTCGATGCCAGCTTCGCGCGCGACGGCGATCACTCGCCCCATCGCATCGCGCAGTACTTCGACGACCTCCAGCAGACCCAGTTCACTCAGGAGCTGCAGCTGATCGGCAGCCGGGACAGGATGAACTGGATTGTCGGCTTCTACTACTTCGAAGAAGACGGCGACAACGTCAACATCCTCGATTTCACGGTGTCCAACTTTCAGTCGGGCGGCCAGTTCGACAACCGCGCCTGGGCCGGCTTCGCCCAGATCAGCTATGACGTCACCAAGCGGATGCAGCTCACCGTCGGCGGCCGCTACACCGACGAGAAGAAGTCCTTCCTGCCCCAGCAGGTGATCTTCCAGAACTATTTTGCCGGCATCAGCCAGGTGGTGCCGCCGGGCAATCCACTGGCTGCGCTGGACGCACCCTTCCTCCAGGCCGGCGAGCCCATCCTTCCGGCAGTGCAAAAGAGCATCACCATCAAGGAATTCACGCCCATGGTGAGCCTCTCCTATGATGTCTCTGATGAGCTGATGATCTACGGCAGCTACTCCGAGGGCTTCAAGTCCGGCGGTTTCACCCAGCGGGTCTTCCCACCGGTGGTGGCTGGCTTCACTGCTCCGCCCGGCACACCCGACCTCGATCTCATCCCCACCTACGATCCGGAGTTCGTGGAAGTTTACGAGCTCGGCTTCAAGTCGCGCCTCTTCGATCGCCGTCTGCGCTTCAACGGCGCCGTGTTCTGGACTGACTACGAGGATCTTCAGGTTCAGGTGTTCAACAGCGTCGCGCCAGTCACCGAGAACATCGGCAAGGCCACCATCAAGGGTCTGGAGCTCGAACTTCAGGCTGCCCCGGGCGAGGGCTGGTTGATCGATGCCAGCCTGGCCTGGCTCGACGCCAGCTACGACCGCATCGACACCGCCCTGACCCTGATCGGCGACGACTTCGACTTCGAGCGCGTCCCCGACTTCACCGCCAGCATTGGGCTGTCCAAGGCTTTCGAACTGGCGGACCTCGGTGAGCTGGTTGCGCGGCTGGACTGGAGCTACCGTGCGTCCACCTACAACGACGCTTTCAATTCGCCACAGCTGAAAACCAGCAGCTACCACCTGCTCGATGCCAGCATGCGCTGGCACAGCCCGAGCCGGGCCTGGTCGGCCGTGCTCAGCGGCCGCAACCTCGGCGACAAGCAATACTTGGTCACCGGCATTCACGGCACGGCCTTCCAGGTCTACGAGGGCGTGTTTGATCGTGGCAGGCAGGTCCGACTGGAAGTCCGCCGCGACTTCTGAGAGCGCGGCGAGAACCTCAATCGAAAAAGTGATGGGCAGACATCCCTGCCGCGTAGTCAGTCCCGACCACGCGGCAGGGTCACCCCGGTGGGGCGGCACCTACAGTGGACAGGTCGCGTGGAAGAGGATCGAGCGAGGACGCGAGCCGCCTCCGCCTTGATCAGCCGGAGAAAGCGCACCAGGCTAGGCACCGCCGATGGGGCAGATCTTGTTGGTCAGATTGCGGCCAATGATCGAGAAATCGCACTTGCCGTCCGCACTCTGCAAGCCAAGCCTGGCCCGAAGGCGCCAGAAGCTGGGCTGTACCGCCAGTGGCTCACCGGTTGCCGCCGTCTTGTAGTCATCGGTATAGATGGCTTCCGCCGACACCAGCCCATTGACGCTCACGGGCTGCATCATCTCGAATCCCAGCGAGCCGGCCCACTTCGGTGCATTGGCCAACGTCTGGCCACTCATGTCCTGAAAGAAGATACCGTCCCCGGTCTCATCCACACAGCCCTGTGAAGTGGACCCCATCGACTGGACAGCTTTTCCCCATGTCGCCGATCGCACAGCAGGCGAAGGGGATACATTGACTTCGTCGTGCCTTACGCAGCCCATTCCAAGCTCGCCCTGCCACCACGTCAGGCTGGAAGGAAGTGATTTCGAAGCGCGGCAATCCAATCCGAGGCTGATGAATTCGATGCCTTATGGATCGCCACGTGGCTTTACCACGACCTTCAGCCTCGCAGCGTCGGCTCATCGTCATGGCGGTTTAACAAGGGCATCCCTGATGGGAGAGGGACTGCGGGGCTGCTAATCTATCTCGAGCGGGCCAGTTTCCTGCTTGAAAACGAAAGAATGCTGACAGAGTCGTTCCGACGGGACAGGAATTTGCAATCCAGAGAACATTCGGGAACCTCCCCTCCCCTCGGCGCACTGGGTCGACATCGCCGTTCAGTTGCTGAAGTCCAAAGCCCAAGCAAACAAGGAGACAGCTCCATGGCTCGCGTAAAGATCGTCAAACCCGAACAGATCGACGATCCGGCAATTGCCGGTATCTTCGAGTGGGTGACGCAGATGGAGGGCAGCGTTCCCAACCACTTCTATGTGGAGCTGAACTTCCCGGATTTCTTCACCGCCAAGCTCGGTGCCACCAAGGTGCTATGGGAGGCTGGTGAACTGACCATGGTGGAAATCCAGCACATAGGCATAGTGGTATCCCAGGCCAATGGCTGCCCCTACTGCACCGCCGCCTTCTGCACCATTCTCAATCACGGCCTGAAGACCGCGGAAGTCTACGTGGCGGGTCTGCTGCAGCGTGGGGTGGGAGGCGTCGACGACGTCCGACTAAAGACGCTGCTCGACTATGCCCTGAAGGTGAACAGCGATCCTGCCGGCATTACCGACGAGGACATCGAGGGACTGCGTGGCGTCGGTCTGACCGACAAGGGCATCGTGCAGATCACCCACGTCGTCAGTGACTTTGCCTCATACAACCGACTCAATCTGGCGCTGGACACCGACTACGACTACCGCGCCGTCTGGCAGCAGCTCGCCTTCAGCCCGGGCTGAAGACGAGCGCTACCAGCACTCGGAATCCTGGTGAGATCTGCAGATGCCTCAGCGCCGAACTCTGCGCCTCGGGCATTGTGGTCAGAAGTTGTACGCTGCCTCCAGGAAGATCTGCCGGCCACGGTTGAAGTTGACCAATTGATCATCCCCACTCGGTGGCCTGAACGGGGCAGGACCACCGCCGGTGATGGTCTGCTTGTCGGTCAGGTTCCTGGCGATCAGGGAGACCCTCCAGTCACTCGCCATGGATAGCAGCGAGACATTCAGGTCGACCGTGGTATAGCTGCCCTGCTTCAAGTCGCCCAGGCGATTGGTCACCGGATCAAAGGTATTACGCGTGGAGCCCCCTGCAATGTAGCTGCTTGAATAGAAGATGTTCGGACTGACCCGCAACATCAGGGAATCGGCAATGCCGGTTTCGAAGCTCAGCGCAATGTTGCCGGAGAACTTCGGCGCGTTCCCTGAATCACGACCGCGCAGATTCTCGCCTGAAGCCGCAATCAAGTCGCCAGTGATCTTCGCATCGAGAAACCCCCAGGCTCCGAACAGGCTCAGGCCCTCTACTGGAGTCACCCATGCCCAGTCAATGTCCACCCCCTGGGTCCTGACCTCGCCCGCATTGAAAGTGTCGAAAGCGAATACCGCGGGATTGAAAAGCTGCACCTGCTGATCTTCGTACTCGATACGAAATGCCGTCACATTCAGCATCAGGCTTCGGTCGAGCAGCAGAGAGCGGAAACCCAGTTCAAAGCCTTCGGATGTCTCAGACTCGAAGGTCAACAGATCGACCGCAGCCGCTCTGACGGCTGGGTCCGTACTGTTGAGATCCGGAATCACTGTGCCTATCGGAAGCGTGTTGTTGTCGACGCCACCCGACTTGAAGCCTGTCTTGAAGGCGCCATAGACGGATATGTTGTCGCTGTGGAGGTAACGAAGCACCACCTCAGGTGACCAGTTGCTGTCGCTGAACTTGATGTCATCCGTTCTGAAGCCGCTGGACACCGAACCGAAAACAATCGGCAGGGCTGAGTGCACGAACGGGAACGCAACGATGGTGCTCTTTTTCTCATCTGTCCAACGCACGCCGCCTGACAACTCCCACTGCTCAGACAACATGAGTTCACCGCTCACGAAGAAGGACAGGGCCTCGGCGTCGATGGGACGATCGGCGAGCCAGTCAAAGGTGGCACCGGTGGCCTCATCAGGCCCGAAGGGGGGACCGAAGGCTCCCAGAAGCGAAGGGTTGAACGCGTTTTGAGACGTCCGATGGCCGATGTCACGATCCTCATAGAATCCGCCCACCTGGAAATTGAACGGCCCGCTGAAATTGCTCGCCAGTCTCACTTCGCTAGTGAACTGCTTGAGCGTATTTTCAAACGGCGCTACCAGGCCTGCGGCGCTTCCATCCGGGTTCTGGCCCGTGGAGTTGAAGGAATCGTTGTATTCGTTATCCATATCGACGTAACCGAGGAGCACGGTTAGGTCGTAGTTTTCGCTAAGGCCGACATCGAACTGCAACCGGCCAAAGAAGATGTCTGTGTTGTTGTACGCCTGGCTGATATCACGGCGATTCTCGCCCGGCGACCCGGTGGGAACGGAGTCGATGAGCGCGTTGCCGTCGACACCCACAAAGCGACCGTTGCCCAGGTTGCAGTCGTGGGTGGGCAGGAACAGGTCGATGCCCGGTATGCCGCCTCCTGTCAATACGCCTCCGAGGAGGACCGATGGATCGGGACCGTCAGAGCCACAGAAAACGTCTTGGCGCCCGTTCAGCGTATCTGAACGCTGCCGGTTGTAGTTGAGCTTCAAGTTGACGTTGACGGCTTCCGTCGCAGCCCAGTTGAACGTGGCCCGCCCAACCAGATTCTCCAATCCGCGATTGGGATTTTGCGTAGGGACGATGTCAGCGACCCTCACGAATTTGTCGATGTCCTGATATTCCGCAGCGAGCCTGAAGCCCAGCGTTTCCGTGAGCGGACCGGAAATGAAGCCGCCAATGGTCCTACCTTGCTCCTCGAACTCATAGGAGGACTTGCCACCGAACTCCCATTCCTCCGTAGGCTCAGCGGAGCGCAGAGCAAGCACGCCTGCGGAGGCGGCCTTACCGAAGAAGAGCGATTGCGGTCCTTTCAGGACGCTCACCTGATCAACGTCGAAAAAGGCGCTTTGAAGCAAGCGCTGCGTGCTGACAGATATGCCGTCATAGTTGAGGGCGACGGCGGAATCGAAGGCATTGGAGATACTCGAGGACCCCACGCCGCGCAAATTGATCTGAGCGCTGGCGCCGGAGCCGCCGATGGCCACAGTCAGCGCCGGTACCCGGCTGATCAGGTCGGACGCCTCGTCGATGCGAAACATATCGAGGGTATCCCGATCGAGAACCGTCACCGCGACGGGCACTTCCTGCAAGGTTTCTTCGACGTTCCGTGCGGTGACCACGATCTCGTCGATGGCGCGTGCCCTGGCATCACCGGTGGTACCGGATGGCTGTGCCATCGATACACCGGGTATCGCCAGAGCGATCAGCCCGGAACAGACAGCTGTGACAGACGAACTCCGCGCCGGATAAGACCGGGCACGACTTGACCTCAAAAAACCCATACCACCCCTCCATGTGCCGCTTTACGGCTTTACGACCGAAACATTTTTTTATGCAACCAATTGAGACTTATTCCAAGGGCTGATGTCAATCGTCGCTTACTGCGAGTCAGCTGGCGACCACGACACCATGCTCGGACTATGGCATGCGAACCGCCTCCGTTTTCGCCGGTTCCGAGCTCTCCCCCTTGTCGTCCGCCGGATTGTCTTACCCTCAGATCCTCGAACCCGAGCCGGGTCATCAGTGAACCTTCGAAAAGGACTGAGCCTGAGATCCGCCCTGAGATCCGCCCTGAGATCCGC
>SLTB01000155.1 GCA_007130155.1 Pseudomonadales bacterium
GTGGCGCCCCTGTGGGAGCGGATTTATCCGCGAATGACCCCGCAAGTCATTGATTTCTGGCAGTCCATTCGCGGCTGAAGCCGCTCCCACGGAGTCTTGCCAACCTTTTGCGACACCCTCCAAGTCCGCTGCCACAAACTGCGTGGATGGGCGCTGCCGCAGCGCGTACTGGCGCAATCTCATCAAACCGCACGGGACAGCTTCAGGAGTCGTGACAGACGATCGATGATGATCGTCAGTCCGATCATGACCAGCAGGTAGGTGCTGGCCTGTTCGAAGCGGAACCACTCGAAGTTGAAGCTGAACTGAAAGCCCAGACCACCCACCCCCACCAGGCCGAGCACGACCGCCATGCGCACGTTGGCCTCGAACTGAAAGAAGCTGTAGGTCAACCAGTCCCGCCAGCACATGGGTGCTGCCACGGTGGCGAAACAATGCAGCCGGGAACCGGTGGCTGCCTGCTCGAACTTCCGATACGGCAGGTTGTCGACGGACTCGCTGAACACTCGCAGCAACAGCCCCATGGAATGCAGGCCAATGGCCAGGGTGCCGGCCACCAGCCCCGGGCCGAAGAAGGCAATGAACAGCAGCACCCACATTACTTCCGGAATACCGCGCAGGGTCATGGCCAGCAAACGGGTCATCACCAGCATGAACCCTCGAAAGAGTCGCTGCAGGAACCCGACCGATTCACCCGTGAAGCGTGAAGACTCGATCTGAAAGGCCCGGGAATGGGCGTAGCCGAGCAGGATGGCCCCAACGACACCGATGAGGGTTCCGAAGGTGGCCATGGCCAGCGGGTCGGCGGCTGAGCGCAGCGCCCGCAGCACGAGATCGCCACTGAGATCGGGGCGCAGCAGGCGTTCGAAAAAGGCCAGTTTGGCCCAAGCCTCTCCTCTGACGATCTCGCCAAGGGGAGCTAGACGTTCCCCCATGTACCACAGGGCCCAGACCCCCACCGCCAGCACCGTGGCCAGAGCGCCGTAGCTGCGGCCGATGGCCCGCCTCGCGCCGCCGGGTCTGGGATGATTGGGATCCTCCCGCCACTGGCGGCGCAGGTGATTGCTGGCCAGATCCACCGAAAGGGTCAGCAGCAGCGTGAAGAGAATCAGCGTGCTGACCTTTTCCCAGGCCCCGAACTGGATCTGATACAGCACCTCCGCCCCGAGTCCGCCGCCGCCCACCGCGCCGATCACTGCGGCATTGCGCACCGCGCATTCCACCCGCATCAAGGTGAAGGTCAAGGCGCTGCGGGCCGCCAAGGGCCGGGTACTGTAGAAAAACGTGGCCAGACGACCCGCCCCGGTGGCCCGCACGGGCTCGCTGCCGCGGCCATCGACGCTGTCCCAGAGTTCGCTGTACACCTTGGCGAGGATGCCGGTCATGTTCAGGGCAATGGCCAACGCGCCGGTCACGGGACCGAGTCCGATCAGCGCCACCAGGATCACGGCCCAGACGAAATCAGGCACGGCGCGCAGCACGTCCTGCAGCAGCCGGCAGGCGGCGCAGAACAGGGCGGCAGGTCCGAACAGCGAGCGCCAGCGGCGGACATCTGTGCCCACGGTGACGCTGCGCGACGCTCCCATGGCCAGGATGAAGCCGAACACCACGGCCAGCAGACTGCCCATGATCGCGGCAGCCAGGGTCTGCAGGGTCAGATCCCAGGCCGTGGCCAGGAACTCCGCGTCGAAATCGGGAGCGGCAAAGGCCGCCAGCCACTCACCCATACGCGCCAGGGCGAAGCGACGTTCACCGGCATCGAGCAGGACCCGCAGATCCCACTCGGCGGCCATGCCTGCCATGGCGACAGCCAGCGCCAGCGCCAGCAGCGCCAGGAAGGGGGCCAAGGGGCGCTGGGGGATGCTGTGGCTCGCAACCGCGCTCATGACTGTCCGGCCGCAGCTCCGGCAGCGACGCGATCAGCGATGGCATCGAGCTCCAAGGCCCGATACTCAGCGCCGTAAATCTCCCGCAGCAGCTGGCGATCGAGATCGGCCACCGGACCGTCCCAGAGCAGGCGCCCCGCGCGCAGGGCGATCACCCGCTCGAAATGGGTGTCGAGCAGTTCCAGACTGTGCAGATTGACCATCAGCGTCGCGCCCTGGGCGGCCGACAGGGTCGCCAGCAAATCAATGACGTCGCGACCGAGACGGATATCGAGCTGACTGACAGGTTCGTCCGCCAGCATCAACCGGGGCTGCTGCAGCATGAGGCGGGCAATGGCCACCCGCTGCTGCTGGCCACCGGAGAGCTCACCGGGCATGGCCCACAGGCGGTGCTCGAGTTCCACCTTGCGCAGTGCCGTCCGGGCCCGCTGGAGTTCCTGGGGCCAGAGCAGGGACAGCAGCGCCCGCGGCAGGGACCATTGACCCAGGCGTCCCATGAGGACGTTATGGACCACTCTGAGCTGGGGAATCAGATTATCGTTCTGGTAGATCAAACCCACGTCGGCACGGAGCTGGCGCAGACGGCGCCCGCTCAACTGCGCGGTATCCTGTCCCAGGGTGAGGATCCGGCCCGCATGGGGCTTGAGAATGGCAGCGATGGCCCGGAACAGGGTCGTCTTGCCGGCGCCGGAGGGACCGATCACGGCCACCTGCTGCCCCGCTGCCACGGCGAGATCGAGACCGGCCAGCACAGTTGTGGTACCAAAGCGGAATTCCACGCCCTCGAGCAGGACCGCCGGTTCAGCCACTCCCTCAACGATTCCCTCAGCGATCCCCTCAACCACCAATGTCGATGCCGCTTTCGAGCAGCGCCTTGTAATCCGCCCATTCGGACAGCTCAGCCGGGATGAAGGCACCGGCCCCGAGATAGCCAAGAATGCGCTGCCCCGCCTCGGATCCGTCAGACAGATCGAAAAGGGCCGATCTCAGCTGTCCCAGCAGCTCGTCACCGAGATCGGCCCGTGCGGTGAGGGCGTAGTTGGTGAACGCAGGACTGCGGTAGACGATGGGCGCCCGCGCCTTGAGTGCCTCGCTGGCTCGATCCCAAGAGGCATAGTTCATCGCCCCCAGGGTGTAGCTGCCCTGGGCCACCATCTGCATGACCACGTCGTGGCTGCCGCTGTAGGCCACCCTGCGGAACACACGCTCGGGCGTGGTGCCGCTCTGATCCATGAAGAACTTGCGCGGCATCAGATGGCTGGACGTACTGCTGCGGCTGCCGAAGGTGAAGGTCCAGTTCCTGTCACGGGCCAGTTCCGCGAGTTCACCCAGATCAGTCACCTCCGGAATGTCGGCACCATGATGGGCCACGAAGTAGGTGACGAAGCCCTTGTCGATGTCACGGCAAGCGAGCACTTTAAGGTCGTCACCCATCAGCTGCCAGGCCTGGGCCGTGGTCACCGCTCCCAGCCAAGCAATATGGGCACGGCCGGTGGCCAGCGCCGTGACACTGGCCGCGTAATTCTGGACATGCATGTATTCCACGGGTCGCCCGACCGCCTCGCCGAGATGGCGGGCCAGGAGACCGAAGTGCTCGCGCATGCGGTCGGCGTCACCATCGTCGGGGATGGCCGTGATGATGAGCTTGTCAGCGGCATGCAGGGGACGTGCAGCCCAGGGTGTCAGTGCAAGCGCGCCAGCCAGGCCGCTCAATTGCAGCAGGCGACGGCGGGTGAGATGTTTCGAATGATTCATGAAAGACTCTATAACCATCTGTTTTATCAATTTATTTACTGGGTTTCGGCCTGCCACTGCCATCACGGCTGAAGAGGGTGTCGCAAAAGGTTGGCAAGACTCCGTGGGAGCGGCTTCAGCCGCGAATGGACTTCGAGAAATCAATGACTTGCGGGGTCATTCGCGGATCAATCCGCTCCCACGTAGCTTCGCAGCTGACTTTTTCGGCACCCTCTGAGGCCGCTCCCACAGCTACCGCCGATCACGTCGGTACTGAGCCATTCTTTGCTAGAACATCACAACTTGCGAGCATCGTCCTTAAGTTCAGTGATCAGATCAGCAATGCCGGTGAGATGCGGTGCTTCTGCAGCCAGGATGGACAGAAAGAGTTCCTTCTTGAATGCCGGCAGATCGAGATCTTTCACTTCCGGGAGCGCACTGCCGACGATGTCCAGCAGCCGCTCGGCCGCCGTCAGTCGGCCCCACAGATAGTCGTTCTCGCGGAAACGGCGGGAGAAGAACGCACCGAAATTGCCGAATTCCACGCCCTTGAGCAGATCCCGGGCACCGCCTGCGCGCAGGGTATTGGCGTCGTCCACCGCAATGCGGTCCACCTTGATCGCTTCCAGTGCGTCCATGTCCCGAGTCTGAGCCATGGGATAGGTCAGCACGTCGTAGTAGGCGAATCCGAGATAGGCCGTGAGCATTTCCCGCATCAGCTGGGGATCGCTCAGGTCTGCACACCAGTCGGCGAGAATCTCATCGAGTTCGGTGTCCTGCTCCACCAGATCCAGGCGTTCCCGCACCCGCACCAGAAAAGCGTTCAGGTGGTCACCCTGAGTTTCCGGCCCCGTCCAATCGAGCTGCAGACTGCGCCAGTCCAGATGCCCGCGCAGGCGTTCGGCGTGCGCGTACAGATGCTTCTTCAGCCCGTCGAGGTCGCGTCTTGCCGCCACCGAGGATGCCACGACCGGGTCGGTATAGAGTTCGTTGGTCCGGCGAATCAGCATCAGCACCCGCCGCAGCCGATGCCTCACGTCAAAGGCGCGCAGAAAAGCCACCCACGGCACTTCGATCCCCTGCTGCGCGCTCTTCGCCGCCTCGCCGAGCGGCCGGATACCCTCCATGCGTGCCCAGGCCTGCACCCGGGCGCCGGCTTCAACACGGCTGATGTCGCCGACGCTGCGGCGGAACAGCGCGGCCAGCTCCTCGAGCAGCCCGAGCACCTTGAGCCGGGCGTAGCCCTCGTAGGCATAGCCGGCGTCCGAGGCCGCAAGGGTATTGGCCGCTCGTCGCCACTCTCGGATCAGGGTGGCATCGGGTGGGGTGGCAAGTTCTTCGTCGAGGTTCGAGCCCATGGCTGCCAGCACCTGCGATCGAACCCCGTCAGCCACTTCCCGATGCAGCGCCACCTGCTCGTTGAAGCGGGCAATCCAGTCGAGATCGTCGCGGATCGGCTGATGCCGGGGAATATCCGACAGCGCGCCCTTGATGGTCTTGAAGAAGCCCGGAATTTCATGGGCCACTTCGCGCTCCACTTCCGGGTTGGGCTCCAGATACACCAGGCGGCGGTCGGTCTGGCGGTGCGCAACATGGCGCTGCACCGCATCCAGCGCCACCGACACGGGCTTGTTCATCAGCACGCTGCCATCGATGAACGCAGCATCCTCAGGTGACTCACCGGCCCGCCGCAGATTCTCGAACTGGGCGTCGATAAAGTGCTGGCGCCCGGTCCAACTCTCGCCACGATCCTCGAGCAGGGCATCGATCTCAGCCAGCCGCGCGGGTGGAAAGGCGCCCGGAAAACTGCTGGTGGCGCGGGCCGCAAAGGCCAGGGAGGGGAGCTGGTCCGCACTCAGCTGGGATTCCACCCCGCCGGCCTGAGTGAACCAGTGACGGAAGTGCAGAATGTGCCGATGTTCCCGCTCTCTGACCTCCGGCGGGTCGTGCAGCGGAATGGTCTGGGGATGACCCCAGAAGTCGGTGGTGGTGACGAACAGCTCCAGCGGCAACCCAGGGGGCAGCAGGGAATCGTGACCATCGGGCTGCTCGAGTCCGATGTCCCCGAGCGCGTCGAGCATCATCTCGCTCATGCGGCGGCCGGAGAACGGGGGCTCGAACCAGCGCGAGCGCATGAACAGTGAGAGATTGCGCAGCACTTCAGGATCCCGGGTGGGAATCCCCAGGCGGCGGGCCTGCCGCCGCTGCCACCAGCCCACCGTCGCAAGCACGGGCCGCATGTACCACTTCGACAGCCGTCCGGCACGGGCCTCGGGATCCAGCAGCTCGCCCACGTCCGCAAGGTCCAGCCACAGATTGCGATGCCCATCCAGGGACAGATCGAAGGCCAGGGCGCGCGCCAGCATGATACCGTTGATGCCGCCGGCAGACGCACCGGCGATGACGTCGATCAGCACCCGCAGTCGGACCTGTCCACCCACGGCCTGCAGCAGGCGGAAGTAGACCTCTTCGGTGTCGAGTTCACCTTTGTGCTCACAGCCATCCCGGTACCGGGCGGTCGCCGCCTCGGCCTCGGGAATGGCGTGATAGGCGCGGGAGGCGCGCGCGAGCTTGAGCACCTCACGGCTGATGCCGTGCATGTACACCGCCAGCGATACCCCGCCGTAGCACACCAGCGCCAAGCGCAGCTCCCGTTCCGGGACCGCATCAAAGCCAGCGGACACCATACTCTCAGGTCTCCAGGGCAAGCGCCTGGGGCGAGCAGATCACGCCGTTGGCATCAGCATAGAGGTAATCGCCGGGCCGAATGGTCACGCCGGCAAAAGTCACCGACACGTCCAGTTCGCCGATGCCCTTCTTGACGCTCCTGCGGGGATGGGCGGCCAGGGCCTGCACGCCCACTGAGATGTCGGCCAGGATCTCCACATCGCGCACGCAGCCATAGACCAGAATCCCAGCCCAGCCGCTGTCGGCGGCCTTCTGAGCCAGATTGTCGCCCAGCAGGGCGCAGCGCATGGAGCCACCGCCGTCGACCACCAGCACACGGCCCTTGCCCGGCATCGCCACCTGCTCGGCCACCAGGGAGTTGTCCTCGAAGCATTTGACGGTGACCGCCGGGCCGCCGAAAGACTCCACCCCGCCGAAATCGGAGAACATGGGCTCAAGTACGGTCACGATGTCACCAAAGGCATCGCAGAGATCGGGCAGACTGGCAGCAGTCATGTAGCAGAACTCCCAGAGAGTCAGTGGGTGGGCATGTGGATGGCTTCATTTGTCGGGTTTGCGGTCGGGTTTGCGGTCGGATTTTCGGCCGGGTGTGCGACTGATCTCCCGCTGCCGATCAGATCACCAGCAAGTCCATGAACGCATTCACGGGTGTCTCCTCGAGCCGGGATTGATCCTGGCACAACGCGATGATCCGCCGGACGCGTCCGGCCGGAAAGCGCGTTCCGAGGGCGTGCTCGAACTTGCGCTCCAGCACCGGCATGCCTTCCTTGCGCCGGCGGCGATGGCCGATGGGATATTCCACGACGACCTTGTCGGTCTGCGTGCCGTCGCGGAAGAACACCTGCAAGGCATTGGCAATGGAACGCTTGTCCGGCTCGTGGTACTCCCTCGAATAACGCGCATCCTCGATCACCTGCATCTTCTCGCGCAGCGCATCCACGCGCGGATCCGCGGCGACGTCGTCTTCGTAGTCCTCAGCCTGAAGGCCGCCCTTGAGCAGACCGATGGCCACCATGTACTGCAGGCAATGGTCGCGATCGGCGGGATTATCCAGCTGCCCCTCCTTGGCGATGATCCGGATGGCTGACTCGTGGGTCATCACTTCGATGCGCTCAATGTCATCCAGCCGTCCTGAGACCTCTGGATGCAGCGTCACCGCTGCCTCGACGGCGGTCTGGGCATGGAACTCGGCCGGGAAGGACAGCTTGAACAGAATCTGCTCCATGACGTAGCTGCCGTAGTCGCGCTGAAACGCGAAGGAGCGACCGCCCAAGCTGACATCGTAGAAGCCCCATGTCTTCGCCGATAGCGCGCCCGGATAGCCCATCTCCCCCTTCATGACCATCATGGCCAGGCGCACCCCGCGGCTACTGGCATCGCCGGCAGCCCAGGATTTGCGGGGCCCGGCATTGGGCGCTTGGCGGTAGGTGCGCAATGCCGAGCCGTCGATCCAGGCGTGGGACAGGGCATCGACGATCTGATTCCGGTCGGCACCCAGCAGCTTCGCCACCACCGCCGCGGTGGCCACCCGAACCAGCAGGACATGGTCGAGCCCCACCCGATTGAAACTGTTTTCCAACGCCAGACAGCCCTGAATCTCGTGGGCTTTGATCATGGCCGTGAGCACGTCCCGCATCAGCAAAGGCGCACGATTGGCAGCGACGGCCTCCCGACTCAGCCAGTCCGCCACCGCGAGGATGCCGCCGAGATTGTCAGAGGGGTGACCCCACTCCGCGGCCAGCCAAGTGTCGTTGAAATCCAGCCAGCGGATCATCGCACCGATGTCAAAAGCCGCCTTGACCGGATCGAGGACCAGCTGCGTGCCTGGGACGCGGGCGCCGTTGGGCACGGTGGTCCCGGTCACGATGGGACCGAGGTGCTTCGTGCATTCGGGAAATCGCAACGCGAGGAAACCGCAGCCCAAGGTGTCCATCAGGCACAGACGGGCAGTGTCGAAAGCTTCGTCGGACTCGATGACGAAGCCGTCTACATAATCGGCGATCGCGAGCAGTTCCGGATCCGGGTCGGGACGCTCGCTGCTCACGACACTGCTACCCATCTTCGCTACTCCTCTGACTGTTCGCGGACAAGGAGGGTGTCGCAAAACTCAGCGTGGCGCCCCTGTGGGAGCGGATTTATCCGCGAATGACCCCGCAAGTCATTGATTTCTGGCAGTCCATTCGCGGATAAATCCGCTCCCAC
>SLTB01000203.1 GCA_007130155.1 Pseudomonadales bacterium
CCCTGTGGGAGCGGATTTATCCGCGAATGACCCCGCAAGTCATTGATTTCTGGCAGTCCATTCGCGGCTGAAGCCGCTCCCACGGAGTCTTGCCAACCTTTTGCGACACCCTCTGAAGCCGTTCCCACGCTCACCCCGCGATGCGCTGACGGATCTCGCGGATGTCCTGGACGCGCTGGTTCAGGCGTGCGGTGAGCGGATAGTTATCGGTCACCAGCTGCAGGGCGTATTGCAGGTGCTGGAGAGCGTGCTGGAGGTTGCCGTGCAGCTGGAAGTACTCCGCGCGTGCACGGTGTACGGCAACGATGTCGCCCGCGAGGCCGGCTGTTTCTGCCAATTCATACCAGACCTGGGCATCGCTGGGGCGTTGGATGGCCAGCCGTGCCAGAACGGTCTGGGCTTCGAGGTGGCGCTGGGCCCGATTCAAGGCTTGGGCATAGGCCATGGTCAGCGGCAGGTTGCCCGGATTCAGCTGCAGCTTACGCTCGAGACTGGCGATGGCCTGATCCGTTAGTCCGCGTTCGAGTTGAATATCCACTTCGGCCAGGGCGTAAGCGATCCGGTAAGGTTCCGCTTCGACCAGGGGTGCTAGCGTCGCCGCTGCTTCCTCGAGCCGGCCGAGGCGGAGTTGGGTCAGCGCGAGGCCGTAGCGTGCAGCGTCAGGGAAGCCCGTGCGGCCTTCTTCGAGTTGCACACGGAACGTCGTCGCCATGTCGCTGGCTGATTCGGCCAGATGCAGTTGCACTCGGGCACGCATGAGCTGGTAGTCAAGGGTGTCCGGGAAGGTCTGGCGCGGGTACTGACTGGCCCGGTCCCTGGCATCGGCGATCCGTGACTCGGTCACCGGATGAGTGAGCAGGAACTCAGGCGGGCGGCGTGAGAAACGTGCGGCTCGGCTCATGCGCTCGAACATTCCGGCCATGGCCCAGGGATCCATTCCAGCCCTGTGCATGGTCTCGATGCCCACCCGGTCGGCTTCGCGTTCCCGGGCTCGGCTGTAGCGCAACATGCTGTCCTGCATGGCTGCCTGAGAAGAGGCCATTGCGGCCATCCCTGCGTCGGCTCCGACTGTCGCCATGATCGCGGCGCTGGCAATCATGGCGGCCACGTAGGGCAGCGTCATGCGCTGCTGGGCCTCGATGCCGCGGGCGAAATGCCGTTGCGAGAGGTGGGCGAGTTCGTGGGCGACGATGGCAGCGAACTCGTGCACCGTCTGACCGGCCACGAAGTTGCCGAGGTTGATGCCGACGATGCCGCCAGGTGCCGCGAAGGCGTTGATCTGGCCGGAGTCGACCATTACCAGATGGAGGGTCGGGTCCCGCAGATCGCTGGCTGCGGCGAGGTCGAACAGCAGCTGTTCCATCCAATAGATCAGCAGGGTGTCGCCGTGCGTGGGAAGCTGGGCGCGGATCTGCCGCATGAAATCTTCGCCGATCCGCGCTTCCATCTCCCGCGAGACGATGCCTGAACTGGCATCGCCGAGCATGGGGAGGTCATCCATGGGTGCCGCCCTGGCGATGGGCGACAGCCCACTGCTGAGCAGCAGTAGGAACAGAAGACTGCGGATGATCGAGAACAGCTTCTGGCAGCGCATGACTGTAGGCGTCTTGTGGGCGCCGGGCCGAAATCTCATGGGCCTCAGTCTACCTGCAGCCGGGGACCAGTGTCCTCTGGTGGGCGATCGCATGCTGGCTCCATGCGCCAGGATCGGGTCGGAGCTTCCGGACTTCGCCCCGGCCACGAATGCAGCTGCCGCGGACGGTATACTGCAGGGGGGTCGCCCTGGCCATAGGAAGTCGAGAGGAGTCGTCATGGGATCATTGGAATCCACGGTCGCGGATGTAGAGGTCGACGCTACCGGTCTCACCTGTCCCATGCCGTTGCTGAAGGCGAAGCAGGCGCTCAACCGGCTCGACGTTGGTGCTACGCTGCGTGTGCGAGCCACGGATCCTGGCTCTGAACGTGACTTCGTCGTGTTCGCACGTCAGAGTGGCCACGATCTGCTCAGCGCCTCGCGTGAAGGCGACGTCTTCCTCTATCTGTTGCGTAAGACCTCATGAAGCTTCTCGAGTTCGTTCGCGGCTGGATCAATCGTTACTTCCACCACGAGGAAGCGTTGCTGCTCCTCTTGCTCATTCTGGCAGGATTGGTGCTGGTGACCTGGCTGGGGGCCGTCCTGGCACCCGTGACGACAGCTCTGGTCATTGCTTTCGTGCTGCAGGGCGCAGTGGTCCGCCTGGTGTCCTGGCGTGTTCCCGAGTGGCTGGCCATTCGGCTGGTCTATCTGCTGTTCCTGTCCATCCTGATGGTCTTGCTGTTGGTGGTCTTTCCGCTGATCTGGCGTCAGTTTTATCAGTTCATCAACGCGCTTCCGAACATGCTCGATCAGGTGCAGCAGCTCATGCGCACCTTGCCCGAACGGTACCCGACTCTGGTCTCCGAGACCCAGATCAACCAGTGGATGGATGCGGCCACCAATGAGGCGGCGCTGTTAGGGCAGCGCATGCTGACCCTGATGTTGGGCCAGATCGGCTCCGTCGTCGGCATCATCATCTATCTCATCCTGGTGCCTTTCCTGGTGTTCTTCTTCCTGAAGGACAAGCGCTTGCTGCTGAACTGGGTGGTCAGCCTGCTGCCCAGCGAGCGCCCGCTGATGGATCAAGTGGGTGTTGAGATGAATCTGCAGATCGCCAACTACGTCCGCGGCAAGGCGGTGGAGATCGTCATCGTCGGTGTCGTCACCTACTTTACTTTTTTTCTGTTCGGGCTGAACTACGCCGCCCTGTTGGGAACTCTGGTGGGTTTGTCCGTGATCGTACCGTTCATTGGGGCGGCCGTGATCACCATTCCCGTGGCGCTGGTGGCGTTCTTCCAGTTCGGCTGGTCGCTGGAGTTTGGCTGGGTGATGCTGGCTTACGCCATCATTCAGGGGCTGGATGGCAATGTTCTGGTGCCCGTGCTGTTCTCCGAGGCGGTGAACCTGCATCCGGTGTCCATCATCGTGGCGGTGCTGGTTTTCGGTGGGATCTGGGGCTTCTGGGGCGTGTTCTTCGCCATTCCCCTGGCGAGTCTGGCCAAGGCCGTGCTGACGGCCTGGCCCAAGTCGGTGCCGGACCCTGAACTCATCGAGTGAGGCCTGGACTCAACGGCCCACGGGCTCCAGGCTCGCGTCGAGATCGGTGTCGAGGCAGAACTGCTCGAAGGCCTCCCTCAGCATGCGACTGGCCAGCGTGGCCGGAACGGTGACCTCCATGTCCAGGGTGAACATGGTCGTGCCCGTGTGCGGAGCAGCCCAGGTACTGGTCTCCAACTCGGCGATGTTGCATTGGTGACTGGCGAAGAAGGCCGCAACCTGTTGGACGATGCCTGGATGGTCCATGGTGTCTGCGCGCACGTGGTAGCTGCGGCCAGGCGCGGCGGCCGCGGTCCGGCTCGTGTCTCTGACGCCGATCACGAGGCCGGCCGCTGCTGCATGGCTTTCGAGCCTGGCCTGCAGGTTCTGGTGTCCGTTGGCGGCTACATCCACCAGCATGATGATGGCGAATTCACCACCGAGCAGGGCCATGCGGCTATCGAGGATGTTGCCGCCTGCATGGGCGATGACTGCGGTCAGGTCGCCAACAAGGCCCGCACGATCCGGGCCGACACAGGTGATCACCAGGGCTCGAGTGGACATGATCTCGGGTATCCATGCTGGGTAGGGATGCTGAGGCTACCCGTTTTCGTCGGGAAGTGGCCATCCCTGGACAGAAACAGGCCCAGGCTCCCTTTCTGAGCCAACAACGGATGCCCCAGCGCCTTGTGGTGGCCCTGGGGCACCTTTACCATTGCCGCCTGATTTTCTGGGAGCAATCGCCATGTTTACGGGCAGCATCGTTGCGCTCGTCACGCCGATGACGGCGACGGGGAGCATCGACTGGGACGCGCTCGCCCGACTCATCGAGTGGCACGTCGCTGAGGGGACCGATGGTATCGTTCCAGTTGGAACGACAGGCGAATCGGCCACCCTGGATACTGAGGATCACATTCGTGTCATCGCGGAGGTGGTGCAGATGGTGGCTGGGCGTGTGCCTGTCATTGCCGGCACCGGCAGCAATTCCACGGCGGAGGCGCTTCAGTTGACCCGCGCGGCCAAGGAGGCAGGCGCCGATGCGGCCCTTCAGGTCACGCCCTACTACAACAAGCCGACCCAGGAAGGGCTGTTTCGGCACCACGCTTTGCTCGCGGAAGAAGTTGACCTGCCTCAGGTGCTTTACAACGTGCCTGGGCGGACGGCCTGTGACCTGTTGCCGGCCACGGTTGCTCGCTTGGCGCCGCTGCGTAACATCGTGGCTATCAAGGAAGCATCCGGCGACGTGTCCAGGGTCGAAGAGATCCATCGCCTCTGCGGCAAGGAGTTTGCCGTCCTGTCCGGTGAGGATGGCAAGAACCTGGAACTCATGCGTGCCGGCGCCTGCGGCTTGATCTCGGTGACGGCCAATGTCGTGCCCGGCATGCTTGCGGCCTTCACGGACGCCATGCTCGGCGGTGACGAGGCAGCGGCCTCTGCCATCGATGTCCGCCTCCAGCCCCTGCACAGGGCGTTGTTCTTGGAATCCAATCCCATCCCCGTCAAGTGGGCTCTCTACGAACTCGGTCTCATCGACGCGGGTATTCGTCTGCCCCTGACGCCACTCTCGGAGCAGTTCCGTGAACCCCTGCGTCAGGTGCTGGTCCAACTTGGTCTGGTGGCCGAGCGCATTCAGGGTGAAAACTTCGCATGAAGCATGTCTTGAGCCTGCGTCCGATCGCTCTTCTGCTCTTTATGGCCGTGATCCTGCCCGGCTGCCGCTGGTTCGGAGGGGAGAGCGGCTGGTTCCGTGATCGTGAGGCGGACTATCGGCAGGCCCGACCGGTGCCCGCACCGGTAATTCCCCGGGATCTTGGTGACCACGCCATCGGCGAGGCTATGTTCATTCCGGAGGTGCCCGGCATGGATCGCTATCTCGCCCAGGACGAGTTCTCGCTGCCACGCCCCGCCACCCTGTTCGCACGCGAGGAGGATCGTGGCGTGCGTATTCAGCGCTTCGCTGATGACTCCTGGGTGGTGGCGCCAGACCCGCCGTCTTTAGTGTGGCCGCGCATCCTGCAATTCCTCGCGGACAACGGCGTTGCCGTGGACCGGGAGCAGCCCGAAGCCGGAATCCTCGACAGCCAGTGGATCGAGATTCGCGATGAACGCTACCGGGACGTTGTTCGTAGCGTGCTCGCTGCGGAAGCTGGGGAGATCGGCCAGCACCGTCTGCGTGTGCAAGTGGGGCAGGCCGTGCGCCGTGGTGCTACGGAAATCGGTATCACGCATCTCGGTGCGGACGTCGCCCAGGAACTCGAGTGGCCCGCGCGTTCGAGCAGCACCAGCGCCGAGGAGGCGCTGCTTGCGGAGCTTGCAGGCTACCTCGCCGCTGAGGTTGGCCAGGGTGGCATTTCTCTCCGGGCTCAGACTATTGCTGCGGAGCCCAAGGCCGAAGTGCTCAGTGGCCGTGATCGAGCGCCTGTGCTGCGGTTCCGGCTTGATTACGATCGGGCCTGGGCGACGGTGGCCACAGCCTTGGATAATGCCGAGATTCCCGTTATCGACCGGGATGCCAACGAAGGCACCTATCGGATCAGCTTCGACGAGAATCAGTTTCGTGGTGAAGAGCCGGGCTGGTTTCGCCGCACGTTCTCGTTTGCTTTTCGGAGCACTGGGGCGCAGGCCTACACCCTTAAACTCGAGCGCGCTGATGACGGCTTCGACCTGCGGGTGCTTGGGCCCGCAGGCGACGCAGAAGCGGATCGCGATGCGTCCGAGCAGGTACTCAACATCATTCGCGAATTCGCTTCCTGATCGTGCTGCGCTTCTGCTCCTTGGGCAGCGGTAGTCGGGGTAACGGCACGCTGGTGAGTTCAGGGGACGGTTGTATTCTCATCGATTGTGGCTTCAGCCTGCGGGATCTGGAGCGCAGGCTGGGCCTCGCTGGTGTTGCCATGGCGGACATCACTGCGATTCTGGTGACTCACGAACACTCCGACCATGCCCAAGGCGTCATGCGCGCGGCTCGTGCCAGTGGCTCAGCCGTGCTGGCGACGGCAGGAACCTGGCGCGGCATGCGCTTGCAGCCCCGGGCGGTGGACCGTGTCATCGCGGCTGAGAAGGCGTTCACGCTGGCAGGCCTTAAGGTGCTGCCGGTGACGGTGCCCCATGATGCGCGAGAGCCGGTTCAGTTCTTGTTCCAGCAGAAATCTGTTCGCCTGGGCGTGCTCACCGACCTCGGCCATCCCAGCCAGCATGTGTTGGATCGCTTTCGTGGCTGCGACGGGCTACTGCTGGAGTTCAATTATGATGTGGATATGCTGCAGGCCGGTAGCTACCCGCCAGCCTTGAAGCGCCGCGTTGGCGGCGCCTTTGGTCACCTCGCCAATATTCAGGCCTGCGCTTTGCTGGCAGCCTTGCAGCCCGAGCGGCTGCAGGTTGTGCTGGCGGGCCATCTCTCGGAGCAGAACAACACGCGAGAACTGGCTGCCGCAGCGCTTGCTGCGGTGATGGCGGGTCATCCGGCCCGCCGTGCCCTCGCTGATCAGCAGGGCGCCAGCGACTGGTTCGACGTGGATTAGAGCGACTGAAGGCTGGAGGCGGCTGAGCCCGGTTCAGGGCTTTCTCGCTGTCCTCAGGCCTGCGAGCGGTCTGCGATCAGCGTCTCGTTGGAGAGCGCGAGGTCTGATACACAGTACTCGAATTCGTACTTGTAGAACCGCAGACGGTCGCCGTGCTTCAGGCGGGTTTCGGACATGATCCGCTTGCCGTTGAGGAAGGTGCCGTTGACTGACTGCTGATCGATGATCCAGAAGGAGAAGTCTCGATATTCGATCAGAGCGTGGCGACGGCCGATCTGGCGGCGGAGGATCTGGATGTAGTTGATGCCGTCGTCCGGCGGCTGTTGCAGGCGGGTAATCATGTTGTACTTGCCCCGCAGCGGATGGGTCGAGTGGTGGGTGACGCCATGGAGGTCCACCAGATAACAGTCGGGAAAGTATTCCAGGGGCGTGATTGTTGGCGTGGGTTTTGGGACCCGCAAGTGCAGGGTCCGCCATATGGCCCAACCCAGCAGGGCGCCGCCGAGCATCAGTAATGCCACTGCGAGCCAGCTTCGACCCGGGGTGTCGGTGATGGCCGTGGCTTCAGCGGGTTCCGCATGGGGGGGCGCGGGCCTGCCGTCCGCCATGCCTTCGGGTGAGCTGGTCGAGGCGCGTTCAGCCACTGCTGGAGTCAGGGGTGCTGACAGAGGGTCGCTGCGGAGGATGTCATTCCGGATAAGCTCGACGGCGGTATCGACGTCGGCGGCGGTCATGGCGCGATGATAGCTGCCGCCTGTCGCGCGGGTGATGGGTTCGAGTATGCGGAAGTCGGCCTCCTCGCTCAGGGCCACGACCCACATCGATATGTTGCGGCTGACCATCTGCTGTGAAAGGTCATTGGCCAGCCAGGATTCGGCACGCATATCGCGTTCAGGCGAGCCGGTGTCCATGATGCCTTTGGTGATCATAATGACAGCATCGCGGCTGCCTGCCAGCGGGCTGCGCAATTCGTAGAGACCACGTTCCAGAGCCAGGGAGAGGTCCGTCCTGACGCCCCGGTAGTCGAGTGCGTTGAGAACGATCGGGTCGAACTGTCCGGCGGGGATCAGGGGCTGAATCAGTCGGCTGCGAAGATCGAAGGACACCACTGCGACCTCGGTGTCGGGCTGCAAGGATTGAATGAAACGGTTGACGCTGGCCGGATCCAGGCGAGCGACGTCATGGCTGTGCATCCTTTCGGAATTGTCCACCAGCAGAACGATGCGGTCAGCCTGGACGACGCCCGCCGCGAGCAGTAGGAAGGCGGCTGCCAGGAGTCGTCGTAGTGAGTGGCAGTGCTGACCGGTAAGCACTGCGGTCAAACGTGACACTGCTGAATTCGGCATGGATGGGCTCCTCCGCTCTGGAAGAGCGTCTCGGCAACCTAGCTGCTGATTATGCTCGCTGCGGCAATGGTTTATGTGGTTTTCCTGCATAGAATTTGCGTTTTGTGAACTAGGTCCTGCTTTTATCTATCCGATCTGCTTTCAGGAAGCGCCGACCCATTCATCGCCGCTCGGGCCTGCAGGCCCGAGCGGAAGAGCTGCGTTCGCATCAAGGCCCGTTCCGGCAGGGCCGCGGACGAATGGTTCAGTACTTCCTTAAAGGGGTTAGCCATAGCCGGATCGCACGGTTATCATGCGCGCCCGGACGCGCACTGCCTGGTGGTGCGAACCGTGGAACGACGGCCCACCAGGACTCATTGTTATTCAGGGTAGTATCGAGTTTGAGACCAGCTTTACGAGTCAACGGAGAGGTGCCGGAGTGGTCGAACGGGCCTGACTCGAAATCAGGTGTACCCTTGCGGGTACCCAGGGTTCGAATCCCTGCCTCTCCGCCAATCAAGTAGCGGAATCAGTAACTTACAAAG
>SLTB01000301.1 GCA_007130155.1 Pseudomonadales bacterium
AGAACGTCAGCCCGAAGACGTGAAACTGCCTTTCAGGGAGATCAAAGAGCACCGCCTGACGACCGTTCCAGGTCAGCCAAACGACCCCGAAGAAGAGTCCAAGCAGAACACCTCTAGCCAGCAGACGCAGGCGTTGATAATGGCCGCTGATCGGGCGTGGCCGCACTGGCCGCGCCAGTGCGGCACTGGTAGCGATCAGGCTGGCCTGGGCTGGATTCACTGCGGCTCCGGGGCGCCATGCCGTGCCGGCAGACCATAGACGTAGGCTGTCAGGATATGAATGCGGGCCTCGTCGAGAAGGTCTCGCTGGGCGGGCATGACGCCGTTGCGGCCCTGACGCAGGGTCGTCGCGATGGTCTCGCGCGAACCGCCGTATAGATACACTCCGGTGGTCAGATCGCCAGCACCAAGTGCGGTATTGCCACGCCCCTCAGGGCCATGGCAGGCAACGCAGAGCTGCTGGTAGTGCTCCGCTCCGCGCTCGGCGGCCTCGGCATCGTGATCGCGACTGGCCAGAGCCAGGACATACTCGGTGGTGTCCGCCACGCCGTCCTCGCCGAGAACCGGGCCCCAGGCGGGCATGGCAGCCTGACGGCCGTTCACCAGGGTCGCGCGGATCTGGGCCGGTTCACCTCCCCAGGACCAGAGGCCATCGGTGAGGTTGGGGAATCCCGGCGCGCCCTGTGCGGCGCTGCCATGGCACTGGGCGCAATAGTTGCCGAAGAGGCGCTGACCCGTACGTACGGCCTGTGGGTCCTGGGCAAGCTCCTCCACTGGCGTGCGCAGATAGCGTTGGAAAAGCGGTGCATGACGGGACTCGGCCCGGCGCTGATCCAGCTCCAGGGCACCCGTTGCCGACCAACCCAGTAGTCCCGGGAAGTTGCCGAGTCCTGGGTAGAGCGCCAGATAGAGGACGGCGAAGGCGATGGATGCCAGGAACATGAACGAGAACCACTCCGGCATGGGAGAATCGAGCTCGGTAATACCGTCAAACTCGTGGTCATTGAGTTTGCTGCCGCCATCGGGGTCCTGAATGCGGCGGGTGTTGAGCACCAGCCAGGTGAAACCGATCAGCATGCCAAAGGTGACGACGATGACGAACAGGCTCCAGCCGGTGCTCACGACGACTTCTCCTGTTGGGTTTTTTCGATTTCGGGCAACTCGTCATCGGCGAAGGGCAGGTTGGCTGCATCCCGAAAGCGATCTCGGCCACCGATCAGCGTCCAGGCGATGATGCCGAGGAAGGTCAGAAACATCAGCACCGTGGACAGCGCCCGCAGATCATTCATGTCCATGTCGTCACCTCCTCGGGATCGCCGTGCCGAGTGTCTGCAGGTAGGCCACCAGGGCTTCCGCCTCGGTATAGCCGGCCACATCGTCCGCAGCGGTCTCGATCTGCTCATCGGTGTAGGGCACGCCGAGGCGACGGAGAACCTGCAGCTTGCGAGCGGTGTGGCGAGTATTCACCTCGCGATTGAACAGCCAGGGATAGGCCGGCATGTTCGATTCCGGTACCAGGGAGCGCGGATCGTAGAGGTGCTGGAGCTGCCAGTCGTCACTGTAGCGACCGCCGACCCGGGCGAGATCCGGCCCGGTGCGCTTGGAACCCCACATGAAGGGATGATCCCATACGAACTCACCGGCAACGGAGTAATGCCCGTAACGCTCCACCTCGGTGCGCAAGGCCCGAATTTTCTGAGTGTGACAGACGTGGCAACCCTCGCGGATGTAAACGTCACGGCCCTCGAGTTCGAGTGCTGTCAGGGGTGTCATGCCCTCAATGGGCTCGGTGACTTCCCGGTCGCTGAACAGCGGCAGGATCTGCACCATGCCACCAAAGCTGATCACCACCAGGATCAGGACGACCATGAGCCCAGTGTGACGTTCGATCTTGTCGTGCGTGAACATGGGCATTTCTTTACCCCCTCGCCGGTGCAGCGACAGCATCGAGCGTAGGGTCGAGCGCCCTGGCATCGTCGTGCTCCCGCCACCAGCCCCGGCTGGTGCACCAAACGTTCCAGGCCATGACCAGCATGCCGGCGAGGAAAAGCGCACCGCCAAAGGTCCGGACGATGTAGCCTGGCATGCTTGCCTCCAGCGACTCCACGAAGGTGTAGGTGAGGGTGCCGTCCTCGTTAACGGCGCGCCACATCAATCCCTGCATGAGCCCGTTGACCCACATTGAAGCGATGTAGATTACGGTGCCGATGGTGGCCAGCCAGAAGTGCAGGTTGATCAGCGCGATGCTGTACATCTGTCCCTGCTTGCGGCCGTACATGATGGGGATCAGGTGGTACATGGCGCCGAAAGTGATCATGGCGACCCAACCTAGAGCCCCGGCGTGAACGTGGCCGACGGTCCAGTCGGTGGCGTGGGACATGGCGTTGACGGTCTTGATGGACAGCATCGGACCCTCGAAGGTCGCCAGGCCGTAGAAGGACAGCGACACGACGAGGAACTTCAGGATGGGATCCGTGCGCAATTTATCCCAGGCGCCCGACAGGGTCATGATGCCGTTGATCATCCCACCCCAGGAGGGGAAGAGCAGGATCAGCGAGAACACCATGGACAGGCTCTGGGCCCAGTCAGGCAGGGCGCTGTAGTGCAGGTGATGGGCGCCGGCCCACATGTAGATGGCGATCAGCGCCCAGAAGTGGACGATGGACAGGCGGTAGGAATAAATAGGCCGCTCCGCCTGCTTGGGCACGAAGTAGTACATCATGCCGAGGAAGCCGGCCGTGAGATAGAAGCCCACCGCATTGTGGCCGTACCACCACTGGATCATGGCGTCGATGGCACCGGAGGGGACGTAGTAGGACTTCCACAGGCTCACCGGGTACTGAATGCTGTTGAAAATGTGGAGGATGGCCACGGCCAGGATGAAGGCCATGAAGAACCAGTTCGCTACGTAGATGTGGTTGGGCTTGCGCTTGGCGATGGTGCCGATGAAGTTCACCGCATAGGCGATCCACACCAGGGCGATGAGAATGTCGATGGGCCATTCGAGTTCTGCGTACTCGTGGGTGGTGGTGAGACCCAACGGTAACGTGATGGCGGCCGCGACGATCACCGTCTGCCAGCCCCAGAAGGTGAACTTCGACAGGAAAGGCGAAAACAGCGGTACCTGACAGGTACGCTGGACGACGTAATAGGATGTGGCCATCAGCGCGCTGCCGCCGAAGGCAAAGATCACCGCGTTGGTGTGCAGCGGGCGCAGGCGGCCGAAGTGGAACCACTCCCAGGGCGTATTGAGCACTGGCCACACCATCTGGGCGGCAATGAGCACGCCAACCGCCATGCCCACGACACCCCAAATGATGGTGGCTATGCAGAACAGGCGAACGGTGTCGTAGTCGTATTCCGGGTGTTTCGCTATGTGCGGGTTGGCCATGCGTTTGGGTCCCAGGCAGGGCGAGGCGGTCGGTGCCGTACGCGGACGCGCGCATTAGAGCGTAGAGGTACGGCCATGACCTTGATCCAGGTCAACTACGCCGAATGCCGAAGCGGTCAGCAGCCGCTGCTAGGATACCGCATGCATCGACCCGTGGCACCGCGGGAGCGGCTTGTCGGCGACCGCAAGGGGAAAAAGCGTCTTGCAAACCCCTCGCGGATGAGCCTTACCCCATGGGGAAACCCTGATTTATCAGCCTTTCAGGCTGCACGGGGAAATGCCGCACCCGGTTCAGAGCCTCGTCAGTGCTGCACGTCCCGACGCTGGGCAGGCGACCGGCGGCTGATCAGCGCGTGAACGCGCCGGGACATGGTGAATCACGTTCCGGTGAACATCGGCGGCCTGCCTTCGAGGAATGCGGCGACCCCCTCATGATGATCGTCAGATTTGAAGCAGGCGCTCAAGGCCTCCACATGGGCTGTCATGTGGGTGGTCACATCCCGCTGCAATCCTTCATACACCAGTGATTTCAAGCGGCCCTGAGCGAAGGGTGACCCGGCAAGGATGGCCCGGGCCAGTTCCAGAGCGCGGTCGAGCAAATGCTCGGGCTCTACCAGCTCCAGCAGGTAGCCCAGCTCCAGGGCCTGCTCGGCGCTGAGAAAATCCCCGGTGTAGAGCAGCTTCAGGGCTTGCTGAGGTCCGATCAGGCGTGGCAGAAGCCAGCTGCCGGCGCCGGTATCCGGTACGAGGCCGCGGTGGACGAAGTTCCAGGCAAAGCGGGCCCGCGGCGTGGCAATGCGCAGATCGCATTGGCTGCTGAGCTCTGCGCCCATGCCTACGGCCGGGCCGTCGATGGCGCCGATCACCGGTTTGCCGCATTTGATCAGCGGCCACCAGCGGTCCTCCTGGTCGGCGCGTCCGCGTACGCCGCGTTCGCTGCCCGGGATGGTGGCCAGATCAGCCAGGTCGGTGCCGGCGCAGAAGGCGCCGGGAACGCCGGTGAAGATCACCACGCGGATGGCTTCATCCTCGGCGATGTCCGCGACCTGCTCGAGAAAGGCGCCGAGCATGGCGTATGTCATCGCATTCTTCTTTTCCGGCCGGTCTATGCGCAGGATGCCGATGCCACCCTCGACTTCTAGCTGGATGTGTTCACTCATACTTGCTCTCCCTGGGTCGAAACAGAAAGTTAGCCTTTGCCGCAGGCCACGTCACGACCGATTCACGCTCATCGAGGTATGCTTCACCCTTCTGTCCCGAGGATTGAGGTTCGCCCATGATCAAGAAGTGCCTGTTCCCCGTTGCCGGTTACGGCACCCGCTTCCTGCCAGCAACCAAGGCGATGCCCAAGGAAATGCTGCCCATCGTCAACAAGCCTCTGGTGCAGTATGGGGTCGAGGAGGCCGTCGAGGCGGGGATGGACGAGATGTGCTTCGTCACTGGGCGAGGTAAGCAGGCGCTGGAGGATCATTTCGACGTCAGCTACGAACTCGAACACCAGATCGCCGGCACCGGCAAGGAAAACCTCCTCGCCAACATCCGCGGGCTCATCGATCGCGCCAGCTTCTCCTACACTCGTCAGAACGAAATGAAGGGCCTCGGCCATGCGATTCTCATGGGTCGGCCGCTGGTGGGCGACAATCCCTTCGGCGTGGTGCTCGCCGACGATCTTTGCCTGAATCAGGATGGGGATGGCGTACTGGCTCAGATGGCCAAGCTCTATCGGCAGTTCCGCTGCAGCATCGTCGCGGTGATGGAGGTCCCCAGGGAGCGGATTTCGTCCTACGGTGTGATTGCCGGTGAGGTGGTGAGCGACAATATTCTTCGCGTGACCAACATGGTGGAGAAGCCGCCGGCCGACGAGGCGCCTAGCAATCTGGCGGTGATCGGTCGCTACATTCTAACGCCGGACATCTTCGAGATCATCGAACAGACCCCGCCGGGAAAGAATGGTGAGGTGCAGATCACCGATGCGCTGTTGACCCAGGCCCGGGAAAGCTGCGTGATGGCCTACAAGTTCCAGGGCCGGCGCTTCGACTGCGGCTCAGTTCCCGGCTTCGTGGAAGCCACGAATTTCTGCTTCGAACACCTCTATTCAGAGTGACTCGGGGCCGGATCTGGCCATGAGATGGTCATGCGCTGCCCGGACTCGATGCCGAGTTCCGCGGCCAGCCCACCGTTGATCTCCAGTACATGGGTAACAGGCTGACCCGAGGAGATCAGGGTGTCGTCATGGGGCTGGGCCTGAGGGTGAATGCGGACGATTCTCCCGTGTCGGTCGATGAAGATCATGTCCAGCGGTATGAACGTGTTGCGCATCCAGAACGCCACCTCCGCTGCTCGTTCGAAGACGAACAGCATGCCGGCGTCCTCTGGGAGTTCGCTGCGGTACATCAGGCCCTGGCTGCGTGACTCGGGCGTGGCGACGACCTCCACTTCGAAGCGGTGCTGCTGCTCTCCGTCATGAATGGTCACCGTAGCCTTGGGATTGGCCAGAACTGCGGCTGATAGCATGCAGCAGGCCAAGGTCAGGATCTGCAGGTGGCGCATGGTACCTCCGGGCGGCGATTGCGCACGCTTTTGGATTGATGATTCTGGAGTCGGGACCGAATCCGACCTCGAGGCCCTCCCTGCGGAAGCCCGAGACCCCGGGTCTTGTACCATGGAGTCATGAATCCAGTCTGACTGGGATGCGTTGGCCAGCCCGGTGGGTTTCGTGCAAGGCTCTCCGCTCTGGTGCTGTTCCATCGCTGGAGTTGTTCAGCGGGGGCAATGGGCGCCGCCGCCGCATGGAAACGTCTGCATGCCATTTTGCTGTACCCACTACTTGCTTTCCCTGCGCTTTCGCTGCGGCGGCTTTGGCCTGCTTCTGACTGCTCTGCTGCTCGGCTGCGAGGGCAGTACGGGTGAAGCCACCTCCGCGGAGAGCGCGCCGCGCAGCAGCCCGGTGGCCGCCGTGGAGCTGGCGCCCAGGGACCTGACCCGGCGGGTGGACCTGGTCGCCACCGTGCAGCCCCATGTCGCGGTGCGCATTCCCAGTCGCATGAGCGGGTATCTCGACGGGGTGCTGGTGGAGGAGGGTGATCGGGTCGAGGGGGGCGCCGTTCTGGCCCGCTTCGATATCGCGGAGCAGACAGCGGAGGCTGCACGGGCGAGGGCGCAGGCCCGCTTCGCCCGTCTCGAACTCGACAACATGCAGCGCCTGCGCCAGACCAGCGCAGTGAGCCAGAACGAGCTGGATCGGGCGGAAATGGTCCTCGAAGTGGCAGAGGCGGAGCAGCAGGTCTGGGAAACGCGGCTCAGCTTCGGCGAGGTGCGCGCGCCCCAGACGGGGGTGATCACGGCGCGTCATGTAGAAGCGGGGGAATCCGTGGATGCCCAGGACGTGTTGTTCGAACTGGCTGTGCTGGAACGTCTGGTTCTGCGGCCGCTGGTATCCGAGCGCGATGTGGTGCATCTCAGCGTGGGCGAAGTGGCCAGGGTGCAGATCGATGCGCTTCCCGACCTGAATCTGGAGGCCCGTATCAACCGGGTTTTTCCCTCTGCGGATCCGTTGAGTCGGCTGCTACCTGTGGAGCTCGAACTGCCCGCTGAGGCAGCACAATGGGGTGTGCAACCGGGGTTCCTGGCTCGGGTCCGGCTGCAGGTGGATCCCCGCCCCGGCGTATTGGCAGTGCCCGCCGCCGCAGTCGGTGAGGATGGAGATGTTCGCTACGTCTACGTGATTGCGGATGATCGACTGCTGCGCCGCGAAGTGGAATTGGGCGTTACCCGTGGCCAATGGACGGAAATCACTTCGGGGCTCGAATCCGGCCAACGGGTGCTGGCCAGCAATCCCATCGACATGCGTGAAGGTGAACGGGTGCGCATCGTCGGCTGGCGGGAGTGAGCATGACTGAGGAAAGGCAGGGTCAACGGGAGCAATCGACGGGCGGCTTCGTCAACGGTGCCATCCGCCGACCGGTGGGCACTCTGGCGATGGCGGCGGTGGTATTCGTGCTGGGGCTGTTCTTTGTCGAACGGCTGCCCATCGATCTGCTGCCGCAGGTGGAATTTCCCCTGGTCCGGGTGACCGTCAACTATCCGGGTGTGGCGCCGGAAGTGATGGAGGAGCAGGTCACCCGGGTGCTGGAACGTAATCTGGCGGCGGTGGAGAATCTGGTCAGTATCGACAGCCGCGCTTCGGAGGGCCGCACCAACGTCAACCTGCGATTTTCCTACGGTACCAATCTCGACGTGGCTTTGCAGGATGCCTCCCGCTACCTGGAACTGGCCCGGACGCAATTACCCCAGGACATCGATCCCCCCCGTCTGTACAAGTTCGATCCGGCCCAGGATCCGGTGTGGCTGGCAGGTTTCACCTCCAGGGTGCGTTCCGAGGTGGAGGTTCACGACTGGCTCGAGAACCAGCTCGCTCCCCAGATTATCGCCATCGAGGGAGTCTCCAGCGTCGAGGCTGCCGGCGGCATGGTCAGGGAGATGGAGGTCGTCGTCGATCAGAATCGACTGCGCTCCTATGGCCTCACCCTGGCTGACGTCGCCAATGCCCTGGCGCAAGAGAATGTCGACATTGCCGGCGGCTGGCTGACCTCACCCACCTTCGACGTCATGGCCAAGACCGACGGTCTGTTCACTTCAGCTGCTGACGTTGCGTCGCTGATGCTGGCCCTGCCCGGAAGCAGCGAAGCGCGCATCCGCCTCGACGAGGTGGCCGAGGTGCGCGACGGCCATCGCGAGCAACGACTGTTCGTCCGCTTGGGCGACAGGCCGGCGACTCAGCTGGCCGCCTTCAAGCTGCCCCAGGCCAATACGGTGGCGGTGACCGATGCCATCAACACCACGGTGCAGCGGCTTCGGCAGTCGGGATTCATTCCCGATGACATCGATTTTGAGGCCATCTCCGATCAAGCCTTCTTCATTCGCGGTGCCCTGCGCAGCGTCGGCTCGGCGGCACTTATCGGCGGCATGCTGGCCATGATCCTGGTGTTGCTTTTCCTGGGCAGTGTCCGCAAGAGCCTGATCATCGGCCTGTCCATTCCCATCGCCCTAATGGCCACCTTCGCCCTCATGGG
>SLTB01000149.1 GCA_007130155.1 Pseudomonadales bacterium
CGACTTCTTCGCCAAGGCGATCGTCTGGCACGCCGAAGACCACGCACTCGGCTACGTCGTCATGATTGAAAAGGACGCTCTCCACCTCGGCACAATACACGTTCTCACCGCCTCGCAGGACCATGTCCTTTAGGCGATCGACAATGTATACGAAGCCATCCTCGTCCATTCGGGCCAGATCGCCTGTATGCAACCATCCATCCTGGATGGTTTCTGCTGTGGCTTCAGCGCGGTTGAGATAGCCTCGGATAACGGGTGCGCCGCGGACGCATAACTCCCCGACCTGACCGACCGGCAGGGCGTTGCCCTCCGAGTCTCGGATCTCTGCCTCGAAGTTCGGGCAGACCGGCCCACAGCTGTCCGGGCGGTCAACAAAGAAGTCGCCGACGATGGAAGTGATGATTCCGCAGGTCTCGGTCATACCGTAACCGGTGTTGGGGCGCGCGGTGGCGACGTCCTTTTCAATGCGCCCGACCAGATCGGGTTGCAGTTGCGCGCCGCCGCCGCCGAGGACCAGTAGGCTCGAAGTGTCCCGTTTCGGAAAGTCCGGATGGGAGATGAGCTCCCGCGACATGACGGGAACGCCGCTCATGCTGGAGACTTTCTCTTCTTCGATCAGGCGGAGGGCTTCGCCAGCGTCCCACTTGTACATTAGCACCAGTTTGCCTCCGGTGGCGGTGGCAGCCTGGGAGACGCAGTTCATGGCGGTGACATGGAACAGAGGCGTGGTGACCAGTGCCACACCCTGGGGCGGGTTCTCGAGCTCCTTTGGGTCGAGCTTGCCGGTCATGACCTGCACACCAGCACTGATGGCGCCCATGCAGAGAATGTTCATGACGTTGTTCACGCAGCCCCGGTGGGTCTGCTGGGCGCCTTTGGGGCGACCTGTGGTGCCTGACGTATAAAAGATGCAGGCATCCGAGTCCGGGTCGATCTCGGCTTCGGGGAGGCTGCCTTCGTGGGTCTCCACCTGCTTTTCGTAGGACACCACTTCTGCGGGAAACTCACCGTCGAGACGGACACCCACCAGAAGTGGCTCGGGGACCTCCTGCCGGTGGGGCAGTAGTCGCTCCAGGCGCTCCTGATCGCAGAAGATGACCTTAGGCGTGGAATCCTGAATACCGAAGACCATTTCCGGCCCGACCCACCAGGCGTTCATGCCCACCACAGTGGCGCCCATGGAGACAATGGCCCAGTAGCAGAGCAGGTGCTCGGGATAATTGCGCATGGCGATGGCGACTCGGTCGCCAGACTGGACGCCCTGAGCCTTCAGCCAACTGGCGATGGTGGCCACTTCGCGATGGGCGTCGGCGTAGGTCCAGCGCTCGTCCTGGTAGACGATATACTCACGGTCGGCGAAGGCTGCCGAGGTCAGCCAGAGCTCGCGCAGGTTCTGGGGTCCATTTTTGTAGGTGAGCGTCGGATTGCCACGGATGTCCACCGTCACGACTTCGAAATCCCCGCCGGGGCCGGTCAATTGGCCCCGGACCTGCTTCTGCTCTGCGTACATGCCATCCTCCTCCAGGATCAAGTCGCTGGATTCTGCCCGTTCGCACCGAGAGGGGAAAGCCGGGCTAGTAACCACGAGAATGGTATCCTGAGCACCGTCGTGGCCCGGGTGGCGAAATTGGTAGACGCAGGGGACTTAAAATCCCCAGTCGAAAGGCGTGCGGGTTCGAGTCCCGCCCCGGGCACCAGAACGGTCTGTATCGCTGTCAACGCCCACTGCCATCACTCATGGCGGCCGAGTAGGTGGCGGAATGGGCGCCGATCCCCACCGCGTCATGCGCTGCCAGCGCGCTGGATCCACGGGTTCCGGAACCCGGACGGTGCAGGTCTCGCGCTTCCGCGGAAGCGCCCGTACCTCGAACCCATCACCTCTGAAGAAGCGGAACGCGCTGCCGTCTTTGACGATGTAGTAACCACCCTCGTGAACGAGCCGATGGTGAAATCTGCAAAGAGACAGAAGGTCGGACAGGCAGGTCTCGCCACCATCGGCCCAGTGCTGGATGTGATGACCATCCACGAAGCGGGTCTGGGTGCATCCCGGGAAGCGGCAGCCGCCGTCCCGGCGTTTGAGCGCCCGGCGCAGGGCAGGGGGAATGACGCGGGTCTTACGACCTACGTCCAGCGGTTCACCCTCTGATGTTTCCAGAATTCGCACTACGGCGGAATCACAACCGAGTCTGCGCACGGTTTCCGGCGCGGCAGCACTGCCGTCTTCGAACTGAGGAGGATCGGTGGGGTCGACCCGTCCGTATTCGGGCAGCGCTTCCGCGGGAGCGTGCACCGTGATCAGGAAGCGGTCGGCGGTGTTGAGGCTTTCGTCGTCGCCTGGCGATGTAGCGAGAAAACGTTCGGCCAGCAGCGCCATGGCATCGGCCCGGCGGGCCTGGGGCTGCTGCCGTTCCGGTACGGCTTCATCGGGCACGCGAGTTTCGATGCGCGGACCAGCCGTCTGGTCTTCTGACCGCATCCAGTCGCCGGCCCGCTCCAGCGCCTGCAGGAAGATGGCGCCAAGCTCCACAGGCAGACGTCCTTCGAACACCACAGAGCCATCGGCGGCCGTGTGGCAGTCAAGATAGCGATGTTTCCAGGCATTCAATGCAGCTCCAGGAGCCCCGAGGTGATCGGCCTGCCGCCGGGCACGCACCAGCCGGCTGACGTGCTCGGCGGTGGTGCCCCTGGCCAGCTCGATGAGTTCCGCCTCTGTATCCCATTCGGCAATGCGCGTGATGGCCCGAACCTTGGAATAGCTGAGTTCGCCGCTGCGAAAGGCTTCCTCGATCCGCGGCAGATCGTCCAGCGAGCGGGCGATGCGAACCTTTTCGCGAGCGGTGACCAGATCCATGCCGCAGTGGAGATTGAGCCAATGGGCGCAGTCCGGCATTTCGTTCTTCCAAGGCTTGAGCGCGTCGAGCTGGCGGATGAGTTGAATGAACCTGAACTCTGCATCCTGCATCTGGCCGTTGAGGCTGATGATCTCGCTGGCGATCCGCTCGAAGGTGTTGGTCGGTGCCTGTTCCATGGCGATCACAATAACTGACTATTTATACAGCCTACTGTACCCGCTCTTAGGACTGGATATAAAGTCAATGAATAGAACGAGTTGGAATGACCGGGCTGGCTTTTGAGAGCCTTGTCGGGCACCGCCCGGTCACAGGGCTCAGGGGACGATTCGGCCTACCAACCCCCCGTACCCGGCTCACCCTTGAACGGTCCGATGATCTCGTCGGTGATCCAGCCGCCGTAGAAGCCGCCGGCCTGGGCGCGGACCCGTTCTCCGGCAACGTAGCACTTCACTTTGCCGGGATAGAAGGCGTAGTGGCCGGCGATGGCCTCGGACTCCGGAAACGGCTCGAAATAGGCCCAGGCGGCGCCCGGAACACGTGTCTCGGCGACCACGGCGTCGAAGTAGGTGGCCGCACCTTTCCATTCACAGAACGTACTGCCCGTGATGCGCTGCAGGTACTTCGCGTTCACGTCCTCGGGCGGCAGATAGAAGGTCGGAGGACTGGCGGTTTCGAGGATCCGGATCGCATTCAGGCTGCGGCCGATTTCCACGCCATGGGCGCGCACGACGACCTCACGTGCGTCGGGCACGATGGCTGGCGGGCGCGGATAGTCCCAGACCGACTCCTCGCCGGGTCCGGGTTCCCGCGCGAAGGGCGGGCGCTGCTGCCCTCGATGTTGCCAACCCATCCGGGCACGTTCGAGATCATCCTTCATGCCGAGGCATCCTCTGCGCTGATGTCGTTGAGCACCCGTGTGTGAAGTTCCAGATCCGCTTTGTCGAACAGAACCAAGCGAACATGCCCGACGGATCGAAGGCTCGATGTCCGCGCCAGCAGCGTAGTGAAGGCTACGCGTGCGGCAGCTTCCATGGGGTAGCCGAACGCGCCTGTGGACAGAGCCGGAAAGGCTATGGAATGAAGGCTATGTGCCTCAGTCAGGTCGATAGCGTTGTCGTAACAGGAGGCCAGCAGATCGGCCTCAGGCTGGTCCGCACCGTACACCGGACCCAGGCATTGAATGACGTGACGGTTGGGCAACTGATGCGCGCCGGAGATGACGGCTTCACCTGGGCGGATCGGCGCCATCGCTGCGCACTCGTCGGCCAAGCCAGGGCCCGCGGCCCGGTGCAGAGCGCCGGCCACGCCGCCGCCGGTCGTGAGCTGGGCGTTGGCAGCATTGACCACGGCGTCCATGTCCGTCTGCCGGGCTATGTCACCCTGCACGCACTCGAAGCGAACGCCATGGCGCATCACCGGCTTCGCGGATCTGTCGGTCATCGGCCAGTCCTCCCGCGCTGGTGCCCGTGCCTGAAGTGATTCAGAGTGATGACCAGACGGATCAGGGTCAAGACGGGTGTCCCGGCGCTCGTCGCTTTGAAGGCGAGGTCATGAGAAACGTTGTGCTGCTACCGCTGCTGATGCTGTCGATGGCCATCAGTGCCGCGGACACACTTCCAGTCTGCCAGCTCATTGCCACCGGCGGCACCATTGCCATGCGCCCGGCTGAGCCCGGCGGTGCGCCGCTACCTGAAGATTCCGGTGAGGCCCTGGTGGCAGCGGTGCCGGAGTTGGCCGACGTGGCGGATATGGAGGTGCTGAGCCTCTATAACGTGCCATCGACGCACATTAACCCGGCATGCTGGGCCAGGCTGCACGAGGCCGTGACTGCCGCGCTCAGTCGCGAAGAAGTCGCCGCTGTCATCGTCACCCATGGCACCGACGTGCGGGAGGAAACCGCCTGGTTACTGGATCTGACGGTCACTTCCCAAAAACCGGTGGTGCTCACGGGCGCCATGTGGGATGCCACCAGCCGTGATTTCGATGGACCGCGCAACCTGCTGGCTGCTGCGAACATCTACGTCGATCCACAGTCTGGTGGGCGGGGTGCCATGCTGGTGATGCATGAGACCATTCATGCTGGCTGGGACGTGCGCAAGGGCCATACCGCTCAGGGCGGCTTCGAATCCGGAATCGCAGGGGCACTCGGCGGAGTCCGGTCCGATGGCGTGGCGTTCTGGCGACGGTCGGAATGGCGTCAGCACGTTCCGCTCATGGCAGGGGATCTTCCGCGCGTCGATATCGTCGCTATGTACCCGGGCGCAGATGGAGCGGGAATCGACGCTGCGATAGCAGCGGGGGCGCAGGGCATCGTCGTCGCGGCCCTTGGTCTTGGCAACGTCAATCCGGCCATGGCCGAGGCCATCGAGGCGGCGATCGAGGCAGGCGTGAGCGTGGTGGTCAGTTCGCGGGTGGCCGACGGTGCTGTGGCTCCGGTGTACGGCTATGCGGGCGGGGGCGCCGGCCTCCAGGCCGCAGGTGCGATCTTCTCAGGGGACCCGTCGCCGCAGAAGGCGCGGATCCTGCTGATGCTCGGTCTGCAGCACGCCGCTGACGGCGACGGGCTGCAGGCCTATTCCTCTCGTTAGGCCTGAGTTTCCTCAGCATTCATGATCGAGTAAATGCGGGTCTTGAAGTACCAACGCCCGCCGGTCTTGATGTAGGTGTCCTCATAGCGGCCGGTGATGTTGCGACGTACGCCGTCCTTCTGGTGCAGGAATTCCTGCTGGTACCAGGTACCTGTGGCGTTGTTGCCATCGACGATGATGGGTCCGGCGGAAGCGAAGAAGCCGACGAAAGAGTAGCGGCTCATGGCGCCTTCCCAGGCGGCTCGGATGTTGTCCCGGCCCTCGGCCGTGCCGCTGCCAGGCCGCGTCCAACTGCTGTGCTCGGCCCAGTTTCCACCCCAGGCATTACCATCGTGACGCATTACGGCGTCGTTGTAGGACTCTACAAGTTCACGGATCGCGAGGCGATCTTCCACGGGCCCACTGCTGATCATTTGGACTTTCCTGCAGGCATGACTGTGAAGAGTAACCTGATCCTGTCCGGCTTCCCAGTCTCGGCGAAATCGGTATACCACCTGCGCCTACCGTGATATAGACCAAGTGGGAAAATTGGGGGTGAATCCGTTCAATTGGGAGGGGTCTTCATGATAACCAGCAACCTGCTTAGGAAATCTCTTTTCGTTTCACTTCTCACGCCAATACCGTTTTTCACAATCCCACCGTCCGCAGAGGCGGCGATTATCGAGGAGATTATCGTCACGGCACGTAAACGTGAGGAGTCACTACAGGACGTTCCAATATCGATTCAGGTATTGGATGCTGCAAAGATCGAGAGATACGATGCCGACACACTCTCGAAAATCGCCGACATGGCCAACAATGTCCAAATCACCGGTGGCACCAACGGCGCCGGCGGTTCCTTCATCATTCGAGGCATCGGTTCCGATCCCGGTGACTCTGGCATCTCAGCCAGCGTTGCCACGAATATCGATGGTATTACGTCCGAACGAGGCTTTATAGCGCGGACAGCATTTTTTGATGTGCAATCGGTACAGTTCCTGAAAGGTCCCCAAGCACTTTTTTACGGCAAGAACAGTGCTGCTGGTGTGGTCGGCGTGGAAACTGCGAACCCTACCGATCAGCTCGAAGCCAAGTTACAGGTCGGCTATGAACCGGAGGCCAAGGAGCGGATTTTCGATGGCATGATCTCGGGCCCGATAACGGACACGCTGGGTGCAAGGCTCGCGGTTCGGGCCACCGATATCGGAGGCTGGATCAAGAACAATGCCCAGTTCGTGGCCAACAGAAATGGTGAAGCAATTCCGACCATGAATGTGCTTGGCTTCTGGCCAGCGGATGAAAGCTACTACGATCTGCCGGGAGCAGGGAAGGACATTGGTGCGATCACGACCCTCTCTGGACGGCTGACCCTCGAGTGGAAACCGACAGATAGATTTCGCGCCCTCGCGAAATTCTTTGTCACCCATGAAGAGAGCGACGGACTGGTAGCTGGCGAGTCTGCCAATTGCACTGATCCGAGCAATCCGCGAGTTCTGCCCATTGCCAGGCCGGCCCTTCCAGACCCGTTTCATAGCTGCAGATTGAATCACGAAACGTCATTTGGGGCGCTTCCGATGGAAGTTGTCCAAGGGTGGAACAACAACCTGAATGGTGAGGTCGGTGACGGTTACTTCAGCGACTACAAAGCTCAAATCTATACTCTGGATATGCAGTACACGCTGGATTGGGCCACCCTGACTTCCATTACCGGCTGGTTGGAGTACGACTTCAAGGGATGGGACAACTTCGGTGGTTTGATGTATCCGTTTTTTGTCGGTCAGAACCCGGACAAACATGAGCAGTTCTCTCAGGAACTGAGGCTTGCGACGCAACTCGAGACGCCGTTCAACTACATGGTCGGCGCGTACTTCGAGACGTTTGACCGGCGACATGAGAACTCGAGCAAGCTGGGACTTTTTGGCCGAGATCCGGTCAGGGGGTTCACCAATGATCAGCACGTCATTCAGGATACGGATGGCGATTCGTGGTCGGTGTTTGGGCAGGTCATCTGGGACATCAATGAGCAATGGGAACTCGCTGCCGGCGTACGCTTTGTCGACGACAAGAAAAGCGGCAGCCAGCGTCATGAGTACGTGCACCCGTTCCTGGCCATCATCGGCTGGTTTCCCGAGGGTGTCGATCTCGACGCCGATACCAGTGACAGCAAGTGGTTGCCTGAGGTTTCCCTCACCTGGCGCCCCACGGCAGACATGACGCTTTGGGGTGCGTGGAAGAACGGCTACAAGGCAGGTGGCTATTCCGCTCCGACGGTGCTCACCAATACCTTCGGGCCCGAAAACATCACCTTCGGAGAAGAGACCGCCGAAGGGTTCGAGGTGGGTGTCAAAACCATGCTGATGGACCGCCGCTTGCGCTTGAACGTCACGGCCTATGATTACAAGTTCAAGGATCTGCAGGTGAGCCAGTTCCGGCCGGAAACCACCACATATGTGATCGGCAACGCCGCGTCAGCCTCCACCCGAGGCATCGAATTCGACGCCATGTTCCAGGCCACCCAGGCGCTGCAGATTTACGCTGAATTTGGCTACAACAGAGCCAAACAGGACAGCTATCCCAACGTCGCCTGTTTTGCATTCCAGACCGTAGAGCAGGGCTGTGTGGATGAGACCGGTGACGGTATCTTTTTTCAGGACTTAAGTGGCCAGACCTTGGCCAATGCACCCAAGTGGGCCGGCTCGCTGGGATTCGAGCTGATGCAGCCCGTCAGCGTCAATTGGCTGGGAACGCTCTCGGCGGAAGCCATCTATACCGATGACTACAAGACGGCGGCAACTGGTGAGCCGCTGGCGGTACAGCCGAGCTTCTGGCGCCTTCGGGCCAGGATTGGCTTGCAAAGTGCGGACGGAAAATATGACTTCTCGATCATCGGACGCAACCTGACCAACAAGATCTGGCCCATCGGTGGTGCGCGGCCGGGCGCTCTTTCCCCGGCAGATCAGGGTGGAGGCGGCTCACGTCCTCGCTCGATCCTCTTC
>SLTB01000134.1 GCA_007130155.1 Pseudomonadales bacterium
CGACGGGTCCGGGCTGCACCGTATCGATCAGGTTCATGCGTGCCAGGGCACCCACCGCAGGGGCAGTGGTGTAGAGGATCGCAATGAACGCCAGGGCCCAGAATGCCGAACGGCGGGCGTCCGAGACCTTCGGTACGGTGAAGAAGCGGACGATTACGTGAGGCAGGCCGGCGGTGCCGACCATCAATGCGGCGGTGATGAAGAAGACGTCGATGGTGCTCTTCGAACCATCGGTGTAGGCGGTGAATCCCAGGTCCGTGACCAGCCCGTCGAGGCGGTCCAGGAGGTAAGTGCTGCCGTCGGTCAGGGTGCTGCCGAAGGCGAGTTGGGGAATAGGGTTGCCTGTCATCTGCAGGGAGATGAACACTGCCGGTACGGTGTAGGCGAAGATCAGCACGCAGTACTGGGCCACCTGGGTGTAGGTGATCCCCTTCATCCCGCCGAGGACAGCGTAAAAGAAGACGACCGCCATGCCGATGAGCAGCCCGGTGGTCACATCCACCTCGAGAAAGCGCGAGAACACGATCCCTACACCGCGCATCTGACCGGCTACGTAGGTGAACGAGATAAAGATCAGGCAGATGACCGCGACAATGCGGGCGGTCTGGGAATAGTAGCGGTCACCGATGAACTCGGGGACCGTGAATTTGCCGAACTTGCGCAGGTAGGGCGCCAGCAGCAGCGCCAGCAGGACGTAGCCGCCGGTCCAGCCCATCAGGTAGACGGAGCCGTCGTAGCCCAGGTAGGCGATCAGACCGGCCATGGAGATGAAGGATGCGGCAGACATCCAGTCCGCTGCCGTGGCCATGCCGTTGGCCACCGGGTGCACGCCTTTGCCAGCGACGTAAAAGTCCCCGGTGCTCGATGCCCGTGATGCGATGGCAATGCTGATGTACAGCAGGAAGCTCGCGCCCACCACCAGGTAGATCAGTGTCTGGAGTTCCACCCCTGGAGCCTACTTTTCGTCGACGTCGAAGGACCGGTCCAGCCGGTTCATCGCGCGGGCGTAGTAGGCGATCAGGGCGATGAAGACCAGGATCGAGCCTTGTTGCGCGAACCAGAAGCCTACCGGGAATCCAGCCACGCGGAACTGGTTCAGGACATCCACGAACAGGATGCCGCAGCCGTAGGAGACGATGAACCAGATGGCCAGACAGCGCAGCACCAGCCGCAGATTGGCGCGCCAGTAGGCGCTGTGGTCCCGGACGACGGCGTCGTCCGGCTGGCTGCTGTCGGAAGGCTCGCTCACGGAAGTCTCCAGGTTGGTCGCTGGTTGCGCGGCGAAGGCATTCTGCCAGATGCGCGGCGCCGAGGCGCCCTCCTGGCGCCGTCAGCGGCTGCCGCGAAAGTCCTGCTGCCGCCAAGCCTCGTAGATGGCAATCGCAACCGCGTTCCCGAGGTTGAGACTGCGGCTCTCCGGCAGCATGGGCAGGCGCAGACGCTGATCGGTGGGTGTCCGTTCCAGGATCGAGGCGGGCAGCCCCCGCGTTTCGGCGCCGAACAGCAGGATGTCGCCGGGCTGCCAAGCCACCTGATCGTGGCGCTGCGTCCCGCGGGTCGAGAATGCGAACACCCGGGGACCGCTCTGGACACCCAAGCGCGCCTCCTGGCGGTTCAGAGTCGCGGGCCCTGTCGCTTGGGTGTCCAGAGTTGTGTCCAGAGTTGTGCCGAGCGAGGTCAGGCAGGTGGCGAGATCCTGGTGGACGTCGACGCTGACGTACTCCCGGTAGTCGAGGCCTGCGCGGCGCAGGCGGGCATCGTCGAGGGTGAAGCCAAGAGGCTCGATCAGGTGCAGCCGGCAGCCGGTGTTGGCGCACAGGCGCATGACGTTGCCGGTGTTGGGCGGGATTTCCGGCTCGTGGAGGACCACCTCGAACATGGTGTCGACACTCAATCCCAGCTGCAGTGGCGGGTCCCCGCCCGGACGATGCCGTTGCGGATCTCGAGATCGTCCAGGGCGATGCGCACGCTGCAGACTTGACCGTTCCGGGCCACCGCCAGCTCGACCTCGGCACCGGCGTCGGGTCGGAGAACCTCTGCCTGGAACAATCCGCCGACGTCCGTGACCGCGAGCCCTTGCGCTCCCTCGATCCGCAGACCCTCCAGGGCTTCACCGTCCGGGTCGAGCAGCCGGCCGAAGAGGACCAAGACCTCGGCCACCTGCCAGGTCAGGTGAACCACGTTACCCGGATAGAGCGTGATGCGCTCGCTGCGGTCTTCCCAGGACACCAACGGCCCTCCGACGGGTCGCAGGCGGATTTCGTAGGTCTCCCAGGGACGCAAGTGCACCGGGGTGAAGGACCCCACCGGGGCGACGCTGCGGGTGAAGTCGTCGACCCGGACTTCGAAGTACGCACCGGGAGCATCGCCCTGGATGTCCACCAGGGCGGCGGCCTGGGCTTGGTCCTGCCCGCCCATCGCCATGCGTCGACCATCGCTGAGCAGGCTGGTATTGAGCGTAGTGGCCCAGGTGGTCCGCTCGTCCTTGCCGAAATTGTGGTCCACGTCGGCACGGAGCTGGCCCAGGCGGCCCTGGTACTCACCATCCACCCCGATCCGGTCGTTGTCCGCGCCGGACGAACCGGACACCGCACCGAGGAGGCGGGTCCCGTCCTCTCCGAAGCGCTGCCAGGCCATGCGGCCGTCGGTTTGCTGGCCGAAGTCGTTGCTGCCGTCGCGCCGATCCCAGCGGCCGCGAGGCGCGACGTTGCCGTTGTACCCGTCGCCGCGCAGGTCCATGCGCAGCCCGACGAGGCCAAGCCAGTCCCCTTCCTGCCGGGAGACGTCGGCTGTGAGGCGCATCCACCCGTTCATGGTCCGCATTACAGTGCGCTCCCAGTTCAGGTTCTGGCTGTCCCGGCGCCGGTCGCCGTCGCGATTGACCCGGCGGATACTGAAGCCAAGGTTGCCGCCGGCAAAGGGTGTGCGGACGTTCAACCCCAGCTGCTCGAACCCTCTGCCGGTCAGGCTGGTGCGACTGTCCACGATCGGACCGCTCGTCACGCGCCGGTAGTCGGCACTCAGTCGGGTCTGGCCTGTCTGCATGCGCGTCACGGCCGCTATGCCGCGGGCGTTGTCGGTACCCGTGAACGCGCTGGCCTGGAACTCGGCTCCGCGCATGAGCCGGAAGACACCGGCTTCCAGCATGCCTTCCCCCTGGCTGGCGGCCACGCCGACATCGACGCCGCTGTCTGCGCCGACCCGGCGCGTCACGCCGGCGCGTGCGAGCCAGTCGCCCGTATCTTCCGGCAGGGTGGAGCGCGTGTTGCGGTCGGCGATGCGGCCGAGCTCGAAGAAGTAGAGCGGCTGGTCGGCCGGCGGTAGGCGGGTGCTTTTCACGAAGAAGCGCTCCTCGAAGCGCTCCGTACCGTCGCTCTCGCGGATGCGCAGCGTGATGTCGTACGCGCCTTCAGGAAGGGTTGACGTGTCGAGAATCCGGTTGCCGGCGTCATAGAACCGGGTCGAGAGCAGGCGGCCGTCTTTGATGATCTCGACCCGGGCCCGACTCGGCAGGAAGACCTCCAGGGGTACCCCATCCGTGAAGGCTCGGTCGGCGCGCGTGTTCAGGGACCGTCCATAGCGGATTCCGTAGAGATCCCGCTCGCTCACAAACCCGAGGCTCTGGCTGCGCGAGCGGTACAGGCCGCCCTGGAGCGAAGTACCCTCGAACTCGCGGCGGACCGCCAGGCTGTCGATGGTGAAGCGGTCGCTCGTGCCATAGGAGCTGAACATCTCTGCGTGGGTCTCGCGGAAGCTCAAGGCGGTGATGCTGGCAATGTTGTAGCTGTCGCTGCTCGTCGCCGAGCCGGACGCATTGGCGAGGATGTTCTGCAGCACGGAAAAGCCGGCGTCGCTGCGCGGCAGGAAGCGGCTGATCGTCGGCCCTCGGGATTCGAGCCATTCGGGATTGACGAACACGGTGGCGCGAAATCGCGAAGGATCGAACAGGACGGCAGCGACGGGTGGATTGAGGCGACCACAGTTCTCCTGTCCGGGCCGGACGCACAGTTCTGCCTCGTGGGTGTCCAGGTTGCCGCTGAGCGCGGCGAGGACTGCCTCAGGGTCCGTCACTTCGGGGATGGCTTCGACGATGCTGCGCGGCTGCTCGAACGTGATGTGATCGAGGTCGTAGGTCGCCGGGGTCGAGAGCAGGAAGTTTCCGCCATAGTAGACATCGACCAGCGTGCGTTGGGGTTCGTAGAACGCTTCGAAACCAGGTGGCGCCTGGGTCGATGCCCGGAACACGGGTTGCGCAGGGTTGCCCGACTGTTCGTTGTCCTCTGCGGATGCCTGCTGTGGGCGCGACGGGGCGGCGCCATCACTGGCGCTGAGCGCCGCGGGGGTGTCCTGCTGCGTGGCGCCCGGGGCGGAGTCGTCGGGGGCTGTCGCTGGCGGGGGGTGCGGCGTTACGACGAAGGCAAGCGCGCCCTCGAGTGGATTGATCACACCATCGTTTAGCGCCTGGGGGGCCTCCTGCGCGAGTGCGGCCGGACCCGCATCGGCGACGGCAGCTGCCTGCTTGGCATGCGTCTCTGTGCGTGGGGTGAGCGCGGGTTCGATCGTCGGGCGAGGCTCCGAGTCATCAGGGTCGTTGCGCTGCGGAGCCGCGAAAGAGGCGGCTCCGGGGGCAGAGGTGACCGCTTCGTGCTCGATCTCGCCCCCTTCCCCACGGCTGAGCAGCCACAACAGCAGCCCCAGGACGCACAGTAGCGCGACGCCTGTGAGAAATGCTTTGGGGTAGCCCGCCATCGCTCGAGGGCCGCGTCAGTTGAAGCGCTGCCGGACGTTGCGCTGGCCGACCCCGGTGGTGAACTCGACGCTGCCGTCGTACGGGAGTTCCAGGGTCCATGAGTTGCCTGCGTAGAGCCTCTGCGCAGCGTTCAGTTCGATGCAGTCGCCGCCATCGGGAGGGCACTGCACGCCGTTGAACAGCAGGACGTTCGTGTTGCCGTTGTTCGTGAACGTGATGCTGCGACCCTGGCGGTCCCAGGTCAGTTCTGGTTGCGGGTCGGATGGGCGCAGAATCACGAGAAGCTGGTAGGCGATGATCACCTTCACCGCAGTGGTGTCTGCCTCTACGGGACCGACGACCGGACGGACATTGATGCGATAGATGTGGTCGACCTCCGCCGGGTCGCCAAGATTGACGACCCGCAGGAGGCGACGTGCGCCGGGCGGAACGATCAGGCGCGCCGGTGTGACGAGAAGATCGATGGCGTCTGGGTCCAGTACCCGCTCCCGGGTCTCAGCCTCGGTGCCGGGGTTGCTCACGCGCAGGATTTCGGTTTCGAGGTAAAGGTTCTCACTGCCGGTGTTGGTGATTTCGACGTCCTGTCGCGGCGTACCGTGGGCATCGAAAATGAGGATGCTGCGATCCAGGGACATGTCCGCTTGCACCGTACTCCCGAGGAGGAACAGCGCGACGCTGCCGAGCAGGGCTGCGAGCCGAGGGCGACGGCGAATGGCGGACATCAGGAAATCCTCCTGGCGGCAGAGCAGGCGTTGCGCCATACCCTAGAGGGGTCACCTGTGTTGCGTCGCCGTCGACCCGATCAAGTGTCCTCTTGGTCCGACGGTCCGCTCAGATCGGAGCGATCATCACGATGTGTTGCCCCTCGAGCCCGCGTACCGGCACACCTTCGGAGCATCGATCGAGGCGCTGGATGTGGGAACCGTTCCAACGATGCAGTTCGCGTCGGCCGTGGTCGACCTGGGTGCTGCAGAGTTGCTCGCTGCCGACCTGGATCTTCAGGTCGGCAGCAAGCGCCGGGGGCCGCTCGGGGATGGTCAAGGTCAGGCGGATCTGGCCCTGGCTGCCGTTCGCATGCGCCAGTGGCGCGCTGAAGAGCAGGGCCGCAATCCATGCCAGTGCGACAGTCCGGCTGCGCTGCGTGGATGACCTCTTTCCCGTACGTGCCATGTGGTTGCCCCCGCAGGGAGATCATGTGGTCCGATCTCCATGAGCGCATGGTGCCGATCCGGGCCACCAGCCTCCATCAGGTGAAACCCTGAATCGATTCGGATGACGGGTGTCGGTCTTTACTCATGTGTCCGGCACCTCCGCCCGCCCCTCCAATTGCGGGTTCTTGGGTGTCCAGAGTCAGGTCTGGGTGTCCAGAGTCAGGTCAAGCGTCTCGCACGGGGCGCTTGGGTGTCCAGAAGCGGAAAGTTAATGGACGGAAAACGTCGTGTTGCGGTGACGTGCAGCGTCAGCTTCTGACGTGGTTTCGCAGCTGAAGCGGGGCGTCAGCTGAGGCCGGGACGGTGTCTGTTCGGCTGATCGATCCGTCTCTAGAAAAATAAATGTCTATAAAACATGCACTTAAGAGACAAATCTTTGCTGTTGGCGTGTGAATCGAATTGTAAACAAAAGGTTGGCACGGGCCTTGGAACCTCTTCTGCGACGACCGCGGACGAAGCGGCCGGCAGGGGCCGGAGCAGAACGCGGAAGCGATCAGCTAGATCATCTCGAGGAGGTATCGATCATGAACTTCAAGCTCCAGCAACTCGGCCAAGGCATCGCGCTCGCTTCCCTTCTGGCCGCTGCAGGAACGACGTATGGCGCTACGCAGGGCTCGCTTGGGGCGGAGTCCACCGGCTCGCTGGACGTGACGGTGACCATTGAGGAGCGAGTCCAGATCAGCGGTCTCAACGACATCGCGCTCGGCACCTACAGCGGAGCGGGCGACCTGAGCGGCAGCGACGACTTCTGCGTCTACCGCAATGGCACTGGCTTCTACACCCTGGAGGTGGGTTCCCAGAACCCGGCCACCAGTGGCGCCTTCCGCCTCACGAATGGCACCGCGTTCATCCCCTACAGCGTGAGCGTCAACGGCACGTCGCTTCTCGACGGCGAAAACGTGGAAGGTACGGGCCACGCGAGCTCAGTGACCTGTGGCTCGTCCACCAACGCCAGCCTGGCTGTGGAAGTACTGGCAAGCGATCTGCAGGCAGCACCGTCCGGCGCCTACGCGGACACCATCACGCTGGTGGTCTCGCCGCGCTGAAGCAGGGCTTTCAAGGCACACGGATGTGCCGGCATCACCTGAAGGGCGGCCATGTGTCGCCCTTCGTTCTGGACACCCAGCGCATTGCGCCGCAACGACCAAGGACACTGTCATGATCTTCCGCATCAGCCACAACAGCGAACCGGATCGCGGCCCCCGCCGCGGCTGGGTGCTGGCGTGCCTGCTGCTGGTGGGTCTGTTTCCAGCCCTGGCGCAGGCGGGCGTGGCAGTGACGCCGCTGGCAAACTACGACCTCGGATCCTGGTCGCCGGGCTCCGGCAACCTGTCCGCGAGCCGCGACTTCTGCGCCATCTCGGTGGTGGGCAACGGCCTGACCGCGAACAACGACAATCAGCTGCGTCCCTGGGGTGCGACCCTGCACGATGACCGCGGCGCAAGTTCGGCCGGCGTATTCCGCATCGAGCACACCGCCGGCGGAAGCTTCATTGATATCGAAGTGCGCTTGCGTGATCTGCGCTCCAATTTCGAGGAGGGCCTGGCTCCGGGCGTGGGAACGGAGACCGACAAGACCGGCGACGAGCTCGGTTGTCCCCGAGGCGGCCCGAACGGCCGGCTCACAGTTCGTATTCTCGGAGGGAGTCTGGCCGCGGCCCGCGCCGGAAGCTACGAGAGTCGGTTCACGCTGGAGATCAACGGCAGTTCCAATGGCTCAGACACGGACGCAACGAGCTTCTTGATCCGAGTGGATGTGCCCGATCTGGTGCGCATCTCCAACCTGAACGACATTGCCCTCGGCTTCTTCCCCGGCAGCGGCGACATGATTGGCAGCGATGCCCTATGTGTCTATCGCAACGACCCCGCCGGGGCTTACACCGTGGAAGCCGCGGGTCAGGGCGCCGGCAATGCGTTCGTCGTCGCGCAGAACGGGACGGAGCTGCCCTTTGCGGTGGATTACAGCGACGGTAATGGCTGGCGTTCACTGACGGCGGGCGGCGCTCCGCTGGCAGCGGGTAATGCCAGCTCCGCGTCCATGGATTGCGGGGGTGCCACGAATGCCAGCGTGCGCGTTCGCATTCAGTCGGAGACGCTGTCGAACGCAGCACCTGGCAGCTACGCCGGTCGACTGACCCTGACCGTGGCACCCATCTGACCGCAACGAGCAGAACCGGGCTCTTGCATTCGGGCGGGGCGGCGCTCAGTCGTCCTCGCCGTTATCGTCGGCAGAGTCCATCCCGAGCTCCTTGATCTTCCGGGTCAGGGTGTTGCGGCCCCACCCCAGCAGCTCGGAGGCATCACGGCGGCGTCCACCGGTGTGTTTGAGGGCCGTCTCGATGAGGATGCGTTCGAACTTGGGCATCGCCACATCGAGCAGCGGCGTCGTCTGTCCCGGTCGGAACCGCGCCAGCTCCTGA
>SLTB01000005.1 GCA_007130155.1 Pseudomonadales bacterium
ACCGGCGGACCGGCGGACCGGCGGACCGGCGGACCGGCAGGATTTGCCGGCATATCCGCGTCCGCAGCAGTGAATCGGTGAGATTTGCGGGTGAGTTGTTCCTTCAGCGTCTCTGAGGCACCAGCCGGATGGTTGAGGTGCCTTTGGCTAGCACCTCGCCCTCGGCATCGAGCAGGCGGCCTTCGCAGAACACCGTCTGCTTGCCCGCTCGCTCGATCCAGCCTTCCGCCCGCACCGTGCCGGGGCCCGCGGGCTGGAAGAAGCTGATTTTGATCTCAAGGGTGGCAATCCAGAACTGCGCCCCCCTCCGTGCGAGCACCGCATGGGCCATGGCCGAATCGATCCAGCAGGTGACGAACCCACCCTGGGCCACCCCGCCGGAATGGCAGAACTCCGGCTTGACGGTGAAGCGAAGTGCCGCGAAGCCCCGTTCGGCGTCGAGCTCAATGCAGACCCCGTCGCCGAGTGCCTGCAGTACCGAAGGCTCAGCTCCGACGACCTTTTCGGCCTGGCTCATTCCTTGGACTCCCTATAGTCCCCGAAGTCCTTGTCCCGCTTGGACAGGGCCTGGGTGAGGCCACCTTCGGCAATGTCCTTCAAGTGGCTGCGCGCCGACGGAGTGAGCATCGATAGGGTCTGGATTTCAGTGCCCGAGCGGATGGCTGCACGCATGCCCATCAGTTCCATCTGCCGGTGAACGGCGCGCTTGTTGATCTGCTGAATGTCCGGCGGCACCCGGGCGATCTTCTCGGCCACCCGCAGGACTTCCTCCTCAAGCTGATCGGCCGGGAAGGCCCGATTGGCGAAACCGCACTCGGCTGCTTCGATTCCGGAGATGGAATCGCCGGTCAGCATCATCTCCATGGCGCGGCGAAGACCGACGATCCAGGGATAGAACTGATTGTCCGGGGGACTGATGGAACGTACCACCGGGTAGCCGATCTTGGCATCCTCGGCGGCATAAACCAGATCGCAGGCGGTGGCGAGTTCAGTCCCGCCGGCCAGACAGTAGCCCTCCACCTGCGCGATCACCGGCTTGGCCAGATCCCACATCTGCAGGAAGCCATCCACCACGTGCCGTGGCCAGTTGCCGAGTCCACCCGCCGTGTGAAACGGCTGGTTTTCGCGGGAGTCCTGCTTCAGGTCATAGCCGGCGGAGAAGTTGCCGCCGGCGCCACGCAGAATCGTGACCCGCAGGTCCGGGTCGTGATCCGCCTGAATCAGGGCATCGAACAGTTCCCTACGCAGCAGGTTCGACAAGGGATTACGCTTCTCCGGGCGATTCAGCGTGATGCGCTGAACCCCGGGCAGTGGCCGATCGACGATGATCCACTGATAGTCACTCATAGCCAACGCTCCTCAGGGCTGAAATTGATCGGCAGTGAAGGCGTCCAGGCTGGACTGGGCGTCCTCCTTCGACACACCGAGCGGAGCGATGATGGCAGTGTCGATGCCGGTGTCGAGCGCCCAGCGGATGCGTTCCCGGCACTCCTCAGGCGAGCCGATCACTGCAATCTCATCGACGATGTCGTCGGTGAGCGCGCCGGTGGTCTTGTCCCGATCCTTGGCCGCCCAACCCTCGCGGATCTGCGCGGCAGCGTCCTCATAACCGGCCCAATCCAGGAAGGCGTTGTACTGGGGCGTGGCGTAGTAGGGCGCAAAGGCCGCCCGGAACGCATCCCGCGCCCGGGCCTTGTCGTCAGTGACACAGACCATGAAGCGGTTCACCACTTCCGGCGTCTCGCTCTTACCGCCCCGCTTGGCACCAATCTTCACGTGCTCGATCATCTTCGGCAGCGCTCGCTTGGGCCAGAGGTTGAAGATCACGCCGTCTGACACTTCGGCGGCCGTCTCGATCATCTTCGAACGCAGGGCAGCCATGTAGATTGGCGGCGGATTCTGCAGCGGCGGTTGCCGGTAACCTTTGCTCGAGAGCGTTTCACCCTGGAAGTCCGACTTTTCTCCAGACAGCATGGATTTGACGAGCTGCACGGTTTCTTTGACCCGGGTCAAGGGCTTATCCAGCGGAATACCATTCCAGCCCGTCATCATGGCCACGCTGGAAGAACCCAGCCCCATGACGAAGCGGCCGGGCAGCTGCTGGCTCACCGTATACGCCGTGGCCGCAAGCACGGTAGGCGACCGGGTATACACCGGCGTCACCGCAATACCAATGCGGATGGACTTGCTATGGTCACCGAGAATGGCCGCCAGGGTCAGGGCGTCGGGCGCACCACCGTCCCCGAACCAGGCATCCGTGTAACCCTTGGACTCCGCCCACTGTACCCGATCGATGGTGTCCTTTACTCGTGGACCGCCAGGCAGCGTCACCGCCACGCGCTTGCGCTGTGTCATGGTTTCTCCCTCATGATAAACCGGTGGTCCCTGACCGCAGCCCCTTGCATGCGCGCCAGCACCCGTGCCGGTGAAGGCGGCAAGACTCGCATCCGCCCAGCAGGGGATCAAGTGGAGGCGCCCCATCAGGCGATGCTATCCTCCGCCACCCCCGCGCCTACACAAGCGCTCAGCGAGGACCACCCTGCATGACCGAGACCGCCGTCATCACTGCCGTTCGCCCCGGCCATGAGTTCGACCAGGCCGCCCTCGCCCGCTTCCTCGAGCCCTACGTTCCCGGTTCCCTCGACGGCCTCGAGATCCGTCAGTTCGAAGGCGGACAGTCCAATCCCACCTTCCTGCTGAAGGTGGCTGAGCGTGAATTCGTGATGCGCAAGCAGCCCCCCGGCGAGCTGCTGCCCTCCGCCCACCAGGTGGATCGCGAATACCGGGTGATGGCTGCGCTGGCGGGCACGGACGTCCCGGTCCCGAAGATGATCGCGCTGTGCGAGGACAGCAGCGTCGTCGGCACCAAATTCTACGTCATGGAGAAGGTGGAAGGACGGGTCTACAGCGACCTGCTGCTCGAGGATCTGCCCAAGACGGATCGCCGCGCCGTCTATCTGGACATGGTGCGGGTGCTGGCAGCCCTTCATGCCGTGGACCATGAGGCCGTGGGGCTGGGCGAGTTCGGCAAACCGGGCAACTACTACAGTCGGCAGATCTCACGCTGGTCGCGTCAGTACGAAGCCTCGAAGACCGAAGACCTGCCCGCCATGGACAAGCTCATGGCCTGGCTACCCGAACAGATTCCGGAATCCGACGAGGTCTGCGTGGTCCACGGCGACTACCGCCTGGGCAACGTTATGCTGCATCCCACCGAACCACGCATCGTCGCCGTGCTCGACTGGGAATTGTCCACCCTGGGCCATCCTCTCGCCGATCTGGGCTACCTGTGCATGGACTACCATTCGCCCGGCTACGACGGCCAGGGCTTGGGCGATGCCAATCTGGCGGCCCGCGGCATTCCCGACGAGGCCGAGATGGTGGCCCACTACTGCGAGCTCAGCGGCAGACCGCAGATCGAGAACTGGACGTTCTACGTGGTCTATAACCTGTTCCGCTCCGGCGCCATCATCCAGGGCGTCTACAAGCGCGGCCTCGACGGTAATGCCAGCTCCGAGCAGGCGCTGGGCTACAAGGATGTCTGCCGCCTGCGCTCAGAACTGGCTTGGCAGCTGGTGGAGTCTAACGGGTTGGCGTAACCCCAGCGCGGCGGTTTTTGTGGGCGATGGCCACCTCTGGTGCGACGGCATCCTGTGGATGCCGCCGCGCGACGATCACAGCATGATTTCCGCCATCAGCTCGATGGCTTCCTTCTGGGCGCTGCCGATGAGCATGCTGCCCACCTGATTGGCCTTGCCCGCTTCCTTCCAGCGCGCGGCACGCTCGCGGATGCGGTCTGCCGGCCCCACCAGATGGCAGGCGTCGATCAGTTCCGCCGGCACCGCGGCCATGGCCTCGTCCTTCTTGCCAGCCAGATACAGATCCTGAATCTTGGCCGCTGCTTCCTCGAAACCGAGACGCTTCGCGTAGTCGTTGTAGAAGTTCTTGTCCCGGGCCCCCATGCCGCCGATGTAAAGCGCCATGCTGCCGCGGATCGGCATCATGCACTGCTCTACGTCGTCACCTACCACCACGGTCACGAAGGGGGCCACGTCGAAGTCCTTCAGTCCCTTGCCGTTGCCGGCCTTGGCAAAGCCTTTCTCGATAGGACCCTCCAGGACACTGTACTTCTCAGGGTCCATCCAGATCGGGAAAAAGCCATCGCAGACCTCAGCGGCCGCCGCCACACCATTGGGCGTGATGGTGGCGGCGTAGATCGGGATGTCCTCTTCGCACTTCATGATGCTCTTCAGGGGCTTGCCGAGGCCAGTGGCGCCCGGACCCCTATAGGGCAGCTGGTATTCGACGCCGTCGAAAGTCGCGCGATCCTCGCGGGCGAAGATCATCTTCATGATCTGGGTGTACTCCTTCAGGCGCGTCACCGGCTTGCCATAGGGGACCCCATGCCAACCCTCGACGACCTGCGGACCGGATGCGCCCAAACCGACGATAAAGCGACCACCGGAAAGCTGGGCCAGCGTCATGGCGGTCATGGCCGCCATGGCTGGCGAACGTGCCGGCATCTGCATGATGGCGGTACCGACGCGAATCTTGCTGGTGTTGGCGAGAATCCAGGTCGCCGGAGTGATGGCATCAGAACCGTAGGCCTCCGACGTCCAGACAGAATCGTAGCCGAGCGCTTCCGCATGCTTGATCGCATCCATCGGAAGACTGAGCTTGGCACCGGAATAGCCGGCCAGCATGCCTAGCCTCATTGGACTCTCCTTATTGGGGGTTGGGGCGCAGTCGCGCCGTTCAATGACAAAACGAACCGTCGCGCAGTATAGGTCGCCAAGCAGGCCGGTGACAGGGCGGACGCTCGAGCGTCCGCGAGCCCCATCAGCACTGCTACCATAGTCTCTCCTCCAGGCATGCGGAGTAACTGCCGTGGTGAGTTGGCAGACCAGGATGGTCAACGGCGTGCTCAGACTGGCGGTGAAGCGCCGATTGGCCTCCCAGACCCTCGACGTCGAGCAGGCCGTGGCCACCCGCGCCAGACTGGCCGAGCTGGCCGCCCGCAACCGCCTGCCGCCGGATGTGACCATCGAGCCGGTGGATGCCGCCGGCGTCGGAGCCGAGTGGGTCAGCGCCCCGGGGCTTAGGGTGCCAGGCAAGACGCTGCTCTACCTGCATGGTGGCGGCTACACCGTGGGCAATCCCGAACTGTATCGCATCTTCACTTGGCGGCTGGCCGAGGCGGGCTGCTGCCGGGTGCTGGCCATCGACTATCGGCTGGCGCCCGAGCATCCTTATCCCGCAGCCGTCGACGATGCCGTGGCCGCTTATCGCTGGCTGCTCGACCAGGGCCACGACGGTCACGATCTGGCCGTGGCCGGAGATTCCGCCGGGGGCAATCTGACGCTGGTCCTGTTGCAGCATCTGCGTGAGAAGGGCCTCCCCATGCCGGCTTCGGCCCTGTGCTACTCACCCTGGACGGATCTCAGCGGCAGTGGTGCCTCGGTGATCCTCAATGCCCGCCGGGACCCCATGCTACCGGGACACCGGCTGCGGGATGCGGCCGATCTCTACGCACCGGGGGCTGACCATCGCGATCCGCTGATCTCGCCTCTGTTCGCCGACTATCGCGGCTTCCCGCCCCTTTCCATCCATGTGGGTTCCACCGAAGTGCTGCTGGACGATTCCACCCGCGTGGCCGACCGGGCGAGCAGCGCCGGGGTATCGGTGGACCTGAAAGTCTGGCCATCCCAGCCCCACGTCTTTCCAGTCCTTGCCCGGGTGATTCCGGAGGGGCGGAAAGCCCTGGCCATGAGCGGACGTCACCTGCTGGCCCACTGGCTCATGGCCCGCGGCCGACCATGACTCGAGCCAGCAAGCAGGAACCGGCCACGCGGCTACGCCATCTACTGGAAAAGAACCGCGCCCTGGCCAATATGGAGCAAGCGGACCCAAGCTTTCTTGCTCGCCTGCGCCAACTGCAGCGTTGGCAGTGTGAACGCCTGACGCGCAGCCATGCGGATCTCGCGGCCCAGCCTCGCTATGCACCGGGAGTCGCCTTCTTCATCGACGACCTCTATGCCCCGCGCGACTTCTCAGCCCGCGATGCCGACGTGGAACAGGCGCTGCCCTACATGGTGCGCCTGCTGCCCGCGAAAGTGCTGGCCACGGCTGCCGACGCCATGGCCCTGCAGGTGCTGACCCGGGAGCTCGATGCAGCCATGGTTCCTGCCCTGTTCCCGGATGCGGATGCCGATGCGGCCGATGGCCATATCGATACAGCCCGCTACGCCAAGGCCTACCGGATCTGCAATGCCTTCGACGATCGCCGCCGCCAGATTGCCCTACTGCAGACGCTTGCCGAGCGCCTCGAAGGTTACGTGCACTCCCCCATGCTTTACGCCACGCTACGCATGGCCCATACGCCAGCGAAACTCATCGGGCTCGGCGACCTGCAGGCTTTCCTGGAGCGCGGCTTCTCGGCATTTCGCCACATGCGTGGATCCGATCACTTCGTCCGTACCATCGTCGATCGGGAGACGCGCTATCTGGAAGCCATTGCCGCAGGCAGCTCGGATCCATTCCAGAGCGGAGCACTATCGCAGTAACATCACCCCGAGTTGAAAAAGGAGCAGTCGTGGCGAAAAAGTCCTATCAGGAACCACCGAAGGTCCGGCGGCTGCGGCGCTGGATCATCGGGGGATTCGGCGGTCTGCTGGTGGTAGTGGGTGCCGTCGGCATCTGGGCCATCTTTTCCGGCGGCCCCGCCGGCCTCGATGAAGGTCGTCACTACGATACCCTGGCCGGGGCTGATCGCCCCCGCAGCGGCCCGATCGTGGTCACGGAGTACTTCTCCTACGGCTGCGTGCACTGCCGCAACTTCGACCCGCAGATCGAAAGCTGGGCGGCACGACAGCCCGACGATGTCCACTTCGTGCGCGTTCCCGTGAGCTTCTCACCGGCCTGGCGCAATCTGGCCCGGGCCTACTATGCGCTGGAGGAACTCGACATTCGCGAACGCAACCACCAGCGCATCTTCGATGCCATCCACGTCTCCGGTCTCAATCTGGCGACTCCGGAGTCTGTTGCGCAACTGGTGGGCGGCCAGGGCACCGACGCTCAGACCTTCCGCCGCACCATGCAGTCTCCTGCCGTGCGTCAGAAAGTGGAGGAAGCCGAACGGCGCACCCGCGAGACAGCCATCGCTGCCGTCCCGACCATCGTGGTGGATGACCGCTACCGCATCAGCAGCGGCGAACTGAGCCGCCGCCAGATTCTCGATGTGGCCGACCGGCTCATCGAACGGGAGCGGGAGCTGCGTTCAGGAAACGCTACTTCCCCTTGAACTCGGGCTTACGGCCTTCGGAGAACGCGGCGATACCCTCACGGCCGTCTTCGCTGGCGGCCCGGGCGGCGATGTGCCGGGTCTCGAGTTCCATCTGAGTCTCGAGCCCATTGCCGAAGGTCGCCAGCAGCAGATCCTTTACAGCCCCATAAGAACCTGTGGCCCCCTGTGCCAGACTTTCGGCACGGGCCACGGCTGCATCGAGGGCCTGACCCTCCGGGACGACCTCGTTAATCAGGCCCCAGTCCAGGGCCTCGGCGGCGGTCAGACGACGGTTGGTGAGCATCAGCTCCCGCGCGCGGCGATCGCCCACGAGTCGCGGCAGGAACCAGCTCGAACTGCCGTCCGGCGACAGGCCCGCAGCGGTGTAGGCCATGGTGAAACCTGCGGACTCAGAGGCCACCACCAGATCGCCGGTGATGGCCAGACTCATACCCGCACCCGCAGCCATGCCGTTGACCGCCGTGATCAGCGGGGCGTCCATGCGGCTGAAGCGGGTAATGGCCGTGTGCAGGTAGGCCGTCAGTTCCTTCAGCCGTGCGGGCAGTTCCGCGCCGAAGCCGGCGAAGGACTTCAAGTCGCCACCGGCACAGAAGAAGCGGCCGGCACCGGTCAGCACCATCGCCCGCACCTCGGCATCCTCGGACAGCGCGATGGCCTGCATCATCAGCGCCTTGCCCAGCGCGAGATCGATGCCATTGGCGGCGCTGGGCCGATCCAGCGTCAGAATCGCCACCGCCCCACGGCGCTCGAGTCGCAGCCCGTCATCGCTCATACCCGTTCTCCCTGCCTGCTCATGTGTGAAGGGGCGCGAGTTTACGCCAGGAGCGGCTAACGACGCATGCTGCATTCAGGCGCCAGCTGTCCACGAGACCGAAGGTTGTGAGATCACCTCGTCGAGATTCGGAATGCGACACGCCACCGTGGGAGCAGATTCAGAGGGTGTCGCAAAACCCAGCGTGGCGCCCCTGTGGGAGCGGATTTATCCGCGAATGACCCCGCAAGTCATTGATTTCTGGCAGTCCATTCGCGGCTGAAGCCGCTCCCACGGAGTCTTGCCAACCTTTTGCGACACC
>SLTB01000114.1 GCA_007130155.1 Pseudomonadales bacterium
CCGTCGTTGGACTCCGATCAGGACCGGCTAACGGCGGGGCTCGAGTGGGAACTCACTGACCGAACCAGCGGTAGCGTCCATTTGGGTTGGGAGTGGAAGGATTTCGACGATCCGGCTCGCGCCAAGGTGGATGGCTTCACCTGGGAAGCTGAGATCTCCTGGGCACCGCGTACCGACTCGACGTTCTCACTGTCCACGGAAAGCCGCTTAATGGAAACGGACAACGTGGGTAGCGCGAAGGACACATCCTCTGTGGGCGTATTGTGGTCCCACGACTGGAGTGATCGGCTTACGGTGAACACGGGCTTCGACTTCGTCCGCGAAGACTATGAGGACTTTGATCGCAAGGATGACTTCTACCGGTTTTCGCTAGGCTTCGACTACAACTTGCGCCGTTGGATGACATTGGCTGGAGGCGTGCGAATCAACTCACGGGATTCGAACGTGGCGGCAGCGGTCTATGACCGCAACATCGTTTTCCTGCGGGCCATGATGAGCCTCTGATCGCTGACATTCCGCACAAACAAGCCCCCGTTGGTTTCATGCCTGCGGGGGTTTGTTGTTTCTGGGGTTTGGGAACGTGTCGGTCAATGGGCCGATCCTGTTGCGCTATGCTGACGGTGGCGCCGCTGCCTTCGCACAAGGAAAGCCCGGTTCGGCCGAGGCGCGTTCGACTGAACACTGGTCTGTGGCGAGGGTCCAAGGTGGCGCCCATGACGGTGAAGACGCTCGCCGGGCAGAGACTTCTTTGCGGATGGCAGCGGTCATTCGTGGCATTTTTCGATGAGCTGGAGTTCACATGATCGGTTCGGCGGTGCTGGTGCTGTTTGCCGCAGGCGTGTTGCTTTCTGTGGGGCTTTGGACCCGTCAGGACGGACTGCTGCTCCGCAGCGCCACGCTAATGATGCTGACGGTGCTGCTGTTCGGAATGCTGCTGCCGGCGGACGCGATCGCTGCGCTGCGGGATGGGTTGCTGGCTGTCTTCGGGCATTGGGCGGAGGATTCGCCGGGACATTCGACAGCGATCTCGGCGCACCTGATGCTGTTCACGTTCACGGGGCTCTTGGTGGGGCGGCTGCGGCTGCACTTCGGATGGGCCCGTGTGGTGGCGTTCCTCATGGCCCTGGCCGTGATGACCGAGGCCATGCAGTACTTCTCCCCCGGCCGACAACCGTCCTGGCTGGACGTGGGCGCGAATCTTCTGGGCATCGTCCTCGGCCTGGCGCTGCTGGCAGGACTGATGTCGTTCGGTGGACGAATCGGCGCCGCCCTGCGCCGCAATCCCGAAGCTGAACCCATGGGTTAGGGATGCGCGGCCTGCTGGGTGGGGCATGAGGCTGGGCGATGTTGGCCTTGTTTCAATCCAGGGGGCAGGGACCCAGGGGCTGGCGTCAACTTTGGGTTGGGGCCCCTCGACAGGCCGGACGGGCCTGTCGCCGGCGGTATCATGTCAGTGGTCATTTCTGCCTTGCCTGCCGGTGGCCCGGTTAAAGACACCGCGTGTCGCCGACGCCTGGGCGGAACCGATTTGTGCGTGCCATGCTGTTTACTCGGCGATGGGTACCACAAGGAGTTCGAAGTGATCGACATCCACTGCCATTTGCTGCCGGGCATCGACGATGGTGCTGCCGACCTCGACGAGTCGCTGGCGCTGTGTCGGCATGCAGTGGCCCATGGCATCACCCATTCGGTGGTGACGCCGCATATCCACCCCGGTCGCTGGGACAACGATCGGGCAATCATTGCCGAGTTGTATGCGGCGCTGACCCGGGCGGTAGCCGATGCCGGTCTGCCGCTGACGCTGGGGATGGCCGCGGAGGTTCGGATATCCGCCGAGATGTTGACGTTGATTCCCTCCGGCAAGGTGCCGTTTCTCGGCGAGTACGGTGGCGAGCAGGTGCTGCTTCTGGAATTGCCCCACGGTGACATTCCCCCGGGTGCGGAGAAGCTGGTGGCTTGGCTTCGCAAGCGCAACATCCGGCCGATGATTGCTCATCCCGAGCGCAATAAGGGCTTCATGCGCGATCGCGACCGGCTGCAGGCCTTCGTGGAGGCTGAATGCATGTTCCAGCTCACTGCGGGTGCTGTTGCGGGCAGTTTCGGCAAGCCGGCGGAGGATCTCGCCCGTTACATCCTCGAGAAGGGCTGGGCCACGGTGCTGGCCTCTGACGCCCATAACCTCAAGGCGCGACCGCCGGAATTGGCTTCAGGACGCGATGCGGCGGCAGCCATCATCGGTGATTACGAGGCCCGGCGCCTCGTGACTGAGCGCCCCTGGTCCATTGTTCGCTGCCAGTTCGAAGCGATCGCCTGAATCGGGCGCTGTGGGCCCGATCAGTGCTCTGATTCGGCCGCTTCGAGGAGTTTTCCGAGACGTTCCACTTCCGCGCGCAGGCGTTGGATTTCGGTTTTCATGCTGGCTACGGTGCGGTCGTTGGCGCTGCGGATCTGCGCGAGTTCGCGGGCGTGGGCGCCGCGGAGTTGGGCTATGGCTGCGCCGAGATTGCGGGCGCGTTGGGCCTGCTCTTCGCTGACGCGAGGCGCGGCGCGGCCGAAGGCGGCTTCGAAGCTCTGCTCGGCCTGCTTCAGTGCGCGCATGGCGCGGCTGGTGCGGAGGTCTTGGCGAGCCTCGTTGGGGGAGGACTGCACTCCTGGGGGGGCGGGTTGCTGCCAGCGGATCTCGGCCGCGGTAAAGCCTGGATGGGCGGGCGCCGTATGGGGCCTGTGGCCTTCGGCACGCTGAATGGGGGGGGGTGCCGTGGCCGCGGCGCGTGGCTCCATCCGGGTGACGTTCTGCTCTACGGCAAGGTCCCTCATTCTCTGCGGACGGACGGCCCTGAAGCCGAGGCTGTTGCGGGTCACGGTGGCCTGAATCTGCCGGCAGATGCCTTCCAAGTTGGGCTCGCGGGGCATCCACAGACGCAGATTATGCCAGGGCACGGAACACTGGCCGCGGCCGGCGAGGCTGATCGGGCCGGCGCCGAGGTCGGGACCGCTGCCACTGCTATGGGCGAGGTCGCGCACCGGCAGGTTCCAGTCGGCCTGGCCGCGTCCAGAGGCGTCGAACTGGATCAGGAACAGGCAAACGGCTTCCACCGTGAGGCCGCCGCCGATGGCCGCATACGCGCAGCGCACGCTCTCGTCCTTGAACGGCGCGATCTGCTCGTTATTGAGCAGCTTGGCGCGGAAGTCGTCGTAGCGGAGCTCGGCGATGATCTGGTCGCCTTCGAACAGGTAGATGGCTTCCGCCATGAGGTTACGCTGCCGCCAGTCCATGTTTGCCTCCAATTGCGTGTGACACTGCGATCGCTTGCGGTTATCCGTAGCAGCAGCCCAGTGGCTGTGCGAGGCAAGTCGCTCCGATACGAGTCCGATGCAAGTAAAGTCTACGATCGATAGCCCTGCCACAGCTTGGCAGGTGTTCACGTTCGGGCTGTGACGGAGTTGGCGGGCTGGAGAACTTCTGGGGCGGAGAGGGGCTTTCGCGGGTGGATGAGGCGTGGAGGGGCTACATCTCCACGCCGTCATCGAACTCCTCCGGATCGGTCGGTTCATGCATCGGTTCATACAGGTCTTCGTAGTCCATGGTGTCCACTCTTGGCCATAAGGAAGCAAGATAGTCGACTGGAATCATGAACCTATCATGAAGAAATGCTGGCAAGGCGATGATGCTGACAGATGTTTTTCTGTGAGCAAAGCTTGGCGATGATTGAAGTCATCGGGATGTGGCGAGACGGGCCCAAGCCCCCGAAGAGCGGCACGGTGGATGACAGCGACCCGCCGACCGCGCCGATCACCTGGGCCCAGCGGCCTGACGTACCACTAAAAGCGGGTCTTCGCGTTCGACATCACGCTCTGCCCAGTGCGGTGGACGGCTGTGAACGCGCCTGGGGTCAGACTAGGATAACGCCCTGATTTTCTTGGTTTCGGGTACCTTAGAATCGCTGCTGACGCGCTTAGAGGCCCGTTTTGGGCCCCAAATAGCAGGTTCTAAGCTCCTCGGTGCGGCAGCCCTACCAACCCGGCCGCTTAGAAGGCCGTTTTTGGCCCTAAAATCGCCGCTCTAAGCACGCAGAATGGCGTGTTTAAGGTTTTCAGGCGCGGCGAATCAATGACTTAGTCTAGTCTGACCCCGGGATTCGAGCCAATGCCCGCACGGCGCCGTGGGTGGAGACCGGGTCATGAGTGCCGGGATAGGCGTGGATTGCTGCTGACGTCGCAGGTCACCCGCGATACGACGCTGATTTCGTTGATGATGTGTTTGGAGGCGGTTTCCAGCAGCTCGTAACGCAGGTGGGCCCAGCGGGCGGTCATGAAATCGATGGCCTCGAGGACGTGCAGCGTGATGGTCCAGCGCTTTCAAGAGACAACCCAGCCTGTTCTCCAATTCTCCTACTCCCGCTTTCCCACCAGCCAGTGAGTCACGCCAAGTGCGAGCACGATGGCCGCAATGGCCAGCATTTCCTCAGCCGAAACGGTTTCGATATCCAAGACGATTACCTTACGCGCGATGGCCATCAGGGCCGTCGCGATGACAAGCCGAATCGGCAGGACGTTGGTGCCCAGATAGAGCCGAATGTTGATGAAGATTTCCACTGCGATCAGCACCACCATGAAGGCGCCGAAGATCACGAAGATGTCGGCGACTTCAAAAAGCAGAAAAGGCGGTGCGAGGAACTTGGTGTAGAGCACGTAGATCACATCCAGGACACCCCAGATGATCACGAGAACCATCAGCACAGCCAGCAGCTTGATGGCGTAGCGGATGATGACGTGCAAGTACCGGATCAGCGGGTCTACATGCTCCTCAGGGAGTTCGTCATGCATCAGCCTGGGCGCCTGTTGCGTGGCCCCGTCTTCGTCTTGCATCGTCCCTTCCCTACTGTCTCGCTTAGCTACTGTGACCACCCATGCGGGCAGCGATAAACCTCAGGCCATCATAGGGTGCTTCCTCCCGGCTACCATCAGCCTTTGGCATGCTGCCCAATCTCGGATAGCTGGGTGTGTATCAAACTGCCGATGGGACGGGGCGTCAACGATATTCGCAAGGCAGGAGTCGGGTGGTCAGCAGGGATGCTGCGGGAGCAGATCCTGGCCGAGTGCCTGTTTCAGAGGCTCGAGATAGGGCTCGAAGTGCCGCCACTGCTCTACGCTCTCACGGTAGATGGGTTGTCTGACCTGCTCTGAGCTTGGCGTGCGGATGCTGCGTTCGGTCTTGTGGAACTCCAGGCAGGCCGTTTCGAAGGGCAGGCCGCAGAAATCCAGGATGCGGCGCACCTGACCTTCGAGGTCGTCTACGACGTCCTCGTGTATAACGCGCAGCACGCGGCCAGGCAGGACCCGATCCCAATGGTCCATCAGCGCCACGTAGTCACGACAGTAGCGGCCGATGTCTGTGAGCGAGTAGCTGAATTCCTGACCTTCTGCGAACAGCTGCTTGAAGCCACTGAAGCAGCAGGCCATGGGATGCCGCCGGGCATCGATGATCCTGGCATTCGGCAGGATCAGGTGGAGCAGCCCGATGTGGCGGAAATTATTGGGCATCTTGTCGATGAATATCGGCGCACCCTGGCGATGGATGCGTGTGTCCTCGATGAACCTGCGGCCGAAGGCAGCGAGTTCTTCGCTGTCGACCCCTGCGAGGATGGCCGGATAGCCTTCACCGGCACTGCCTGAGGGCGGGCGTCTTCGGAGTTGCTGGGAGAGCGAGAGGATGTTCGGCACTTCCTGCGTGCCGTCGACCTGACTGTGCGAGAGCAGTATCTGTTCGAGCAGGGTCGAGCCTGCCTGCGGCAGACCGACGATGAAGATCGGATCCGGTGCAGGATTGTCGCTGCCGGCGTGCTGTTCGAACAGCTCCCGGGTGCAGATGGCCTTCTGGGCTTCGCATTCCTCCGCCATGCGGTCGGCATCGTAGCGGCTCTGGGCCCGCTTGAGCTGATTGCCTTCAGCGTAGTAGCCGAAGGCAGTGGCGTAATCCCCCTGATCCTCATAGGCCTTGCCGAGGGCGAAGTTCAGATACACCCGTTCCATGTGCCCGAGATCGGTGTTGTGCTGCTGTTGGTGCATGCGGGCGATTTCGTGGTCCGTGCGGCCGCAGGTCTTCAACGCGTGGCTTAATGCTGGCAAGGCGATGATGCTGAAAGATGTTTTTCTGTGAGCAAAGCTTGGCGATGATTGAAGTCATCGGGATGTGGCGAGACGGGCCCAAGCCCCCGAAGAGCGGCACGGTGGATGACAGCGACCCGCCGACCGCGCTGCTCACCTGGGCCCAGCGCCCTGACGTACCACTAAAAGCGGGTCTTCGCGTTCGACATCACGCTCTGCCCAGTGCGGTGGACGGCTGCGGTGGACGGCTGCGGGTTATCGCCGGGGCCACCTGCAGGAGGCCGCCGGCGGATGTGACGGATCCGGCCGTCATTCGCAAGATCCTCGACCCTATCCATCAACCCGCCCCGCCCGAACAGCGCACCACCCCGCAGCAGTGCGCGATCTCATCAGCGCGCGGTCGACACTTGCCTCCGTGAAGGCCGCCCCTTGGCCGGTCGTTGCCTACCTTCCTGACCGGATCGCAAGCCCGCAGGCCGGCGTCCCATTGCTTCGTGAGATTTTTCTACTCTTGGACGACCTGTAATCGCAGGGCCGCATCACTGACCACTACTGAGCCAGCGTGCGTAGCTCGAGTCGACATGGAAAAGCCCCATTATTTTTCCTATGCGCTGTCCCACAGGCCTCAAGGTTGTCCTGAGCCGTCACCCGAGGACTCGATCCGTGCGCGAATGTTGAGTTCGCGTGCCGGATCCCCCGCCAGATAGAGCGTCTGGGTCGGGAAGGCGAACTCGATCCCCGCTTCGTTGAACGCCCGCAGCAGCCGGTGATTGAAGGTTTCACCGTGTGCCAGGAAGCCCCACCAGTCATGCCCCAGCTCTTCGCTCAGGAAATACCAGTAGCTGACGGCGATGTTGAGCGAGGCACTGTTGAAGTCGTTGAAATAGATTCGCGGCGGACGTTGGTCGAGCCGGAAGGGCGCAGCCATGTCTTCTGCCGCCAGAATGTCCTTGATGATCTGCACCGCCTCCTCGACTTTCTCGGGAGGCGTGTCGTAGGTGATGGTCACGTCCAGGGTCCTGCGCAGGAAGGGCCGGGCAGATATGTTTTCCACCGTGCCGTCGATGAAGCGCATGTTCGGAATAGTCACCAGATGCCCGGTGAACGTGCGGATGCGCGATGAGCGCAGGCCGATCTCCTCGACGAAGCCGTCGGTCCCGGAAAAGTTGATGCGATCACCCACCGCGAAGGGTTTGTCGAGCATGACGGTGATGGAGCCGAAGAGGTTGCGCACCGAGTCCTGGGATGCCAGTGAAATCGCCAGTCCGGCAATGCCGAGCCCCGCCAGCCAGGCGCTGATGTTCACCCCGAAGACGTTCTGGGCAATGAACAGGAAGAAGACGATGACCACGAAAATGCGGAACGTCTTGCGAATCAGCGGTGCCAGCTGTGCGGCGAGCTTGCTGTTGCTCTCCTCGACCCGCCGCATGATGGCGATGTCGATCAGATCCACAAGATTGAAGGCGATCCAGCCGAAGGAGAGCAGCAGCAGGAACTTCAGCAAGCTCTGGGTGAACGCGGCCACTTCCGGAGGCATCACGATGCTCAGCAGGCCGAACTGGATGCCGATGGTCAGGCACAGCAGCGAACTGGGGCTGGCCGGTGCCTCGAACAGGACACCCCGCATCTGCAGGCCTTGATCATGCAGGCGCTTGCCGAATCCGTTCAGAACCGAGGAGACGATCTTGCCGACGGTCAGGCCGCCGAGGATGCCGAGAAATAGTGCCCCCCAGCCCCACAGCGGCGTCTGCTCGAAGACCGTGCCAAGCACCGCTCCCAGCATGGCCAGGGCGTCCTCGTCGTTGGCCTCAGGGGCGGTCGTGGCCGCTGCAGCGGCCGTCGTGTCGGCAAAGGCGAACAGGGGCCACAGCGCAAGGCAGAGCAGCATCAGGCAAAGCCGACGGTGCATGGTGATTGGGAACTCCATGGCGGCAACACGAAAGGGCGACGGGCATCATAATCCAGAAAGCCGAGCGTGGTCTGTCCAATGCCGGCGGGGTCATGTTGTCGGGGTCAGGCCAAAGCAAGTCACTGATCCGCTCATTCGCAGCCCCCTTAACCCGCATATCACCCGCATATCTCACCGATTCACGGCTGCGGACACGGATATACCGGCAAATCCTGCCGGTCCGCCGCTGCGGTTGCGCTCCGTCCGGGTGCTGTTGCGCGCCTTCCCTGGCGCGCACCCTGCGGGCGC
>SLTB01000199.1 GCA_007130155.1 Pseudomonadales bacterium
AACAGCAGGTCCTGATCAGGTGCATACGGGCGAAATCGAGTCGGCATCGGTGGCGGCTTCCCCTACCTGAAGTGCTCCGCCATTATCGCAGACTGGTTTCTACCGCGCAGACTCCTAGCCCAGCTCCCGCAGCAGGGCAGCGTTCAGCGCCTGACGCACGACCCCCATGTCCGTCTCCGCACCTAGATCCGCAAGCTGCGTGACTGCGAGTCCCGCCATGCCGCAGGGATTGATGCGGGCGAAGGGCTCCAGATCCATGTCCACATTCAGCGCCAGGCCGTGGTAGCTGCAGCCCCGGCGCACCCGCAGGCCCAGGGACGCGATCTTGGCCTCGCCCACGTAGACGCCAGGCGCATCCGGCCGGGCAGCAGCCTCGATGCCCCAGCCAGCCAGGACCGAGACAATGGCGTTCTCGATGGCACTCACCAGGGCACGTACTCCGAGCTGACGGCGACGGACGTCGATCAGGAGATAGCCCACCAGCTGCCCAGGGCCATGGTAGGTGACCTGTCCGCCTCGATCGCTCTGCACCACGGCAATGGATCCCGGCGCCAGCAGATGTTCGGCGCGGCCGGCCTGCCCCTGGGTGAAGACAGCGTCATGCTCCAGCCACCAGATCTCATCCGGCGTATCAGCATCGCGTCCATCCGTGAACCGCTGCTGGGCGGCCATGGTCTCGGCATAGGGGCGCCGGCCGAGCCAGCAGGCACGCGGGGCCTCGACCGCGGCAGCGGCAGGATCAGAGGCGGCAGGATCAGAGGACGAGGGTGACACGGCCGGTGGCCTTGAGATCTTCGTGCAGAGCGCGGAGCTGGCCCTCGCTGCGGGCCTCGATCACCAGGGTCACCGCCAGCCAGCGCCCGTTGCGGGAAGGACGTTCGGAAACGGCTTCGGGATCGAGATCCGGGGCATGGCGCTGCCCAACCTGCACCACCATCGCCGCGAAATCCTCCCGGTTTTCGCCCATCACCTTGATGGGGTAACGGCAGGGAAATTCGATGCGGGGGGCTTGGGGATCAGACACGACGCATCCTCACGAGAACAAGCGCGTAAAGAACATCTGCAAAGAGTGCCACACCCGCTTGAAGAACCCAGCCCGCTCCACCGCCGCCAGGGCAATCAGTGCTGCCGAGAACACCTCATCACCATCAAGGGTCACGCTCAGGGTTCCAACGTCCGCCCCTTCTGCGATCGGTGCGGTGAGCCAGGGATCGAGGGTCATCGTGGCCCTCAGATCATCGTAGCGACCGCGAGGAAGGGTCAGCACCACATTCTCCGCAAGACCGACGCTGACCTCATCGTCCCTTCCCTGCCATACGGCGCTGCGCTCGAGCTGCTGCAGCCCGGCATAGAGACTGCGGGTTTCGAAGAACCTGAAGCCGTAGCGCAAAAGGGCCTGGCTGTCACGGGCACGGGATCGGGTGCTGTCGGAGCCCATGAGCACCGAAATCAGGCGCATGCCATCACGCTGGGCGGAGGCCACCAGACAATATCCCGCCGCCTCCGTATGCCCGGTTTTCACGCCGTCGACGCTCTGATCCATCCAAAGCAGGGAGTTGCGATTGCGCTGGATGATGGGAGCGCCGGTCTGAAAGTCGCGACCGTAGGTGAATTCCCGCTCAGCATAGATGGCATAGTGTTCGGGATGGTCCTGGATCAGACGCTTGGCCAGAATGGCCTGATCCCGTGGCGAGCTGTACTGCTCCGGATCAGGCCAGCCGGTGGCATTGCGAAAATGGGTGTTGGTCATGCCGAGGAGCTCGGCCTGGGCGTTCATCATCTGGACGAAGGCGTCCTCGCTGCCCGCAATGAATTCCGCGATGGCAATACTGGCGTCATTGCCCGACTGGATGATGATCCCTCGCGCGATATCCTCCACGCGAACGCGATCACCCACATGCACGAACATCTTCGACCCACCCTGACGCCAGGCCTTTTCGGAGATGAGCACCTCGTCGTCCAGGGAGATTCGCCCCGCAGCCAGCTCAACGGCCAGGATGTAGTCGGTCATGATCTTGACCAGCGAAGCCGGCGGCAGGGCCTCGTCCGCATTGTGCTCCGCAAGAACGGTGCCCGTAGCCGCATCCATCAGGATCCAGCCACTGGCCTGCAGCTGCGGCGGCGCGGGAATCAGCGCAGGGGCTGCCACAGCAGACAGGCCAGCGGACAGCAGGACCACCAGCAGGGTGGCGCGCATGAACAGCTTGAACATCATCGGCAACTTCCGAAATCAGGGCGGTTTAGGGGCGCCGGCAGCAGGCCTGCATTGTAGCATGCAGCCCCATGACCTCAGCCCAGGCACTCATTAATCGCGAACAATCAGCGGCACACTGCCAAAATCCGAGAATGAGATCAGCGCTTGCAGGCGACTCGCTTCGATCAGATCAGGCAAGGGGCCGACCCGAACTCGCGTCAGGGCATCCGCGCCAAGCAGAAGTTGGACCCTGGCCGCATCGCTGCGTTCACCGATCACCGCCGCAAGCCGCTGCTTGAGTGCCGCCGCCGCTTCGGGATTGCCAAAGGCTCCCGCCTGCAGCCAGATCGCGCCGTTCCCTTCGGTCAGGGTCGATGCCAGGATTGGCGCATCGAGGCGCAGCGGGGGGCCATCCAGCGTAATCGCTTCCACTTCGACCCGGGTGACACCGGCTTCTGCAAAACCGAGCTTCACAGCCGCGCCGTAGGACAGATCGATGATGCGATCGGCATGAAAGGGGCCACGGTCATTGATCTTGACGATGGTACTGCGACCATTCTCCAGATTGGTGACCCGCGCATAGGTGGGCAGAGGCAGCTTGCGGTGGGCTGCCGTCAACTGAAACATATCGTAGGGTTCACCGCTGGCGGTGGCCCGCCCATCGAACTTTTGCCCGTACCAGGAAGCTATGCCCTGCTCCCGATAACCGGCTGCAGTGGGAATGAGGTGGTAGGTCTCACCGAAGACCATGTAGGGCGAACGGTTGCCAGACCTCGAGAGCGGCTCCCAGCGCGGCTCAGGATCGGGCAGCTGCTCCAATCCGGGCGGGACGACCAGCGGAGCCGAATCGCGCTCCGGCTCCAGAGGTGGCGGTCGGGATTCCTTGGCCACGTGGCCGGCACAGCCTGCCAGCAGCGTCACGACCCAAAGCCCCGCCAGCAGCCATCGAACAGCCATCTCAGGGACCCGCCAGATAAGCCAGACGCCGCGCGAGAACGGCCTCACTGAGGTCATGCACCGCCATGGCATAGAGCCGGCTGTGGTTGTAACGAGTGATGGCATAGAAATTGGTGAGGCCGACAAAGTGCTGCGTTCCATCCCTGGCTTCCAGTTCCACCAGGGTTGCGGATGCACCGTCGTCGAGACCATCGAGCCCGCCCACACCCAGCCCGCGCAGCGCCCCGACCGTCGTGTCCGGACGCAGGCTGCTGTTCAGCAGTGCGGAAACATCTCCCCTGCCCAGGGCAACCCGTCGCGTCACCTCTTCGCCATCCCGCCAGCCGTGAACTGCAAGATAGTTGGCCACGCTGCCGATGGCGTCCACCGGATCGTCCCAGATGTCACGCGTGGCATTACCCGTGAAGTCGACGGCATAGGCACGGTAGCTCGAAGGGATGAACTGTCCATATCCCATGGCTCCGGCGTAGGAACCGTAGAGTTCCGTTGGCGAACGCCCCTCATCACGTGCCAGCAGCAGGAACGCCTCCAACTCGCGGCGAAAAAACGGTGCACGCGGCGGATAGTCAAAGGCCAGGGTGCTCAAGGCATCCAGCACGCGCCAGCGGCCCTTGTTGCGCCCGTAGCGGGTTTCCACACCGATGATCGCAACGATGACTTCCGGCGCCACACCATACTCAGCTTCCGCCCGCGCCAGATCCGCCGCATGGGTTTTCCAGAATTCCAGGCCCTGTTCGATGCGATTCTCATCCAGAAAGATCTCGCGATACTCGCCCCAGGTCAGCACCCGTTCCGCAGGACGGGATATGGCGTCGATGATGCCCTGCTGGCGCTGTGCGGCGGCAAACAGGATCTGAAGTTCACCGCGGTCGAAATCATGGCGCGCCACCATCTCATCCATGAACTCACCCACCTCCGCGCGCTCCAGGAAGGTCGCATCGACCAGGCCGGAACCCACCAACAACAGCACGGGCAGCAGACGTCGTAGCATGGTTCAGACTCCAGGATCAGGCACGCAGCATTTTCGGATGAGTGTGGATCGCCATCAGGATACCGAAAGCGGCCATCAGGGTGAGGGCGGATGTGCCGCCATAGCTCACCAACGGCAGCGGTACGCCTACTACCGGCAGCAGGCCGGAGACCATGGCGATGTTGACGAAGGCGTAGATGAAGAACGTGAAGCTCAAGCTGCCGGCCAGCAGCCGCGAATAGACGTCCTGGGCCTGGATGGCAATGTAAAGGCCTCGGGTGATGACCAGAAAATAAAGCACCAGGAGCACCAGGACACCCAAAAACCCCATCTCCTCTGCCATCACAGCAATGATGAAGTCGGTATCGCTCTCCGGCAGGAAATCCAAGTGAGACTGGGTGCCCTGCATCAGGCCCTTGCCGTAGAGCCCCCCTGAACCGATGGCGGTCTTCGACTGAATGATGTTCCAGCCCGCACCGAGCGGATCACTTTCCGGGTCGAACAGGGTCAAGACGCGCTGTCGTTGATAGTCCTTCATGACGAACCAGAACGCGGGCAACGCTGCCAACCCCGCCAATCCGGCGCCCACCACGAAGCGCCATTGAATGCCTGCCAGCAGAACGATCGCCACTCCTGATCCTGTGACCAGGATGGCGGTGCCGAGATCGGGCTGCAGGCCGATCAGTACAGCCGGCACGGCCAACAGCAAAAGGGCCACACATAACACACTGAATCGAGGCGGCAGCCTCCGCTCCGAAAGGAAAGCTGCCAGCACCATGGGCACGACGATTTTCATGATCTCCGAGGGCTGGAAGCGCGGCAGACCGGGCAGATCGATCCAGCGCTGGGCACCCTTGGCGGACACGCCGAAGAACAGCACGGCCACCAGCAACCCGAGCCCCACCAGGTAAAGGGGCAGGGACCAGCGCTGCAGGCTGCGCGGAGGCACCTGAGCCACCGCCAGCATGACAGCGAACGCCAATCCAAGGCGCGCGGCCTGGGTCTGCAGGCGGTCGAAGTCGCCGTCCACCGCACTGTAAAGCACCACCAAACCCAGACCGCAGACCAGCAGCACCAGCAGCAGCAGCGGCAAGTCCACATGCAACCGCCAGAGCCAAGCCTGCCGACGTGCAAAGGCGAGCTCGGAATCAGGCAGGCGATGGACGAAATCCCGCCCTGCCATCAGAGTTGCAGCCCATTTGCGACGGCATCAGTTACGACGACATCAGTTGCGCGCAACAGCTGATCCCTCCATACGATTCAGCAACCAGGCGTCGATCACTTCCCTGGCCACCGGCCCAGCCACCGAGGACCCGCCGCCACCGTTCTCGACCAGTACAGCCAGAGCGATCTCGGGGTTCTCGACCGGAGCAAAGGCTACGAACCAGGCGTGCTTCTGCTGTCGCTCGGTGAGCTCCAGATCATCATGTCGCATGCCCTGCGGAATCCCCACCACCTGAGCGGTGCCGGACTTGCCAGCCATGCGATAGGGAATGTCCCTGCCAATGTGAACCCAGGCCGTACCGTTCTGACCATAGCCCCGATTGCCGCGATGGACGACATCCGCCATCGCCTCGGCCATGAGCTGCCAATCTGCCGGATCTGCCAGACGTATCGGCGGCAGCTCCGACGATCGCAGTTCCTCGAGATCACCGTCCGCATCGAGAAGCATGCGCGGCAGCGGCCGCCTGCCATGAGCCGCGATCACGGCCGTCGCTGCCGCAAGCTGCAACGGGGTCACCAGCAGGTCTCCCTGGCCGATGCCAAGGTTGACCGAATCACCCGGATACCAGGGCTCATTGCGTACTGCCCGCTTCCACTCCGGCGTCGGCAGCAGCCCACTCGAGGCTTCAGGAAGGTCCAGGGCGGGCGTACGGCCGAAGCCGAACTGTGCGACAAACGGAGCCAATCGATTGATGCCCACCTTGACGCTGAGATCATAGAAGTAGGTGTTCGATGAGCGATAGATCGCACGCTGCATGCCTACGGTGCCATGACCGCCACCACCGGGGCGCCAGCTCCAGTCCCGATACATCCGCGACTGTCCTGGCAGGCGATAAAACCCAGGATCCTGAATCGTACGCTCCCAGGTGGTCTCGCCCTCGGTGAGGCCGGCGAGGCCGACAAAGGGCTTGAAGGTCGATCCGGGCGCGTAATGCCCCCGCAGCGCGCGATTGAACATGGGGGTGTCGGGATGGTCGCGCAACCAGGCATAGGTCGCCCGATCGACGCCGCCCACGAAGAGATTGGGGTCATAGCCCGGCTTGGAGACCAGCGCCAGGATGCCGCCGGTTTTCGGATCGATGGCGACAATGGCGCCGCGACGGTCACCGAGGGCGTTGTTCGCAGCCATCTGCAAGGGCAGATCGAGTTGCAGGCGCAGGTTCTCTCCGGCCACCGGTGGCACCCGATCGATGACCCGGGTGATCCGGCCGCGAGCATCCGTCTCTACCCGCTGATAGCCCACCTTGCCATGAAGATAGCTCTCGTAGTGGCGCTCCACGCCCAGGCGGCCGACATAGCGGGTCGCGCTGTACTGCCTGCGATCGAGATGCTCGAGGTCCTCGCGGGAGATGCGGCGAATCGAGCCGACCGCATGCCCGACGAGATCCCCGAACGGGTAATGTCGGATGAGCTGGGCTTCGACATCCACGCCAGGCAGACGATAGCGATTGACCGCAATGCGGGCAATCTCCTCTTCTTCGAGGCGCAGCCGCAGGGGTACAGGTTCGAAGGGGCGCCGCCGCTCACGCAGCCTGCGTTGGAAGCTGTCGATCTCGGCCTCGGTCAGGCCAAGCAGCTCCCTGAGGTCCGCCAACGTCGCATCGAGGTCTGGCACCCGCTCACGGACGATGGTCAACGTTGACACCGGCAGGTTCTCAGCCAGCAAAATGCCATTGCGGTCGTAGATGAGACCACGCGTGGGCGCAATGGGTTGAACCTGGATGCGATTGGCGTCGCTCTGCACCGCATGCCTTTCATGCTCGACGACCTGCAGCTGGTAGAGACGCAGCACAAGCACGAGCAGCGCCAGTACGACCACGCCCCACAACACCATGGCCCGCCCGAAGAAAAGGCGTGCCTCGGCATCATGGTCACGGAAGGTGAAAGCGTCCTTCATTGCGCAGGGTCTCGGGGGCGGGGCCAGCTACTCGCACGATGCGAAGCGCAGCCCAGCCGTCAGCGATGATACGGATGTCCTGTCATCAGCGTCCATGCACGATAAATCTGTTCTGCCACCACCACCCGGACGAGGGCATGTGGCAGGGTCAGGGGCGACAGCGACCAGCGCAACTGCGCTGCGGCCAGGCAGCGCGGAGACAGTCCATCCGGACCGCCAACCAGCAGACCCACATCACGACCGTCCATACGCCATGCGCGCAGACTATCGGCAAGGTCCTCGGTACGGAGGCCCCGCCCAAGGACGTCCAGCGCGACCAGCCGCATGTCCTTGCCGGCTGCCGCCAACAGCCGATCCGCTTCGTCTTCGCGCCAAACCTCAGCGCCTTTGCCGTTTTTGCGATCTGCTGCAGCCACCGCAATCAGTTCCAGACGACAGTCCCGCGGCAGCCGGCGGGCGAAATCAGTGAAACCCAGCTCCACCCAATCAGGCACCCGCGCCCCGACTGCAATCAGCTTGAGCTTCATGGGCTCACAGCACGGAGGTCAGCGCTGCCGCGTCCTGATGGCTTCTTTGATTTCTGTCTCTGTCGCCGTCCGCATGGACAGGCGAAGTCCGCCACAGCCGTTCCAGATCATAGAACGTGCGGGCCTCCTTCTGCATGACGTGCACGACCACGTCGCCGAGATCCACCAGCACCCAATCCAGGGTGGCCTGGCCCTCGACACCGAGGGGCATGACGCCCTGCGCCTTGACCCGCTCGATCAATCTGTCCACCAGAGACTTCACGTGCCGGCCTGAAGTACCGGATGCAATCACCATCCAGTCCGTCACGCTGCTGCTCCCGGAAACGTCAAGGGCCAGAACATTCTGGCCCTTGAGGTCATCCAAAGCATCCACTACCAGAGCTTGCAGATCGTCAGACGTCATTCGCTCTCCGCTTCGCGGCCAGGGACACTGCCATAGCCATACAATTGCTGTTGCTTAATATATGCCCACACCCGAAGTGGGAGCAAATGGGCCGCTGATCGCCGCTCAGCCAAGACCTCCCGAACGGCCGTGGCGGACACTGCCAGGGGGGTCTGTCCCACGCACCATACCTTGCCAGCAGGTTGGGCGTGCAGATCAGCCATAACCGTGGTCAGGCGCGGCGTCAGCAACTCCGCCACCGCCCCTCGTTTCGGCAGGGTATACCCAGGGCGATCCAACAACAGCAGATGAGCCAGCTCAGGCAATCGTTGCCAGTCTCGCCAACTGTCCAGTCCAGCGACAGCATCGGCACCGAGCACCCAGCCGAGGGCAACACCTTCACCGAGTTCCTCACGCAGGGACACCAGCGTATCCACAGTGTAGGAAGGGCCCTCCCGCTGCAACTCGCGGGCGTCCACCCGAAGTCTGGGGCTGCCGGCAAGGGCCAGTTCGAGCATGGCCAGCCGCGCGGCTGCCGGTGCCGCCGGGGTCATACGATGCGGCGGGATGTGACAGGGAATCAACCGCACCTCAAGGCAGTCAGCGCGCTCCCGAACCTCCTCCGCCGCCTGCAGATGGCCGTTGTGGACCGGGTCGAAGGTGCCGCCGAAGCAGGCTACCAGGGGCAACCCCGTGGTCACGCCTCACCCACCCACCGCACTTCGATCACTGACGGATCTGGCCGTCGCCAAGCACGACGTACTTGAGCGTAGTCAAGCCCTCCAGGCCAACCGGGCCACGGGCGTGGAGCTTATCGGTGGAAATGCCGATCTCCGCACCCAGACCGTATTCGAAACCGTCGGCAAACCGGGTCGAGGCATTGACCATGACCGAACTCGAATCCACCTCCGCAAGGAACTTCCGCGCCCGCCCATAGTCATCGGTAACGATGGCGTCGGTGTGCGCCGAACCGTAGTGATTGATATGGGCAATCGCCGCGTCGATGTCTGGAACCACCTTCACTGCCAGAATCGGTCCGAGATACTCCTCGAACCAGTCTGCCTCCGTGGCCGCAACGGCACGGGCAATCACTTCCCGGGTAAGCTCACAGCCACGCACCTCGACGCCCTCGGCCGCAAGCCGGGCATCGATCGCCGGCAGTACTTCAGCGGCACGATCAACATGAACCAGCAAGCTCTCCAGCGCGTTGCAGACGCCATAGCGCTGACATTTGGCGTTGACGACGATGTCCACAGCCATGGCCGCATTGGCTGCGGCGTCCACGTAGACATGGCAATTGCCGTCCAGATGCTTGATCACGGGCACCCGGGACTCGGCGCTGATGCGCTCGATCAAGCCCTTGCCTCCGCGCGGGACGATGACATCAACATAGGCGGACATGCGCACCAGATGGCCCACAGCGGCGCGATCGGTGGTCGCGACCAGCTGTACGGCGTCTTCCACGAAGCCGGCGGCCCTCAGGCCGCGACGGATGCTGGCAGCGATGGCCTTGTTGGACTCGATGGCTTCGGACCCGCCCCGCAGCATGGTGGCGTTGCCGGCCTTCAAACACAGCGCAGCCGCGTCGACGGTCACGTTGGGCCGCGATTCATAGATGATCCCGATGACGCCAAGTGGCACCCGCATGCGGCCCACCTGAATGCCACTGGGGCGATAATCGAGATCGCTGATCGCACCGACCGGGTCGGGCAAACTGTTGACCTGACGGACGCCCTCGATCATGCGCGCAATGGCCGCGTCGTCCAGCCGCAGACGATCGAGCATGGGCGCATCGAGGCCGGACGCCTCTCCAGCTTCGAGGTCGAGCGTATTGGCGGCCTGAATGATCTCGCGATCCGCCTCAAGCGCCCGCGCGATCGCGGTCAGAGCCCCAGACCGCTGCGCACCAGAGGCTCGAGCGACCTCTCGGGCCGCCGCTCGGGCGCGACGACCGAGATCAACCATGTAATCTTCGACACTCATGCTGACGTTCATCACCTCATCCTTCGGTCAGCTACAGAGTAGGCTTGACCGGATCGTCACCCATTATAATTAGATAGCGAACGCCATGCCGGAAATCGATGACATCAGGGCCACGTCCCTCTGGCAGACGCTGCATGCACACCCGGAGTGGGTGGCTGTGGCCATTGCGTTACTGGCCTTCATCGAATGCTTTGCCATCGTAGGACTCATCGTCCCGGGTATCGTGCTGCTTTACGCTGCGGCCTTCGTGGCCGGCGGCGGCGAGCTGGGCCTGTGGTCAGCCCTGGGCTGCGCTTTCATCGGCGCCGTGCTGGGGGACAGCGCAAGCTATCTGCTCGGACGGCGCTTTGGACCAGCCATCCGGGTCCTGCCGCCGTTCTCCAACCATCCAGAGTGGATCACCCGGGGCGAGGGCTTCTTTATTCGCCACGGTACCGCCAGTATCGCACTCGGCCGTTTCGTCGGGCCGATCCGGCCGATCCTCCCCCTCATTGCAGGCATGCTGAGATTCCCCAACCTGCGCTTTCACATCGTCAACATCTGCTCAGCGCTACTCTGGGCACCGGCCTACATTCTGCCGGGCTTCGTGCTCGGAGCCTCCCTGCAGCATGCCATCGATCCACCGCCCGGGCTGATAGTGGGCCTGCTGATCTGCCTGATCTGGTGCTGGGGCATGAGCCGCTTGACCACGGCCGCCTGGCAGGCGGGAGAGCCTGGCGGGGCCCTGTTCGAACGCCTCGATCCGACCCGACCGGGCGGCCGAGCCCTGCGCGCTCCAGCCTTCGGCAGCGGCGTCGATACGCGCCTGTCCGTGCTTGCGGGAGCAGCAACCCTGCTGGGCCTGACAGCCCTGGGACTCAGTTTGGTGCTGGCATCACCGACGCTGACACCCTGGCGCCAGTTCGGCCTGGACCTGCTCCATGTTCTGCGGGAGCTGCTTTAAAAGACTCTGCCGACCTTTTCAGCTCGCCTGTTCCTGCATGGTCTGAATCAGCCGCTCGAGCTCCGCGAGGCAAATCATGGGGTCCTGTTGTTCGAGCAGACCCTGCTTGAAGCGGGGATCAACCGGCAGTAGATCAGCCAGTCGCCCCACCACCGACCCGACATCTTCGAGGTCCGCTTCCAGCCCAAGCTGATTCACCGCAGGGTGCTCGAGCAGCTGCTTGAGAATCTCCACCAAGGCGAAACTCTCAGCAGGCATTTGCGCCTCGGGCATGGCCGGCAAATCCACGACCCGCCCCAAAAGAAGGTGATCGGCCTGCTCCTCTGTGCCAAGCACCCGGAAGCGACCTTCACCGCGGGCGGTGATGCCCAGCAGCCCATTGGGCAGTTCAGTGAAATCCACGATCCGGGCCAGGGTACCTATATCCGCGATATTGGGTGGTCCCTCCCTGACCTGCTGCCGGGCCTCATGGCCATCGAGGATCAGCACCACACCGAATGGACTGCCCTCGCGCATACAGCGCCGCACCATGTCCACATAGCGCGTCTCGAAGATCTGCAGAGGCAACAGCCCACCCGGGAAGAGCACGGTCCCCAGGGGGAACAGCGGCAATGTGACAGCAGGGTCCGTCCCAGCGATGCGCAGACTCGTTGGCATCAGAAGGGGATGTCGTCGTCGAAGTCATTGAGGGTGTCTGGATTGCTGGCAGGCTGCTGGCGCGGGGCGCTCGGGCGACTACCACCCTGCCCACTACTCTGTGGACGCGGCGGCGAATCGTAACCGCCATCGTTCATGCCAGCCCCGGCTCCACCACCATCGCTCATGCCACCGCCACCGCGGGAATCGAGCATCTGCATGTCGTTGCAGATGATCTCGGTCTTGTAGCGGGTCTGGCCATCGGATTCCCAGGAGCTGGTTCGGAGCGAACCTTCCACGTAGACCTTGGAGCCCTTGCGCAGATACTCACCGGCGATCTCGGCCAGCTTGCCGAAGCAGACGATAGAGTGCCACTCGGTTCGCTCCTGGCGCTGACCGGACTGCTTGTCCGTCCAGTTGTCGCTGGTCGCGATACGGAAATTCGTCACCGGTGCGCCCGCCTGCGTAAAGCGCGTCTCGGGGTCGGCACCCAGGTTGCCGACGAGGATCACCTTGTTGATGCCGCGAGCCATGGGTCGCTCCCTTGTGGTGCTGAGAAGAAAGGATGAGGGCTCAGTGTAACCCACGGCCGGCTCCACACCCACAGCGGGAGGCCATTCCCAGCGTAGGATCGGGCTGACGCAGCTGTAGGCCCAAGCCACTGCCAAGGAGGCGGATGGGCAATGTGCTACCCACAAATGGGGCAATGTGCAGTTGCCGTGGGCGGGGTTGCCGCGTATGTTGCCGCATTGGCGTGGCACCGGCCCGCCGAATCCCATTCCCTCCGTTGTCGATCCGCCATGGACAGTATCTCGATTCGCGGCGCGCGCACCCACAACCTGCGCGACGTCGACCTGATTCTCCCCCGTGACAAGCTGGTGGTGATCACCGGCCTTTCGGGCTCCGGAAAGTCGTCCCTGGCCTTCGACACGCTGTACGCGGAAGGACAGCGACGCTATGTGGAATCGCTCTCGGCCTACGCCCGGCAGTTCCTGTCGATCATGGAAAAGCCCGACGTCGACCAGATCGAGGGGCTGTCGCCGGCCATTTCCATCGAGCAGAAATCCACCTCCCACAACCCCCGCTCAACGGTAGGCACGATCACCGAGATCTACGACTACCTTCGACTGCTGTATGCCCGCGTCGGAGAACCACGCTGTCCGGAGCACGGCGCGACTCTGGCCGCCCAAACCGTCAGCCAGATGGTGGATCAGGTCATGGCGCTGCCCGAGGGCACCCGCGCCATGCTGCTCGCGCCGGTCGTCAACGACCGAAAGGGAGAGCACGCCAACGTCTTCCGCGAATTGGCAGCCAATGGCTTCGTCCGCGCCCGTGTCGATGGGCTGGTGCTCGACCTCGACGAACCACCCAGTCTCGACAAGAAACGCAAGCACAGCATTGACGTGGTGGTGGACCGCTTCAAGGTTCGTCCCGGTATTGAACAGCGCCTTGCGGAGTCCTTCGAGACGGCGCTCGAACTTGCCGAGGGAACGGCCCGGGTGGCGCCGCTTCCGGAGCGCAATGGCGAAGCGGAAGAAGAGGCCAGCGGATTCGACACGGAACTGGTGTTCTCCTCGCGATTCGCCTGCCCCCACTGCGGCTACAGCATCAGCGAGCTCGAACCGCGGCTGTTCTCATTCAACAATCCGGCCGGCGCCTGCCCGAGCTGTGACGGCTTGGGGGTCAAACAGTTCTTCGATCCCGAACGGGTGGTGGAAGATCCGAGCCTGTCGTTATCCGAGGGGGCCATTCGCGGCTGGGACCGCCGCAATGTCTACTACTTCCATATGCTCACCTCGCTGGCGAACCACTATGGCTTCGACCTCGACTTCCCCTTCAGTTCACTCGCCAAAGAACATCGGAACGCGATCCTCCAGGGCAGCGGCGAAGAGCGCATCGACTTCTCCTATGTCAATGACCGCGGCGACGTGATTTCCCGTCGCCATCGCTTCGAAGGCGTGCTGCCCAACATGGACCGCCGCTACCGTGAGACCGAATCCGCCATGGTGCGCGAGCAGCTGGCCCGCTTCCTCTCGGTGGCACCATGCGGGAGCTGCATGGGAACGCGACTGCGACTGCAAGCTCGCAATGTCTTCATTGGTGAGCGCAACCTTCCCGCCGTCACCCGCGATGCCGTCGGCGAGGCCTGCGAGCACTTTGAGCAACTCGCACTGCCGGGCCGGCGGGGCGAAATCGCCGCGAAGATTCTCAAGGAAATTCGCGCCAGACTGCAGTTTCTGGTGGATGTCGGACTGAATTATCTGACCCTGGATCGTTCCGCGGACACCCTGTCAGGTGGCGAAGCCCAGCGTATCCGGCTGGCAAGCCAGATCGGCGCCGGCTTGGTGGGCGTGCTCTACGTACTCGACGAACCTTCCATTGGCCTGCACCAGCGCGACAACGCGCGCCTGCTGCGCACCCTCACCCACCTGAGGGACCTGGGCAATACGGTGGTGGTCGTCGAACACGACGAAGATGCGATCCGCAGCGCCGATTACGTGGTGGACATGGGCCCTGGCGCCGGCGTGCATGGTGGCCAGGTCGTGGCCCAGGGTTCTGTGAAGGACGTCGAGACCTGTGAGGCCTCCCTGACCGGCGCCTACCTCTCCGGCCGCATGCGTATCGAGGTTCCGCCTCAACGCCACCCGTTCGATGGCGATCAGGTGATACGCCTGCGGGGTGCGGGCGGCAACAACCTGCAAAATGTGACTGTAGAGATCCCAACCGGGTTGATGACCTGCGTGACCGGGGTCTCCGGCTCCGGCAAGTCTACGCTCATCAACCACACCCTCTATCCGCTGGCGGCCACAAGGCTGAACGGCGCCAGCAGCCTGACGCCGAGCCCCTTCGACAGCATCGATGGACTCGAGCTGCTCGACAAGGTCGTGGACATTGATCAGAGCCCTATCGGGCGCACGCCGCGCTCGAATCCGGCCACCTACACGGGTTTATTCACACCGATTCGGGAGCTGTTCGCCCAGACATCCGAGGCCCGGACCCGGGGCTACAAGCCAGGTCGCTTCAGCTTCAACGTCAAGGGAGGTCGCTGCGAGGCCTGCCAGGGTGACGGCCTGATCAAGGTAGAGATGCACTTCCTGCCCGACATCTATGTCATGTGCGACGTCTGCAAAGGCAAGCGCTACAACCGCGAAACGCTCGAAGTCACCTACAAAGGCCTGAACATCAACGAGGTCCTCGAGCTCACGGTGGAGGACGCCCGCGCGTTCTTCGATGCCGTCCCCATGATTGCCCGCAAGCTCCAGACGCTCATGGACGTCGGCCTGTCCTACGTCCGCCTGGGGCAGGCCGCCACAACCCTGTCCGGCGGCGAAGCGCAGCGCGTCAAACTTTCGCGGGAGCTGTCGAAGCGGGATACGGGACGGACCTTGTACATCCTTGATGAGCCCACTACCGGCCTGCACTTTCATGATATTCAACAGCTTCTCAACGTCCTCCATCGCCTGCGCGATCAGGGCAATACCGTCGTGGTTATCGAGCACAACCTCGACGTGATCAAGACCGCTGACTGGATCATCGATCTCGGCCCCGAAGGCGGTTCAGGAGGTGGGCAGATCGTGGCTTACGGAACGCCTGAGGACGTAGCGAAGACCCATGGGTCCTTCACCGGCGAGTTCCTCGCGCCGCTGCTGAACAAGCAGTCAGCCAAGCGGTCCCCCAGCTCGAAGCCGAAACGGGTCGCCGCCAAGCCCGTGGCCGCAGCCCGCAAGCCCGCGGAGCAAAGCACTGCCTGGAAACAGCCGCGTAAGCCGAAGCCGAAGCCGAAGCCGAAGCCGAAAAAGTGACTCAAGGAGGGGGCGCCCCCTCAACGAAAAGGCCGGTTAGCCCGGCCTTCGCTGAGGGTGACGTTTTCAGGGAGCGGGCAGAGTACGCTGCGTGATGCCGGTCACTCCTCGTCGTCTTCCTCGATATCGTCGTCGAGATCCTCTTCCGGCATCTCGCGACCGACCAGCTCGATATAAGCCATGGGCGCCGAGTCCCCGGGACGGAACCCGCACTTCAGAATACGGGTATAGCCACCGGGACGCTCGGAATAGCGAGGGCCCAGGTCGTTGAACAGCTTACCCACCGCCATCTTGCTGCGGGTGCGTGAAAAGGCCAGACGCCGATTGGCGACGGAATCTTCCTTGGCCAGGGTGATCAGGGGCTCAGCGACGCGGCGCAGCTCCTTGGCCTTGGGCAAGGTGGTCCTGATGACTTCATGCTCGAACAGGGACACCGCCATGTTGCGGAACATGGCCGCGCGGTGGGAACTGTTCCTGTTGAGCTGGCGACCGCTCTTGCGATGACGCATGACGATGATCCTCGATACTTACCGGCGTCATCAACCGACGCCCGGAGCCGCTCGCGAAGCGGCCCTTCAATGACTGCTGCGGCTCTTCGCGCGGAGCCGTTGCACCCGCCGGACTCGGCGGGCGATATCCAATTGATCGCTCAGGCAATCGCCTTGTCATCTCGCTTGAGGCTCGGCGGCGGCCAGTTCTCCAGGCGCATGCCCAGCGACAGCCCGCGCGAGGCGAGAACGTCCTTGATCTCCGTCAGCGATTTCTTGCCCAGATTCGGCGTCTTGAGCAACTCCACCTCGGTGCGCTGAATCAGATCACCGATGTAATAGATGTTCTCAGCCTTCAGGCAATTGGCCGAACGGACCGTCAGCTCAAGATCATCCACCGGACGCAGCAGCGTCGGGTCGACCTCGTCTTCCTTTTCTTCCCGAACCGGTTCGGAGTGACCTTCGAGGTCGACGAACACCGACAGCTGCTGCTGGAGAATGGTCGCCGCACGACGGATGGCCTCTTCGGGATCAATGGTACCGTTGGTCTCGAGATCAATGATCAGCTTGTCCAGGTCCGTGCGCTGCTCCACCCGGGCGGCTTCCACCGAATAGGAGACGCGGTACACGGGGCTGTAGGTGGCATCCAGCTGAAGAATGCCGATGGGACGCGTCTCGTCCTCCTCGCTGTAGCGAGCGTCGGCAGGCTCGTAGCCACGGCCACGGGCCACCTTGATCTCCATGTTCAGCGTCGCGCCCTCGGTCAGGGTGGCGATATGGTAATCAGCATCCACCACCTCCACGTCCTGGGGCAGCTGCAGGTCACTTGCCGTGATGACCCCAGGACCGGTCTTCGACACACTCAGACGCGCCTCATCGGCGCCGTGCATGCGAACAGCCAGACCCTTGAGGTTCAGCAACACCTCGATGACGTCCTCACGGACATGCTCGAGGGCGCTGTACTCATGCTCTACGTTGTCGATCTTCACTTCGACAACAGCGCAGCCCGGCATGGACGACAGCAGGATGCGCCGCAGCGTATTGCCAAGGGTATGCCCGAAGCCTCGCTCGAGGGGCTCGAGCGTCACCTTCGCGCGGGTCTTGCTGATTTCCTGGACCTGGATGTTCTTGGGTGTCAGGAATTCGTTGACCGATCGTGCCATGAGGTTCACCTGCCGTTGGGGTTACTTGGAGTAAAGCTCGACGATCAGATTTTCGTTGATCTCCGAGGGCAACTCCTCCCGATCCGGGAACCGCTTGAAGGTCCCGGTGAGCTTGCTCGAATCCACTTCGACCCACGGCGCCTGGGCACGCTGGCCTGCCAGCTGAAGTGCCGATTGGATCCGCAATTGGCTCCGCGACTTCTCGCGCACGGACACCACATCTTCCGCCTGCACCTGGTAGGAGGGGATGTTGACGGGCTCACCGTTGACCTCGATGGACTTGTGGGAAACGAGCTGCCTCGCCTCCTGGCGCGTGCAGCCAAAGCCCATGCGATAGACCACATTGTCCAGACGGCCTTCCAGCAGACGCAGGAGGTTTTCGCCGGTAGCGCCCTTCTGGCGATCCGCCTTCTTGTAGTAGTTGCGAAACTGACGCTCGAGCACGCCGTACATACGGCGTACCTTCTGCTTCTCACGCAACTGAATGGCGTAATCGGACTGACGCATACGCCGGGCACCATGCTGCCCAGGAGGCGTTTCCGCCTTGCACTTGGACTCCAGCGGACGCACGCCGCTGGTAAGCATGAGGTCGGTGCCTTCACGCCGCGCCAGTTTCAATCGGGGACCGAGGTAACGGGCCATGTAATGTCTTCTCCTGCCTGCTTCGCCCGGGTGTCAGACGCGCCGCTTCTTGGGGGGCCGACAACCGTTGTGGGGAATCGGGGTCACATCGTTGATGCTGGAAATACGGAATCCGACCGCGTTCAGTGCCCGCACCGCGGATTCACGTCCCGGGCCCGGACCTCGGACGAACACGTCCATGTTCTTGACCCCGAACTCCAGCGCGGCATTTCCAGCCTTCTCCGCAGCCACCTGGGCGGCGAAGGGCGTGGATTTGCGCGAGCCACGGAATCCCGAACCACCGGAAGTGGCCCAACACAGGGTGTTGCCCTGCCGATCCGTGATCGTGATGATCGTGTTGTTGAATGAGGCGTGCACGTGTGCCACCGCATCCACCACGGTTTTCTTCGCGCGCTTCTTGGTACTGGCTTCGGCCATGATTCGCTTTTCCCGAAAAGTGCTACAGCCGCCGGCTGGCGGGCTCGCGGACGAGCCCGTCGATCACCGGCGGATCGGACGCGCCGGACCCTTGCGAGTGCGGGCGTTGGTCTTGGTCCGCTGACCGCGTACGGGCAGCCCACGACGGTGACGGATTCCACGGTAGCAACCGAGGTCCATCAATCGCTTGATATTCATGGACACTTCACGCCGCAGGTCACCTTCGACCGTACGCTTGCCCACTTCGTTACGCAGGGCGTCTAGCTCGCTCTCGCTCAGCTCCGCCACCTTGCGCGTTCCTTCGACACCCGCCGCAACACAGATCTCGGAAGCCGAGGTACGACCCACACCATAAATGTAGGTCAGCGCGATCACTGCGTGCTTGTTGTCCGGAACGTTTACACCAGAAATACGGGCCATTCAGGCACTCCCACTCATATCCGGACAACCAACCCCTGCCAAAAAAGGCGCAACAGCGTAGCGGTTATCCCGGCTGATATCAATCATTTGTCGCAGCAGGCCAGGGTCTGTCAACCCTGGCGCTGCTTATGACGTGGCTCCGCTGCACAGATCACCCTGACCACACCATTGCGGCGAACGATCTTGCACTGCCGACACATCTTGCGAACCGATGCACGTACCTTCATTTTCCTGTACTCACTCCTGGTGGGCGGATCAGGACCGCCGCGTACCCTTGCCGTAACTCTTGAGGTTCGATTTTTCCATCAGCTTCGCGTACTGACTCGACATCAGATGGGCCTGCACCTGGGACATGAAGTCCATGGACACCACGACCACGATCAACACTGCCGTTCCACCGAGCCGGAACGTGATCCCGAATCCGAGGACCAGCAGCTCGGGAAGCAGACAGACCAGCGCCACATAAACCGAACCGAACATGGTCAAACGCGTCGTGACATCGTCGATGTACTTGGCCGTTTGTTGCCCTGGCCGAATCCCTGGCACATAGGCACCCTGACGCTTCAGGTTCTCCGCAATCTCCTTGGGGTTGAACATCAACGCCGTATAAAAGAAGCAGAAGAAAATAATGCCGCCTGCAAACAGCAGGATGTACAGGAAGTTCCCGGGCGACAGCGCCAGCGAGATCTGCTGCAACCATTCCATGCCCGGCGACTGCCCGAACCACTGCGCCATCGACGCCGGCGCCAAAAGCAGGCTCGAGGCGAAGATGGCCGGAATCACACCCGCCATGTTCACTTTAAGCGGCAAATGGCTGGACTGGGCTGCAAACACCTTCCTGCCCTGCTGCCGCTTGGCGTAATTCACCGTTATCCTGCGCTGGCCCCGCTCGATGAAGACCACGAAGGCCACCACCCCGAGCGCCATCACACCAATCACCAGAAGCGCGATGATGTTGATATCACCCTGTCGCGCCGCCTCGAAACTCTGGCCGATCGCCGCCGGGAAACCCGAGACAATGCCCGCGAAGATCAGCAGCGAAATACCATTACCCACACCGCGCTCGGTGATCTGCTCGCCGAGCCACATCATGAACACCGCGCCGGTGACCAGGGACACCGTGGCGACGAAGTAGAAGCCGAACCCGGTGATGTAGCTGAGGCCCTGTGAAGCCAGACCCACCGACATGCCCCAGCCCTGGATCAGGGCAATCAGTACCGTGCCGTAGCGCGTGTACTGCATGATCTTGCGCCGACCCGCCTCACCTTCCTTCTTCAACTGCTCCAGCCGCGGATCCATGGCCGTGAGCAGGTTCATGATGATGGACGCCGTGATGTAGGGCATCACGCCCAGCGCCAGAATGCTCATGCGCTCCAGTGCACCACCGGAGAACATGTTGAAGAGATCCAGGATGCCGCCCTGTTGCTGCTCGAACAGCGCCCGCAAGCGGTCCGGATCGATACCCGGCACCGGTATGTGGGTGCCGATGCGGTAGATCAGGAGCGCCAACAGCACAAAAAGGAGGCGATGGACGAGTTCCTGCACACCCTTCTGCGCACCTGCCAGGGACTGGGAATTGACCGCCATCTACCGCCTCACTTGGCGTCCGGGAAATACCGGACGCGCCTGTTCATTCCGTGGCTGCCGCTTCCGCGTTCGCCGCAGCGTCCGCAATCGGAGCATCCTCTATTCTGCCGCCGGCAGCTTCGACGGCCGCACGGACGCCCGCCGTTACCGGCACACCCTGGATGACGACAGCACGATCGATACCACCTGAGAGCACGATACGCGCACGTTTCATATTGCGCCGAACCACTCGCGCCACCTTCAGGGTCTCCAGGGTCACCAGCTCGCCCTTCACCTTGGCCAGCTCACTCAGCCGGACTTCGGCAGTCACTCGACCGATGCGCGACGTGAACCCCAGCTTGGGCAGCCGGCGTTGAAGCGGCATCTGGCCGCCTTCGAAGCCAGGCTTGATCCCACCGCCGGAGCGAGACTTGGCGCCTTTGACACCGCGACCCGCGGTCTTGCCCTGACCCGCAGCAATGCCGCGGCCCACACGCTTCTTGGCTGGACGGCTACCGTCTGCTGGATGCAGATCATTCAGGCGCATGGTCACTCTCCTTCGACCCGTACCAGATACGGGACCTTGTTGATCATGCCGCGCACGGACGGCGTGTCCTCGACCTCGACGCTATGGCCGATGCGGCGCAGCCCAAGCCCACGCACGCATGCTTGGTGGGACTTCAGCCTTCCTGCAACGCTTTTGACCAGCGTCACCTTGATCTTGCTCTGACTCATCTCTTCGATTCCTTGCGGTGACCAGGTCAGCTCGCGAGCTCTTCGACCGCTTTGCCACGCTTTGCCGCCACCTGAGTCGGCGAGCTCGCCCGCTGCAGAGCCTTGAAGGTGGCCTGAACCACGTTCACGGGATTGGTGGAGCCATAACACTTGGCCAGCACGTTATGTATCCCGGCCGCCTCCAGCATCGCCCGCATGGTGCCACCAGCGATCACGCCAGTACCTTCGGACGCCGGCTGCATGTACACCTTGGACGCACCGTGGTTGGCGCTGGTGGCATACCAGATCGTGCCTTCATTGAGCTCCACGTCGATCATGTTGCGACGCGCCGCCTCCATGGCCTTCTGGATGGCGATGGGAACCTCGCGGGCCTTGCCGCGACCATAGCCAACGCGACCGGCGCCATCGCCCACCACTGCGAGTGCCGTGAAGCCGAAGATCCGGCCTCCCTTTACGACCTTGGAGACGCGGTTGATCTGGACCAGTTTCTCGACCAAACCTTCTTCGCGCACTTCGTCGGTATAAGCCATGCCGTCTTCCTCAGAATTCGAGACCGGCCTCGCGGGCCGCGTCTGCCAGGGCCTTGACCCGGCCGTGATAACGATATCCGGACCGGTCGAAGGCAACCCGGGTGATACCTGCCTGCTTGGCACGCTCTGCAATCAGCGCCCCGACGCGCGCCGCAGCCTCGGCATTACCCGTCTGTGCTGAACGCAGGTCGGAGTCCAGCGTCGACGCCGTTGCGAGCACTTCCGCTCCATTCGGCGAGATGACCTGCGCATACATGTGCCGCGGCGTCCGGTGGACGCAGAGCCTGACGGCTCCTAGACGGCGCATGTGGGCCCGGGCGCGACGAGCGCGACGAAGGCGGGCCAACTTCTTTGTGTTCGGATTCATCTTCATGCACCTGCCGATAACGTTGTTCGAGACCCCGGCCATCGCCGCGGCTGGATCACTTCTTCTTCGACTCCTTGCGTCGCACCTGCTCATCGGAGTAGCGCACGCCCTTGCCCTTGTAGGGCTCCGGCGGGCGGTAGGCCCGAATCTCGGCGGAGACCTGCCCGACGAGCTGCTTGTCGATGCCACGCACAATGATTTCAGTCTGGGTCGGGGTTTCGACCTCGATCCCTTCCGGCAGCGCATAATTCACCGGATGCGAGAACCCCAGCGCCAGGTTGAGGGTGCGGCCCTGGGCTTGCGCCCGATAACCGACACCCACCAGCTGCAGCCGACGCTCGAAGCCCTGGGACACGCCGGTCACAAGGTTTTGAACCACGGCCCGCGCGGTACCCGCCTGGGCCCATCCATGAACGCTCTCGCCAGCCGGCTCGAAGCGCAACTCGCCGTCCGCCTGATCCACTTTGACCGCCGCATGAATCCTGGCTGCCATCTGGCCCTTTGCACCCTTCACGCTGATGTCCTGACCGGAAATGGTGGCTTCTACGCCACCCGGCAGCTTGATGGGGTCCTTCGCAATTCTCGACATGATTTTCGACCTGACTCGTCAGAAAACGGTGCAGAGCACCTCGCCACCGACGCCAGCCGCACGTGCGGCCCGATCCGTCATGAGGCCCTTGTTGGTGCTCACGATCGCCACGCCCAAACCACCACGAACACTCGGCAGAGCACTCTGGTCGCGGTAAACCCGCAGGCCGGGGCGACTCACCCGCTTGATCTCTTCGATCACCGGGCGCCCATCGAAATACTTCAGCGTCACCGTCAACTGGGGCTTGGTCTCCCCTTCGACGGCGAAACCGTCCACATAACCTTCCTGCTGCAGCACCTCGGCAATGGCCACCTTGAGCTTGGAGGAAGGCATGCTCACGCTAGCCTTATTCCGCGCCTGGGCATTGCGGATGCGTGTCAGCATGTCCGATACAGGGTCCTGCATGCTCATCAGGTCAGATCTCCATCACCAAGTATCACCAGCTCGACATCACCAGGCCCGGCACATCGCCGCGCATGGCTGCTTCCCGGAGCTTGGTACGGGCGAGCCCGAATTTGCGGTAGACCCCGTGCGGGCGGCCCGTGATCCTGCAGCGACGCTGCATGCGAACGGGGCTCGAATCGCGCGGCAGCTTCTGCAGCGCGACCTGTGCTTCCCAACGCTCTTCTTCAGGAGCACTGCGATCATTGATGATCGCCTTGAGTTTGGCGCGCTTCACCGCGAACCGCGCTGCGAGCTTGGCCCGCTTTTCCTCGCGCTCTATCATGGACTTCTTCGCCATTACGCGGCTCCTGTCGTTCGGAACGGAAACTTGAACGCTGCCAGCAGCGCTCGTCCCTCGTCGTCAGTCAATGCTGTCGTCGTGATGTTGATGTCCATACCGCGCAGCTTGTCGACCTTGTCGTAGTCGATTTCCGGGAACACGATCTGCTCCGTGAGCCCCATGGAGTAGTTGCCACGCCCGTCGAAGGCTTTGGCGGACAATCCACGAAAATCGCGCTGCCGCGGGATCGCAACATTGATCAACCGCTCGAGAAACTCGTACATCCGCGACCGCCGCAACGTCACCTTGCAGCCGATCGGCCAGCCGTCGCGGATCTTGAAGCCCGCGATGGACTTGCGCGCCACCGTCACCACCGGCCGCTGGCCCGTGATCAGCGCCATGTCACCAACGGCCGCGTCAATGATCTTCTTGTCGCCGACCGCGTCGCCAAGACCCATGTTCAAGGTGATCTTCTCGAGCTTCGGCACCTGCATGGCACTCGCGTAGCCGAACTGCTCCATGAGAGCCGGCGCGATTTCTTTGCGATACTGTTCGTGCAACTTGTTCATCGTGTTCTGTCCGATCAGGAGTCGATGGTCTTGCCGGTCGACTTGAAGAAGCGCTGCTTCTCGCCGTCATCGACGCGGAATCCAACCCGATCCGCGCGGCCTTCAGCTGCGTTCCAGATCGCCAGATTGGAGATCTGAATGGGTGCTTCCTTTTCCACGATACCGCCTGCGATGCTGCGATTCGGGTCAGGACGCGTATGTTTCTTGATGATGTTCACCCCGGACACCAGCGCGCGGCCGTCGTCGAGCACCCGCAGCACATCGCCACGCTTGCCCTTGTCCTTGCCCGTGATGACGATCACTTCGTCGTTACGTTTGATCTTGCGCATATCTGCCTCCGCCGCCTCGCCTCTAGAGCACTTCAGGCGCGAGCGATACGATGCGCATGAAGTTTTCGCCGCGCAGCTCACGCGTGACGGGTCCAAAGATCCGGGTACCGATGGGCTGCAACTGGTTGTTCAGCAGCACCGCGGCATTGTCGTCGAAGCGGATGATGGAGCCGTCCGGGCGACGTACGCCCTTGCGGGTCCGAACCACCACTGCGTTGACCACCTGACCTTTCTTGACCCGACCTCGAGGTGCGGCCTCTTTCACCGTCACCTTGATCACATCACCCACGCCAGCGTAACGCCGATGCGAGCCTCCGAGGACCTTGATGCACATCACCCGACGCGCACCGCTGTTGTCCGCGATATCCAACATGGTCTGTGTCTGAATCATTTCCTATCTCCAGATCCAGCAGTCGCTGACCGCGCCCGCCTGGATATCGCCTTGCTCGTCATACCCGCGTCGGGCGCTCGTCAATCCGCACCAGCCGCCAGGTCTTGGTCTTGGAAATCGGCGCCACCTCGGACACCGTGACGGTGTCACCGATCTCACACTCGTTGTTCTCATCGTGCGCGTGCAATTTGCTCGACCGACGAATGATCTTGCCGTAGAGCGGATGCTGAACCCGCCGCTCCACCAGCACCACGATGGTCTTGTCCATCTTGTTGCTGACCACGGTACCGGTGACGACCCGCGGGTTGGTCTGCTTCGCTTCGCCGCTCACCTGTTTCGCTTCGCTCATGACCTGATCGCTCGTCGACTGTTGTGCTGCTTCGCTGCTCACTGTGCTGCCACCTGCTTCTCGCGCAGAACGCTCTTCACGCGCGCGATGTCCCGTCGTGTTTCACCCAGCATATGGCTCTGGCCGAGTTGGCCGGTGCCCTGCTGCATGCGCAGACTGAACTGCTCCTTAAGGAGCCTTTTCAGCTCCGAGCGCAGGTCCGCCTCGTTCTTCTCGCGCAGATCACTCGCCTTCATCACATCGCCGTCCGTTTCACGAAAGTGGTAGCGAAGGGCAGCTTGGAGGCCGCCAGCCTGAAGGCCTCGCGTGCCACTTCCTCACTCACACCTTCCATCTCGTAAAGCACGCGTCCCGGCTGGATCTGTGCCACCCAGTACTCGACGCTGCCCTTGCCCTTACCCTGACGCACTTCCAGGGGCTTCTGCGTGATCGGCTTGTCCGGGAACACGCGGATCCAAATCTTGCCGCCACGCTTGACGTGACGGGTCATGGCACGCCGACCCGACTCGATCTGCCGTGCCGTCATACGGCCCCGGGCAACCGCCTTCAGGCCGAACTCGCCGAAGCTGACCGAACTGCCGCGCAGTGCCAGACCGCGGTTGCGGCCCTTGAACTGCTTGCGAAACTTTGTGCGCTTGGGCTGTAGCATCTCTATAAACCTCGATCAGGGGGCGCGGCCAGGCTCATTCAGCCAGCCGCAGCAGCCGGCGCCTCGTCTTTCGAACCGATCACTTCACCCTTGAAGATCCACACCTTCACGCCGATGACGCCATAGGTGGTATGTGCTTCTGCGGTCGCATAATCGATATCCGCACGCAGGGTATGCA
>SLTB01000296.1 GCA_007130155.1 Pseudomonadales bacterium
CGCTTCCGGCGACTTCAGCCTGCCGATGTCCAGCATCTGTTCGAGGTTCGTGATGGCCGCGCCGGCACCACTCTGGTGCTGGTCGCGCGCACGCCGAACCGACCGCGCCATGGTGTAGAACTCGACCGTGAAGCGCCTCAGGTCGGCCGGATTGGTCACCACTCTGCGAATCCTGCGTGTACCGAGGGTCTGCTCAAGCATGGGCTGCCAGGCCCGCACCCAGGGCTGCGCCGTGGCGATGACCACTTCGTCGTCGGTGAACTCCACGGCCAGAATGTTGTGGCGCTGCGCAAACTGGTAGGACATCACCCCAGTGACACGCTCGACATTGACCTTCAGCGGATCGATGCGGTGATAGGGCTGACTGGACTTTTCGCAGAGCCAGAGCGTGAGGGCTTCGAGGTCCAGGCGCTTGCCGGGATGGGCCCGATCCTCGAACTCCTCCTGGGCAATCAGCTCCAGCAGGTGGAACTGAAGCTGATCCCGCCGCCTTGGTTGTGCGGCAAGGCGGTCGGCCTGGCCCTTGTCGAGCCGGCCATCCGCCACCAGATCATCGAGGACGGAGCGCAGATCGAGAACGCGATCATGCTGCTCTCCAAGGGTATCGCCGTCTGCTGACCCGAGGCTGCTGGCCACGGCCACTCCTTCACAATAGTTCGCATCGCGCCCTTCGCGATGTGAAACGCCCCGATAAGAACGGCGCTGTCTGCGGACATTGTGAACCTGCAGCGACCCTTTGCAAGCCGCCGCTTCGGCGAAGCGCCCAGGGAAGCGCCCAGAAAAGTGCTGATCAAGCAGCCTCAATACCAGGATTGGAGTGCGGCGGAACAAAGCTGCACAATGACTACCCGTTAAACAGTAAAGAAGCTCCCGCATGACCGCACGCGCCCCCGACCTGGTGTCCATGCTCCGGACTCTGATCGAGACCCCTTCCGTGAGCTGCACCGACCCCCGCATCGACCAGAGCAACCTGCCGGTGGTGGACCATCTGGCCAACTGGCTCGATGAGCTTGGCTTTAGCGTAGAACTCATGCGCCTGCCCAACCAGCCCCAAAAGGCCAATCTGGTGGCCACCCTGGGCAGCGGCCCAGGTGGCTTGGTGTTCGCCGGCCACACCGATACCGTTCCCTGCGATCCAGGACTCTGGCACAGCGAGCCTTTCCGCCTCGCCGAGCGCGATAATCGCTTCTACGGACTCGGCACCTGCGACATGAAGGGATTCTTCGCCCTGGCCATCGAGGCCGCAAGGCAGTATCTGGACGCACCGCTGCATCAGCCCCTGATCCTGCTGGCCACCGCCGACGAGGAATGCTCCATGGACGGCGCCCGGTTCCTGGCCGAGCGCGGCAGTCCGGCAGCGCGCTACGCGGTGGTGGGGGAACCCACCGGACTCAAGCCCCAGCGCATGCACAAGGGCATGATGATGGAGACCATCCGCATCCAGGGGCGCAGCGGTCATTCATCGGATCCGAGCCTGGGCTCCAACGCTCTGGACGCCATGCACCTGGTCCTCGGCGAGATCAAGGCCTTCCGCGCCGAACTCGCAGCCCGGTACCAGCACGCTTCGTTCGACGTCAACGTCCCGACCATGAATCTCGGCTGCCTGCACGCCGGCGACAACCCGAACCGCATTTGTGGGCATGCCGAACTGCAGATCGATGTGCGCGCCCTGCCGGGCATGGACAACAACGCGCTGCACGATGAGTTGGTGAAGCGGTTGGCGCCGCTTGGACCGGCCAACGACGTCCAACTCGATGTCAGCCAGATCCACCCCCCCGTGCCGCCATTCGAAACGCCGGCCTCGGCTGAGATCGTCAAGGTGGTGGAGCGCCTCACCGGCACCACGGCCGGTGCGGTGGCCTTCGGCACGGAGGCACCGTTCTACCAGCAGATGGGTATTGATTCGGTGGTCATGGGACCGGGCCATATCGATCAGGCCCATCAGCCCGATGAGTACCTCGATCAAGCCCAGATCCAGCCCACCATAGAAGTGCTGTCGGCATTGATTCGCGAACTCTGCGTGGAAGCGGCCAAGCCCGCGTGATTGGCGCCATCAACGACCTGATCTTCCAATGGCTGGAGGAATACCGGGACTACGCGCTGCTGCTCATCCCGCTGATCGCCTTCGCGGAAGCCTGCGTGGGTATCGGCCTGTTCGTCTCGGGATTCATCCTGGTGGCCGTGGCCTCGGTCCTGGTCAGCACCGAGATCGCGACCCTGCCGCAGATCCTGCCCCTAGCCTTCCTCGGCGCGCTGACCGGCGACCACCTGGGCTTCTATATCGGCCGTTCTGTGGGCCCCCGCTTCCACCACAGCAGGCTGGCCAACAAGTACCGCGCCTCCCTGGTCCGCGCCGAGGCCATGATTCTCACCCGCGGCGCCTGGGCCATTGTCATCGGCCGCTTCATTCCTGCCATCCGCAGCCTGCTGCCGGCCATGCTCGGCATCAGTGGTTTCAACCGCACCCGCTACAGCCTGGTGGACGGCTTGGCCTGTCTGCTGTGGGCCGCCGGTCTCGGACTCATCGTCACCGGGACAACCAGCGTGTTTTGACGCCTGGCAGTCACTTCACAGGGAGTTCCAGGCACGTCGCTCGAGCGCGTGCTGCAAGCGACGCCAGCAGTTACCATCTGCGTCTCCCCACAGCTCCTCGGCCATAGGCAGACGAAGTTCACCCATGATTCGCACGTGGCTTCTGCCCGTCGGCCTGATGGCCTGCGCCACGCCGATGTTCTTTATCGAGCGCGACACGCTGGACTTCCTGCCTGATCCCGTCTTCTCGCTGGGACACATCGCGATCTTCGGCATGCTTGCCTACGTTGTGGGCCGCGCGCTGAAGCGCTCGCGCATGAGCCTGTTACGGCAGGCCGCGCTGATCCTGACCTCTGCCTTTCTGCTGGGCGGCAGCATCGAACTCATCCAGCCGTACTTCGGCCGCACCGCCCTTTGGTCGGACGTGTGGCAGAACATGGTCGGTGCGGCGGCGGGGCTCCTGCTGGCGCATCCCAGAGACCTGTTGCGCTCCTGGTGGGCGCTACCGGTGCTGACCATGCTGACGCTGGAGTTGCGTCTTCCGACCCTGCTGCTCTGGGACGACCAGGTGGCCCGCCAGCAGTTTCCGCTGATCAGCAACTTCGAGACCCGCTTCGAGCACCTGCGCTGGAGTGAGGGCGTCGTCGTCGCAGACAGAGCCCGCAGCGGAGAGCGCTCACTGCGAGTAGAGCTGCAACCGGGTATCCGCTGGCCCGGGACCGCACTGCGACGCGGCATCGGTGACTGGCAGGGCTACGACACCTTCGAGTTCAGCGTTCACCACGACGATGGCAAACCCATGCAACTGACGGTGGCCATCCGCGATCGTGAACACAGCCGCCGTGGTGCTGCCTACCGCGACCGATTCAACCGCCGCTTCGAGCTGGAACCCGGCTGGAACGACATCAGCATCCCCGTTGCCGAGATCGCCGCAGCACCGAAGGAGCGGACGCTGGACCTGGGCGACATCGACACGGTGATCTTTTTCACCGGCGACGTAAAAGCCTCCCGGACACTGCACCTCGACGCAGTACGCCTGAGCCGCGGCCCTGGCCCCGGAATCCGACCGCAGGGACAGGCCTGCACAGGTCCGGACCCAGATCCCCAAGAATCAACGACTTGCGTCGCTGATTCGTGAGCGGCAGCCCTGCTCAGGGAAACACTGATCAATCAGCGCTTCCCTGGGGAGGCCTTGAACTGAATTCGCCCCGCTCAGAGTCTCCCTAAACCCGAATTCAGGTTCAGAGCAGTGCCAAAGTGCTGGATCCTTCGCTGCCTCTCGAATGCCCTCCGCTTCGATTCTCACCGGCGCTTCACCGAAGACGGCAACCTGAAGTGCGGCCAGGATCTTGACGAGGTCACCGCCGATGCGCTGACCCGTATCGAGGTCGTGGAGGTGAAATCCTCCGACGGGACTTCGAAGCTGCCGACGCGGAAGAATCGCGGGCTGACAACAACGCTGCCCGTGACCAGCCCAGGCATGATCTTGGATGATCAAAGCGGAACAACAAGCAGGCTCTTCGACAAGATCGGTGATACGACGAGCCACTGCTGATCTCATGTAGCGCGCAGGAGCCCTTTGCTGCTGGTGATCTGGTGGCCTTGAGCAAGAAGCGATACGGTGGTTCCGATCACGGTCTACGTTGGAAGGAATAGAGAATGAACCGACTGCCGTTACTGAAATCGGTCATGACACCGTTTCCATGGTGGATCGACATCGACGAGCCGGTGCAGGAAGCCCGCGCCATGATGCACACACATCAGGTCCGGCACCTGCCCGTGAAGGAACACGGCAAGTTGGCCAGCGTCGTGAGCGAGCGCGATCTCAACTTGGCCCTCGAATCCGAGGGCCGCCTACCGCAGGGCCGGTCACTCACCGTTCGGGACGTCAGCGTCGACTCAGTCTACGTGGTTGACATCAACACCCGACTCGAAGCCATGCTGGAGACCATGACCGAGCGCAAGATCGGTTCGGCGCTGGTGACGCGTGACGACACACTGGTTGGCATCTTCACCGCCATGGATGCTTGTCGCGTGCTGGCGAGCCTGCTTCACCATCTGCGCGGCGATGACCTGGAACCCCGCACAGCCTGAATAGACCCGCCACGTTTGACCATCGAGCAGAGCTCGGTCAGCGTCGGCAGCCGCCAGCCGGTCAAGCGACACAGCGCCAGATCCTTGACCGCAGTGATTCGGTCCAGCGCGGTCTCGGTCAACCCATGGGATACATGATGTCCTTGGAGACCGCATCGATGGCCGCCAGGGTGTCCTTATCGAGGGTAACATCCGCCGCCGCGAGAATGTCCTCCATTTGCTCCACCGTGGTCGCACCGACGATGGTCGAGGCCACGAAGTCGTGCTGCTTGCTCCAGGCCGTGGCCAGGGTCACCAGAGGCATGCCCGCCTCGGCCGCGATGGCGGCAAAGCGCTCGGTGGATGCCAGCGACTTGGCGTTGACAAAGCGTTGGGCCATCACCTGCTGACGCCTGCCTGCGGAAAGGTAGTTGGTGAAGCGAGCGCCCTCCGGGCGGGCGCCGTCCTGGTACTTGCCGCTCAGCACACCGCCAGCCAGGGGTGAATAGGGAATCGAGCTGACCTGCTCCCGCCGGCAGACCTCCGCGAGGTCATCCTCGAAGCGGCGATTGTTCAGGCTGTGATTGTTCTGGATGCTGTCGAAGCGCGCCAATCCTTCCCGCTCCGATGCGGCGAGGCTCTTCATCAAGCCCCAGCTGGTTTCGTTGCTGCAGCCCAGCACGCGGACCTTGCCCGCGATCACCAGATCGTCGAGGACGCGCAGGGTCTCCTCCTTGGCATAGTCGGGATCCGGCCAGTGGGTCTGATAGAGATCGATGTAGTCAGTCTGCAGGCGCTTCAGACTCGCCTCCACCGCCGTCATGATCTGATGCCGATCCAGGCCGGTCTTGCCGGAACGCAGCGGAGGACTGATCCAGCCATGGCTCGGTCCGGCCACCTTGGTGGCGAGAATGACGCCGTCCCGATTACCGCGGGCAGCCATCCAGCGGCCGACGATCTCCTCGGTGGTGCCGATCCATTTGGCATCGGGCGGCACCGGGTACATCTCGGCGGTATCGAAAAAGTCCACACCCGCCTCGAAAGCCTTGTCCATGATGGCGAAGGCCGTAGCCTCATCCGCCTGACTGCCGAAGGTCATGGTGCCCATGCAGATGTCGGAAACGACGATACCGCTGCGGCCGAGCCTGTTCCTGCGCATGCATCCTGCTCCCAAAGTGAAGATCGAGTTGGCAAACCGAAAACGTAGACGCGGTGGAGGATACGGAAACCGGCCCGGGCAGACCATGTGTCGAAGGCCTTCGCAGGCGATGGGATGAGAGGCTGCCTCCCCCCTCGCGCCATGCAGCGATGACGGCGATGTGGATACCACAGGCTCTATCCACAAGGTAGAGTCCGGGAAAAGGCCCGGGGAGGGGATCCACCATGGCCATGACCAAGAAGACGCTGTTCTGCTACAGCGTGACCGACCTGCCGGCGAGCATGGCCGTTTTCCCGATCATGGTGTTCGTGCCGAAATTCTATACCGGCGAGATGGGCGTGGGCTTGGCAGTCGCCGCCAACATCATCCTCCTCGCGCGCATCTTCGACGTCATCACCGATCCTCTCGTGGGCTACCTGAGCGACCGTACCCATACCCGCTGGGGACGGCGACGACCTTGGATTCTGGCCTCCGCGCCAGTACTGATGCTGGCCTTTTTCAACTTGTTTCTGCCGCCTGAAGGGGCCGGGGCGGCCCATCTGTTCACGTGGATGATGGTGCTCTCCGTGGGCACCACCATGCTCATGATCCCCTACTACTCCTGGGCCGCTGAGCTGTCGCCTGATTACAACGAACGTTCGCGGATCACCGGCTGGCGCTCCTTCATGGGCGTGGTGGGCACCCTCAGCGCACAACTCGCCCCGGTGGTCGCCCTGCTGGCATTCGGCTACGGCGGCACGGGCGCGGTACTGGCGGTCGTCGGCTGGTTGACGCTGGTGCTGCTTCCGCTTTGCATCGGCGTGACCGTATGGAACGTTCCGGAGGCCCGCGACTACGTGAGTTCCCGGGTGCCCTTGGGCGAGGGCTTCAGACTGATGTGGCGCAACGGCCCGTTCAAGCGGCTGATCGCCGCCTTCATGATCGGCTCCGTCGCGTTCTCGATCTCCACCCCCCTGTACATCTTCTACATTGCCTTCGTGCTCGGCGCTGAAGACAGGGCGGTGATCATGCTCGCCTTCTTTTTCTCGGCAAATCTGGCGGGCATCTCGTTCTGGGTCTGGCTGTCCTCCAAGGTGGGCAAGCATCGTGCCTACGTCGGTTGCTTTACCCTGATCGCCCTGGCCAATCCCATGTACCTGCTACTGGGTCCGGGCGATTTCTGGTGGATGCTGCCCATCACCCTGGTGTCCGGCTTCGCCGCCGGCGGCTTCGCGGCCCTGCCCAACTCCATGAAGGCCGATGTGGTGGATCTCGACACCTTGAAGAGTGGCAACAACCGCACCGCCTCGTTCTTCGCGGCGTGGTCGTTCACCGCCAAGATGTCCGCATCCCTGGGCAGTTGGATCGCTTTGTCGGTGCTCGCCTGGATCGGCTTCGACGCCAGCCCGGCAGCGGTCAATCCGCCGGCCCAGATCATGGGACTCAAACTCCTGTTCGCTCTGCTGCCCTCAACGTTTTTCCTGCTCGCCGCGATGCTGGTGTGGAACTACCCGATCACCGAGGCCCGTCATCTCCGGCTGCGGGCAGCGCTGGAGCGGCGGCGGGATCGCGCCCTCGCGCGCGGTGAGGTCGAAGGAGGCGGACGGGCGACCGCCCCGGGATGGTCGCCGGTGCCAGGCCGGACCTGAAGCGATCCCGTCGGGGAATCCTTCGCGTCCGCCGGAAACAAAACCGGGGCGCAAGGCCCCGGTGTTTTTGGCGTAGAGAATGCCCGCCGGAATCAGGCAGGTACGAAGTAGAGATTGTCGAGAGCATCTTCGTCTGCGGGATGCCAGAGCGGACCGCAGACGCCCAGGTCGTAGACCTCGGAATCGGATCCGGCCATGGCGCTGTACACCACATCAGCGCTGAAACTGGCCGGCTCTGTGGCAACTGCTTCACAGGTCACGTCGAACATTGGATGCCTCCTGAACACGGGCCGTGTCGGGTTGATGGCCGCTGCGCGATTCGCTGCGGCTTCGCATCCTGAGTATTGCAACCTCTGTGCCAGCACCCATTCAGGCGCTTGCGAGACCACCTGGACAGCCCCGACGCCCGGCAATGATGCAGAGGATAGAGCTGCGCACGACGTTATGCACCGATTTGGCGCCCCGCCTTCGACTCGGTGATTGGCGCACCCTGCTTCAAGGCTCGGGTTCTTCGGAGCACCCCCGGCCCAAGCGGTTCAGTCCTTGGCCAGGCCCAGTTCACCATAGCCATCTGCGCCGCCCGGTATCGGTGCGGCAGCTGCCGCAGGTGAACACCTTCCGCCGATCTCTCAAGGAGCAATTCGTATTACTTTGATTCGGCGGGGCTCGGTAGTGGCCCACTACCGGACTTGGCGCTGGCGCGATAGGCGCCCTCTGAAGGAATGACGCGCAGATCCCGCGCAGACTCCTAGCCCGGAAATCTCACCAGCCGGCCAGCGGCGGCGCTACAAATGATTGATATTATGAATAAATATGACCTAATTGAACGGCCGCGACGAAAACACTCTGTTTCCG
>SLTB01000096.1 GCA_007130155.1 Pseudomonadales bacterium
ATATTTTTGCAGCAGGCCTGGCAGCGGATTTTGTCCGGCTTCGTCCAACGGGTCGGTACTGAAACCCGCTGCGGGCTGGTCTTCCTCGGCGGTGGCGAGAACCTGGCGCAGCAGGGGATCGTCGGCATCGCCTCGGCGCATGCAGGCGAGGTACGGCGCAGGTACCCGGACGGGAAAGGTCGGTCCTTGCTGCAGGGCGGTGGCCAGCGGGTGATCGCTCAATTCCAGGCGTCGGAGCAACTCCAGGGAGTCGGTCACAGCCGAGGCGAGCAGGCTACGCCAGTCCTCGGTATCGTGGGCGCGGGCAAGCATGTAGGGCTCCGGTTCGTGGCTGCGATGGGAGTATAGGCGCGGCGTGATGCGGACACGATGGCTTGCGCTACTTCAGCGCGATGGACACTTGCTGAGGCGCTGGCCGCTGCCGGGGCCGATTGATTATGATGCGCCCCGCGCGGCGGGGTTTCCTCGCCTGAGTGACACGGTGGAGACGACATGGCGACCTTTGCAACCAACGAATTCCGTTCCGGGCTGAAGGTGATGCTCGACGGCGACCCCTGCAACATTCTCGAGAACGAATTCGTCAAGCCGGGCAAGGGGCAGGCCTTCAATCGCGTGCGTTTGCGCAACCTCAAGACAGGACGGGTCTGGGAACGCACGTTCAAATCCGGTGAGTCCCTGCCCGGCGCGGACGTGATGGAAGTCGATATGGAGTACCTCTACTCCGACGGGGAGTTCTACCACTTCATGAAGACCGACGGCAGCTTCGAGCAGGTGGCAGCCTCGGTGGAAGCGGTGGGTGATGCCAAGCCGTGGTTGAAGGAGCAGGAGATCTACATGGTCACCCTGTGGAATGACGCCCCGCTGCTGGTGGCACCGCCGAACTTCATCGAGCTCGAGGTGGTGGAAACCGATCCCGGCCTCAAGGGCGATACCGCCCAGGGCGGAACCAAGCCCGCGACCTTGTCCACCGGTGCAGTCGTCAAGGTGCCGCTGTTCGTCAACCGTGGCGATATCCTGCGGGTGGACACCCGGACCTCGGAATACCAGAGCCGCGCCAAGGGCTGAGGGGTGGGCGAATGGCGCCCGGGTACTGATCTATCGACCCTTCAGCGGCGTGCTGCATTGCTGGCCCATGTGCGCGCGTTCTTCGCAGCACGTCATGTGCTCGAAGTGGACACGCCGATACTGGGCGCCACCGGGGGGACGGATCCCGCCATCGACTGTCTGCGAACGGTCGATGGCTTTGTGCTGCAGTCCTCGCCTGAATATTTCATGAAGCGTCTGCTGGCCGCGGGTTCCGGGCCGATCTACCAGATCGCCCGGGCCTTTCGTGCCGAAGAGGCGGGCCGCCTGCACAATCCGGAGTTCCTCCTGCTCGAGTGGTATCGGCCCGGTTTCGACGACTTTGCCTTGATGGGCGAGCTCGATGCCCTGCTCGCCTCACTGCTCGATGGACTTCCAGCGCGCCGCATGCGTTTCCGCGACCTGCTGGCAGACCGTCTGGGAGTGGATCCCCTGCTGGAACCGGCGGCCGCTCTGGTGCTGGCCCTGACCCGGCATTTTCAACAGAACGGAAGGGAGGCCGACGTTCTGGCACTGACGGGCGGTGAGCGCAGCGCCCTGCTCGATCTGGCCTATTCGGAAGCCATCGACAGCTTACCCGGCGCCTGGTTCATCCACGATTTCCCCCCCGAACAGGCCGCGCTCGCGCGGCTGCGCAGCGATGCCCAGGGCGCCAGGGTGGCGGCCCGCTTCGAGCTGGTGGTGAATGGCATCGAGCTGGCCAACGGCTATCATGAACTGCGTGATGCGGCCGAGCAGCGGCGGCGCTTCGAGGCCGATCTCGAGCAGCGACGCGTGTCTGCGCGCTGGGTCCCGGTTTTGGATGAGCGCCTGCTGGCTGCACTCGAACACGGTCTGCCCGATTGCGCTGGCGTGGCGCTGGGCCTCGATCGAGTCCTGCTGCTGATGTCGGGTGTCAATGATCTTGACACCGTGCTGCCCTTCAGCCGCCTTCGGATTTAGGTGGATCGGATTCAGGACACTGCTGTCCTGAGTCCGCTTCGTAGACCTCCCCGATGGCCTCGCCCATGCGCACCTTGCGGCCCGGGATCAGTGCATCATCCAGGCGTGCTCGACCCTGCGGAAACAGCAGGATCACTGTCGACCCCAGTTCGAAGGTGCCCATTTCGCTGCCGCGGGCGTAGAGCAGGGGGGTATCTGCCCTCATCCGCCATGACTCTGCACTGCGGGGCGTGACCCGCCCGGCCCAGGGTGTTCGGATGCCGCCGACGATCATGGCGCCCACCAGCACGACCGCGAAGCGATCACCGGCGCCCAGGAAAGTGGTGACCACCCGCTCGTTGCGGGCGAACAGCCCGGGCCGGGCGGCAGCGGTGGCTGGGTTTACCGAGTACAGGCCACCGGGCAGGTAGGTCATGGACTCGAGCACTCCATCTGCCGGCATGTGCACCCGGTGGTAGTCGCGTGGGGCCAGGTAGAGGGTGGCGAAGCTGCCGCCGCGAAAGGACTCGGCAAGGCTGGCATCGCCGAGCAGCTGTGCTGTGGTGTAGGTCACGCCCTTGGCCTGCAGCAGACGATCGCCGTCTAGGGCACCGGCTTCCGACACGGCGCCGTCGCAGGGGCAGAGCAGTGCTGGTGGAGGTGCCAGCGGTCGCGCAGCGCTGTGAAGCGGGCGCGTAAAAAAGGCGTTGAAGGTGGGGTAGGCCGCCGGATCCGGCTGTGCGGCCTCCTCCATGTTCACGCCATAGGCCCTAATGAAGGTCCGCATGACCCAGGGCGTGAGAAGGGGAATGCGGCGGCGGGCGAAAGCGCCTGCCAGGCGGGTGAGCAGGGTCTTCGGTAACAGGTGCTGCAGCCCAAGGAAGGCCCGCTGCCTCAGGGTCACGGTGCCGCTCCGGTATGGATCGGGGTATCGCTGCGATTGCCCCATTCCGACCAGGAACCAGGGTAGGCCTTGATCCTCGGGAAGCCGAGCAGGCGGGCCGCCAGCCAGGTCAGCCCGGATCGATGGTGGGTCTGGCAGTGGGTGACGATCTGCTTGTTGGGGGTAATGCCGCGGGCGGCAAGGTGCTCGGCGAGATCCTGGCGCAGACGTAGTTCGCGATGGCGGTCCATCAGTTCCAGCCAGTCCAGGTTGACGGCGCCGGGGATATGACCGTTGCGTGCTGCCGCCTGGCGTTCGCCGCGATACTCGGCAGCAGAGCGCGCATCCCACACCAGGAGATCCTCATCTCCGTCCGCCAGGGCTTGCATGATGGCTTCAGCTTCGGCGATGGGGCCGGGATGAATCTCGACATTCACGGCTCTGCTGGAGGTGGGCTCATTGGGCTGCGACTCTAGAGGGTAACCACTGGCCTGCCAGGCGTGGATGCCGCCGTCCAGGTAGGCCCAGTTGTCATGCCCCACCACGTCCAGGGTCCAGAGCAGGCGACCGGCCCAACCACCGCCTTCGTCGTCGTAGGCCACCACCTTGAGATCCGGGCGTAGTCCCAGGCGTGAAAACAGCGTGTTCAGCCGTGCCTGATCGGGCAGCCGCCCCGTGGCCGGCGGGCGGCCGTCCACCAGCTCGCCGGGCGTCACCAGGACGGCGCCGGGCAGGTGGGCCTGGGCGTAGCGTTCGGGGGAGCCCACGTCCACCAACAAGGTCTCATGAGGGGGCAGCGCTTGGAGGGCCTCCGGCGTCAGCAGGCGGTCCGGGTCCGGTTGGTTCATGGTCTACTCCGGGTTGGGCTCGGCCGGGTTGGGCGCGGCCGTGATTGTAGCGGACGGCATCGCAGGCTTCCTCAACCCCGACCTGTCCTGATCTCGGCTTCGAGAATGCGGTAACTGCGCCAGCGCCGGGCATCGATGCGGCCATCGGCCAAAGCCTCGCTCACGCCACAGTCCGGTTCCCGGTCGTGGCGGCAATTGCGAAAGCGGCATGTCCGCGCGGCGCTGTCGATCTCGGGGAAGCCTGTAATGAGACGCGTTGGATCCGTTACCTCCGGCGTAAGTTCCCGGATGCCCGGCGAATCGATGATCACCCCGCCCAGGATAGGGTAGAGGCGTACGGTGCTGGTGGTATGGCGGCCGCGACCATGGCCCCTATTGCGCTTGCCGGACAGGCTGCCGACTTCCGCGGCGGCCTCCGGCAGCAGGGCATTGAGCAGTGAAGACTTGCCGACCCCGGATTGGCCGACCAGGGCTGCGGTGCGATCCCCGATCAGATTGCGCAAGGCGTCGAGGCCGACGCCGGCCACGGCGCTGCAGCTGAACACCTGTACGCCTAACCCCTCGTAGAGGTCGATCAGGCTCTGGATCTCTGGTTGCCTGGCTGCCGTGAGGTCACACTTGTTGAGCACCACCGCAGCATCGAGACCGTCGAGTTCGGCGGCGACCAGGTAACGGTCGATCAGGTCGGCGTGGGGTTCCGGGTCAGGGGCGATGGTGATCAGCAGCAGGTCGAGGTTGGCGCAGATGGTCTGCACGACGCCGGACCGGTTGCGCCGCTGCAGCAGGCTTCGGCGCGGTTGCACCTCATTGATGACGCCGCGTTCGGGATGCTCCGGGTCCCGCTCGATGAGCACCCGATCACCGGTGACCACCTCGATGCTGCGGCTGCGCTGGAAGCAGCGCAGGCGTTCGGAGGGCTCACCCTGACTGGACAGGGTGGCCACTTCCACTTCGCTGCGCAGGTGGCTGACGACCACGGCCTGCACGGCCTCGGGGTGCTGATGGGGGTTGTTCTGATTGGCCACGCGAACGCCTTGTGCTGGCCGCCTCCTTGGCGGGTCCGTATTCTACGTGGTTTGCAGCGCTGTGAATGGGAGTCCTGCCGCGTGACGACAGTGGATGCACCGCTGGTCTGGATGGACCTCGAAATGACGGGGCTCGATCCGGATACGAACGTGATCATCGAGATGGCGACCCTGCTCACCGATAGTCAGCTCGAGGTGATTGCAGAGGGGCCGGTATTCGCCATCCATCAGCCGGAATCCGAGCTCGCGAAGATGGACGACTGGAACGTCAGTCAGCATGGTGGCTCCGGTCTCACGGCCCGGGTGCGGTCGAGCCGGATAGACACGGCCACCGCCGAGGCCCAGACCCTGGCCTTTCTGCGGCAGTACCTGGAACCCGGTATGAGCCCGCTGTGCGGCAACAGCATCTGCCAGGATCGCCGCTTCCTCGTTCGCCATATGCCGGCGCTCAATGCCTTTCTGCACTACCGCATGATCGACGTCAGCACCGTCAAGGAGTTGGCCCGGCGCTGGTATCCTGCAGCCCTGGAAGGCTTCAGCAAGGAGGGGGCTCATCTGGCGCTGGAGGATATCAAGGATTCCATCGCCGAGCTGAAGCACTATCGCAAGCAGGTCTTCCGTCAGCCCTGATCAGTGATTTGAAGCCCCCTCTGTCGCGCCAGTGCCCAGTCGATGTGCTCCCTGACCATGGCGTCCACGTCTTCGCGCCGCGCTTGAAGGGCCGCGACGATGCGTTCAGTCGGCGGGGCGTTACCCAGGGCAACGGCCAGATTGCGAAGCCAGCCGGCATAGCCGGTCCGGCGGATGGCGCTGCCTGCGGTCCGTTCGAGGAAGGTGGCCTCGGACCAGAGAAACAGCTCCACCAAATCGCTGGCCTCGAGCTGATGGCGGGGATGGAAGTCGTCTTCTCGCGTGCTGCGGGCGAACTTGTTCCAGGGGCAGACCAGCTGGCAGTCGTCGCAGCCGAAAACCCGATTACCCATGGCTGCCCGCAGCTGTTCGGGAATGGCACCACGATGTTCGATGGTGAGGTAGCTGATGCAGCGCCCGGCGTCGAGCTGCTTTGGGCCGACGAAGGCATCGGTGGGGCAGATGTCCAAACAAGCGCTGCAGCTGCCGCAGTGATCGCGGGTCTCCGGGGCGTCGACGGGCAGTGGCAGGTCGGTGAAGATCTCGCCAAGAAAGAACAGACTGCCTGCGTCCCGCGACAGCAGGAGGGTGTTCTTGCCGATCCAGCCGAGGCCCGCGCGCTGGGCGATGGCCTTTTCGAGGATCGGGGCGGAATCGGTGAAGGCCCGATAGCCGAAGCCGGCTATCGTCTCATCCATGCGTTGTGCCAGCCGTGCCAGCCGCGGCCGGATGATCTTGTGATAGTCACGGCCCAGCGCGTAGCGGGACACGTAGGCCAGATCGCCACGCTCGAGCACCGCCAGCGGATCGTCGTTGGGGGGTGCGTAGTGCATGCGTGCGGTGAGGATGCGCAGGGTGCCCGGCACCAGCCGCGCCGGCTCGCAGCGCAGGTCGGCGTGGCTGTCCATCCATGTCATGGAAGCGTGGTGCCCTGCGGCCAGCCAGCGCCTCAAGTGCTCGGGATGTTCGCCGAGCTCGGTGTCGGTGATGCCGATGCGGTCGAAGCCGAGTTCCGCCGCCCAGCTGCGGATGTCGGCGACGAGCTGCTCTGTATTCATGCCGGGTCCTGCAAGAAGGAGTTCCTGGCCTACAATGCGCGGCCTGACGTTCGGATCGGATTGTACGCTTCATCCATTGCTGGAGTGATCAATGACAAGACTGCCTGCCACCGGTGCGCCACCGGTTCGGCGACTCTACGCTGCTCGGGAGAACCGCGAGCTCGATCGCCGGGCCATTGAGGAGGAGGGCATTCCCGGAATCGTCCTGATGCGGCGTGCCGGTGCGGCGGCATTCGCCCTGCTGCGGTCGCGCTGGCCCTCGGCCCGCAGCGTGACGGTGTTCTGCGGGCGTGGCAACAATGCCGGAGATGGTTACGTGGTCGCCGGCCTCGCTAAGAGCCGGGCGCTGGACGTTCAGCTGTTGCAGGTCACGGACGCGGCGGATCTCAGGGGCGATGCGGCCCGGGCCCGGGACTGGGCTTTGGAGCAGGGTGTCGTGATTGAGCCGTTCACACCTGAGGTGACCTTGCGCGGTGACGTGCTGGTGGACGGCCTGCTCGGAACCGGTCTGGCAGGCAGCGTTCGCCCGCCGTTTGTAGGCGCGGTGAACAAGGTCAATGACGCCGGCCTGCCCGTGCTGGCGCTGGACGTGCCGAGCGGGCTGGCCGCCGATACCGGCTGCGTGCAGGGCTGTGCGATCCGGGCGACGGCCACCATCACCTTCATCGGCGTCAAGCGCGGCCTGCTGACAGCTGAAGGTCCGGACCATATCGGAGAGCTCGTATTCGATGATCTGGGGCTGCCCGACTCGGTATATACCGGCCCTGAGGCGCCATCGGGCATACGCCTGCTGGCCCTGGGCGGGGACGACCTGCTGCTGCCCCGCCGGCCGCGCAACGCCCACAAGGGCCTTTTCGGCCACGTCCTGATCGTGGGTGGCGATCACGGCATGGGCGGGGCGGTGGCGCTGGCTGCGCAGGCTGCGCTGCGCTGCGGTGCTGGCCTGGTCACTGCGGCGACCCGGGAGCAGCATCTGGCTGCCATCCTGGCGCGCACCCCCGAGGTCATGGTGCGGCCGGTAGTGAGCCGCGATGACTTGCTGCCCATGCTGGAGCGGGCTTCAGTGGTGGTGATCGGTCCAGGCCTGGGTCAGGAGCCCTGGGCCGAGCAGCTCTTCGATGTGGTGCTGGAATCTAAGCTTCCCCTGGTGGTCGATGCCGACGGTCTCAATCTTCTGGCGGCGAAGGCGCTGAGCCGGGAAGACTGGGTGCTGACGCCTCATCCTGGCGAGGCTGCGCGCCTGTTGGAAACGACGACAGCGGCAGTCAGCGAAGATCGCTTTGCCGCGGCATCGGCTTTGCAGGCGAGATACGGGGGCACTGTGGTCCTGAAGGGGGCCGGTTCCCTGGTGGTGGCAGACGATGATCTGGCGCTGTCGCCCTACGGCAATTCAGGCATGGCCACGGGAGGCATGGGCGATGTGCTCTCGGGCGTGATCGCTGCCCTGCTCGCCCAGGGTCTCCCAGCGATGCGAGCGACGTGCCTCGGGGTCTGCCTCCACGGTGCCGCCGGCGATGCGGCTGCGGCCAGTGGTGCGGTGGGTCTCGCCGCCAGTGATCTGGCGCCGCATCTGCGCCGGTTGCTCGAGGGTGTCGAGGCATGACCGCGGAGGTCGATGTGCTGCTGGCCGACGTCGCGGCCACGGAGGCCCTCGGTGCCAGCCTGGCGACCCTTCAGCCGCCAGGGCTGATCACGCTCGAGGGCGTGCTTGGCGCGGGCAAAACCACCCTGGTGCGTGGGTTCCTGCGGGCGCTGGGTCATGAAGGCAGCGTCAAATCGCCCACCTACACCCTGGTGGA
>SLTB01000183.1 GCA_007130155.1 Pseudomonadales bacterium
GATCGAAACCGGAGGCGTTCTGCCCCAGAGGCCATGAACAGTTGCCCCACGAGGGTTTCTCGCGCTGTCCTGCGGCGAGCAGGTCGGCCATCGGAGCGCGCTGCTGCAGGCCCGACCGCATGGGGTCGGCAGGCTCGCCGACCGTACAACGGTCGGGCCCAAAGGCACTTTGCCAGATCCAAGGGATACGCTTTGTTCCAGGACAGCGGTCATGATTTCGCTGAGGGGGAAGTGGCAAAGTGGCATACTCTCGAAAGAGCGCCAACCGGGGGGTGGGCCGCTTATCAAGAGGACAACATGAAGGATTTCATCCAGAAGTTACCCAAGGCTGAACTGCACGTACACCTGGAGGGCACGCTGGAGCCCGAACTGATCTTCGCGCTGGCCCAGCGCAATGGCATCAGCCTGCCCTATGCCACCCCGGCAGAAGTCGTTGCGGCCTATGACTTTCACGACCTGCCTTCGTTTCTGAAGATCTACTACGCCGCCATGGATGTCTTGCGCACGGAAGACGACTTCTACGAGCTCACCTTCGAATACTTCCGACGCGCGGCCGCGCAAAACGTGGTGTATGTGGAGCCGTTCTTCGACCCGCAGGCGCACACCAGTCGCGGCGTTGCCTTCGAAACCGTCATACGCGGCATCCGGCGCGCACAGGACGAAGCTGCGGCCCGGTTGGGCGTCGAGAGCCAGCTCATCATGTGCTTCCTGCGCGATCTCAGCGCCGAGTCGGCGATGGCCCATCTGGAGATGGCGGAGCCCTGGCTCGATCACCTGGTCGGTGTCGGCCTCGATTCCGACGAAAAGGACAACCCGCCCGCCAAGTTCGCCGAAGTCTTCGCGCGGGCACGCGCTCTCGGCCTGAAGCTGACCATGCACTGCGACGTCAACCAGAAGGACATTCTCGAGCACATCCGGGAATGCCTCGACCTCATCGAAGTCGACCGCATCGACCACGGGGTCAACGCCCTCGAGGACGAGGCCCTGTGTGACGAGATCGCCCGCCGCGGCCTCGGGCTGACGGTCTGTCCGGTCTCGAACCGCTTCGTGGTCCAGAACCTCACCGGCGACGAGATACGTAAGATGCTCTCGCGCGGCATGAAGGCCACGATCAACTCCGATGACCCCGCCTACTTCCGTGCCTACATGAACGAGAACCTCGAAGCGCTGGCGGACGAGGCCGGTTTTACCGAAGCCGAGATCCTCACCCTCACCCGCAACGCCTTCGAGGTCAGCTGGTTGCCCAAAGCCCGCAAACAGCACTGGCTGGACCGCCTGGCCGCATTGGCCTGACTTGGGCCTGACTTGGGCCTGACTTGGGCCTGACTTGGGCCTGACTTGGGCCTGACTTGGGCCTGACTTGGGCCTGGGGCGGGGCTGACGCCCATGCCCACCCGGGGACCAGGATTACATTGCAGCACGCCGGGTCGGCGTCCGGGCGGCGACGCGCTACACCACCTCCCGCGCCTCCCGCCACCGGTACTCGGCGGACGTCTCATCGCGAGTTTCCGCCTCCGGCTCGCCGCGCGGCGGGGTAAAGATTTGCATCGCGACAGCGAACAGCGCGAGCGCCACCGCCAGCGCGATCAGAATACGCACAATGGGAGGTAGTTTGGGGGAATCACTCATATCTATCGCTTCCTGCCAGGGCTTGATCGCTTCGAAGGATAGTTTCTCACAGGCTCTCGAGTCGACCGGAACCGAATGCTCGCGGGAGGTTTGAGTCGTGATTCGAAGCCCGCTCTACGACACCCTGATCGTTGGACTGACCGTCAACTGGTAGACGCCGGTGTCACGACGCGTCCCCGCGGTTGCGGCCCTGCTCGATGTCGGTATCGGCACGGCGGGCGCCTTGCTGGCGAATGCCGATTTCGTGAAGCAGCAACGGCGTCGCGTCACCGGCACCGACATCACCGGCACCGACATCGAGCGCGCCCGCGATAAGCTGCTGCACTCCCGCCTGCAGGACCGTGTCCCTGCCTGCTTCGATCACCGTTGACCTTCGTCAATACCTCGGTCATTCCCGCACTCGGTCACTGTATATCCGCTGTGAACACGGTGAACATTGGCTTCAAGGCAAGGGGATGGCCGCCGGATACGGATGACCGCCCTCGACGCAGGGGTGACGAAGAACGGCAGGTTTCGTCAGGGGGCGTCAGGAGCTTGGCTGTCCACCGGGGCGCTGCAGGCAAGCGCGAGTGGCCACGCCGCTGGCTGCCGAACCCCGCCATATCGCGGTCTTCGGGCGATGGGGTGAGCGGCGAGAGGCCGAGCGCGGGTTCGAAGGGTGAATGGCACGACATTTGGACATTACTGGCAGGCACAGACTTATCCAGGCACGACACCCGGAGGCAGTTATGGATGACGATACTGGCATGATCACGTTGCCCTCGCTCGCAGAGCAGCATCACCTGAAGGGCATTCGGCGTCCGCCGCGCTGGCGGCGTGCTGAAGTGTTTCTGTTCACCGCAGCCGCCGGGCTGGCATACGCGATCTGGGCTCTCTGAGGCCCGCCGCCCGGCGATCGAGACCCGGCACACCAAGGATCCAGCCTTCCACTTCGACAACTTTGGCAAGGGAGGGTGGAAACACGGGCGCCAAAGCGGCCTGAAGTTCTCCGGAAGCATCCGCTCGAGCCAGCCAGGCGGCAATGCTGTACGCGTCGTGCTGATCAATGCTGCGCCCCTCGCGCGGGAAGGCCGCGCTGTAAAGCGCCGGATAGGCTTCGAGGACGGCGCTGCGCCCTGAAGCAATCTCCCAGCCGTCGAAGGGCCAGAAGTGCAGGCTGGGTCCAAAATGCTGGCGCAGTCGAAGCAGCCAGGGCAATCCGGCATGGGTGGACTTGGCCACCGAACCTGGCACGTCGAAGTGGAACACTGACTTGGCCCGCGCCGAGATCTCGCAGACCCGCCGCGCGCGGGCGCTGCCGCCGCGCGCAGCCCCGTTGCCAAACTGTCCCCGGCGCACCGACTCCACCGTCACGTCTTCATCCGCCGTCGGCCAGTGACGCTGGAAGTCTTCGAGAAACGCATCCCAATTCCGCTCCAGCCCATGCTGCTCAAAGTACGCCAGCGGGAAGGAGAAACTGTGATCGATGCCGACCAGGGTCGGTGTCGCTTCAGCAAGCACATCGAGCAGCCAATCATGGACGCCGCAGCGGGAGTGGTACTTGCCGGAAATCGGCCTGATCTCGACAGCGGCAGCGTCTGCTTCGGCCCGATACACTCGCAAACCAGGCAAGCCATTCCTGGCGCTCCGCGCCCCGGAGTAGTCGATGCCCACATAGCGTTCGAATATGCGCGAATCTGTCTCAATCACCCACTGACTCCTATGCGGCGCCCGACAATCGCCTGGACCGCACTTGACCCCAACACCCGCTAAGGGTGGAAGATGAAGCCATGAGTCCATCCAAGGCGAACATCATGTCCAAGGACCACGCCCATGCCCAGCGCCTGCCCGTGATAGGCATGCACTGTGCCTCCTGCGTCCGGCGGGTCGAAACCGCACTGGCGGAGGTTCCGGGCGTGCAGCGCGCGAGCGTGAATCTGGCCACCAACGAGGCGAGTCTGCAGTTCGGCGATGCGCCGCCATCCTTTGCCGCCCTGCGCGAGGCGCTCACCCAGGCTGGATACGACACGCCCGCCGAGGATGATGCCGGCCACCCCCATGCGCAGGACGACGATGCGGCCGCCCTGACCCGGCAGCTCATATTCGCAGCCGCGCTGACACTGCCGGTGTTCATCCTGGAGATGGGCGCGCACCTCATTCCGGCCGTCCATCACGCCATCGAAGCCCATATCGGCCGCTTCAACAATCAGCTCATCCAGTTCCTGCTGACCAGCATCGTCCTGTTCGGACCTGGGCGGGTGTTCTTCCGCATCGGCCTGCCGGCTCTGCTCCGGGGCGCGCCAGAAATGAACACCCTGGTCGCGCTGGGCACGGGTGCGGCCTGGAGCTACTCGGTGGTGGCCACGTTTGCACCAGGCGTGATGCCGGAAGGCACCGCCAACATCTACTACGAACCCGCTGCCGTGATCGTCACCCTGATCCTGCTCGGCAGGGTGCTGGAGGCCCGCGCCAAAGGCCGCACCGGAGCCGCCATCGAGCGTCTGCTCGGGCTGCAGGCGAAGACGGCGCGAGTGGAGCGCAACGACGAGGTCGTGGAACTGGCCATCACTGAGGTCCGACCCGGTGACCATATCCGGGTCCGTCCTGGCGAGACCATTCCCGTTGACGGCCGTGTCCTGGAAGGCGAGTCCCACGTCGACGAAGCCATGATCACTGGTGAGCCGATACCCGCATCCCGAGGTCCAGGCGATCGCGTCGTCGGCGGCACCATCAACCAGAAAGGCAGCCTGCTGGTTAAGGCCACCGATCTTGGGGAGGATGCGGTGCTGGCCCGCATCGTCGACATGGTCCGACAGGCCCAGGGCGCGAAACTGCCGATCCAGGCCCTGGTGGACCGGGTGACCGGCTACTTCGTGCCCACGGTAATCGCCATCGCAATGGTGACTGCGGGCATCTGGTGGCTGTCCGGTCCTGAACCCGCCCTGCCCATGGCACTGGTGGTGGCGGTCACGGTCCTGATCATCGCCTGCCCCTGCGCCATGGGGCTGGCCACGCCCACATCGATCATGGTCGGCACCGGCCGCGGCGCCGATCAGGGCATCCTCTTCCGCGGCGGCGATGCCCTGCAGGCTTTGCGGGACGTGGACGTCGTGGCACTGGACAAGACCGGCACCCTGACGGCGGGTCGCCCCACGTTGACCGATCTGGAGGTTTTCGAAGGCTTCACGGCAGATCAGGCCCTGGCACTGGCAGCCGCCGCCGAGCGCGACGCGGAGCATCCCATTGGCGTGGCCATCGTCGAAGCCGCCCGGGAACGCGGCCTGAAGATGGGGAAGACGGAGGCCTTCGAGACCGTCACCGGTTTAGGTCTGTGCGCCACCGTGGATGGGCAGCGGGTCGAACTGGGCACCACGCGGTACATGCAACAACTTCGGCTCGACACCGAAGTCTGTCGCGAGCGCCTGACTGCACTGGCCGAAGAGGCTCGCACGCCGGTGCTGCTGGCCGTCGACGGTCAGCTCGCCGCGATTCTGGCCGTTGCGGACCCCATCAAAGAAGGGACGCCGGCCGCAATCAGGGCGCTGCACGACATGGGACTGCACGTTGCCATCTTGAGCGGTGATCACCAACGCACCGCCGACGCCATCGCCCGCGAACTCGGTATCGACGAGGTCATGGCTGAGCTGATGCCCGAGGACAAAGTCAGCGCCATCGATCGACTGCGTGAAGGCCACAGACGCGTCGCCTTCGTCGGCGATGGCATCAACGATGCGCCGGCGCTGGCAGCCGCCGATGTAGGCATCGCCATCGGCAGCGGCACCGACATTGCCATCGAGAGCGCAGACGTCGTGCTGATGTCAGGCGATCTGCGCAACGTCCCCATAGCCATCGCCCTGTCCAGAGCCACCATGCGCAATATCAAACAGAATCTGTTCTGGGCCTTCGCCTACAACAGCGCCCTGATCCCGGTGGCGGCCGGACTGCTGTATCCGGCCTTCGGTATCCTGCTCTCACCCATGCTGGCAGCGGCTGCCATGGCCCTTTCCAGCGTGTTCGTGGTCAGCAATGCGCTGCGGCTGAAGCGCTTCACCACGCCACTGGCCCTGGCATGATCAAGCATTTGCAATAGCCCGCCGCCGGAGTTGCCCGTGATCCAAATCGCACTGCGTTATCTGATCCTTGCCTGCATGCTTCTGAGCACAGGCGTCCTGGCAGAGAACAGCGTCGGGGACGAACGCGAGGCACGCTCCATGGGCCTGGCTCTGGGCTCCGGTGGCGCCGGCGGCCTTGCCCACATTGCCATGCTGGGCGTCTTCGACGATCTCGGCATTCAGCCTGATCGCATCGCTGGCAGCAGCATCGGCGCCGTGATCGGCGCGCTCTATGCCGCCGGTCTCGACGCCGCAGCCATCGAGGACATTTTCGACGACTTTGGCGGCTCCAATCTCGATGCGCTCTCGCGCATGATGCGGCCCAACGCCGATCTTGGCTTGACCAGCCTCCTGCGCCTCGGCCTCGGTGATGGCGGCCTGATCGATGCCAGCGGTTTCCTCGACTTCATCGCCGGCAAGATCGAAGCGCGGGATTTTGCCGATCTGAAAATCCCTCTGGAAGTGGTGGCTACCGACTACTGGACTGGCGAAATGACCATCCTCGACAGTGGCGACCTGTTCCTGGCCATCAAGGCCAGCATGGCCGTACCAGGGTTGTTCGCTCCAGTGAAGGCCGGCGACAAACTGCTGATCGACGGCGGCACCTCGAACCCACTGCCCTATGACATCCTCGCGGAACGCTACGACCTCGTCGTTGCCATCGATGTCTCCGGAACCCGCAAACGCATCGACGGCAAGGAGCCTTCCATCACCGAGATGCTCTTCAGCACCTTCGAGATCATGCAGCAGTCCATCATCACCTCGAGGCGGCTCAACGGTGATGCCGACATCTACATCAAGCCGAACACCGAAGGCATACGGCTGCTGCACTTCAATCGTATCGAAACCATTCTCGAGCAGGCCGAGCCGGCCGCTGCGGAATTGCGTGAAAAAATCGTCGAGCACCTCGGCCTCGAAAACTGAGGTATCGAGGGCTGAGCGCCACTGGTATTCAGCCACGCGCGCCAGGACAATGACCCCTGCCGGACACGGGCCCGATCCGTCCAGGTCACGAAACATGAACCCGACTGTGTTCTACGACGGCGGCTGCCCTATCTGCCGCCGGGAAATCGACCACTACCGAAAGCTGGATGCCGGCAATCAGGTGAACTGGTGCGACATTCACGCCGAACCTGCCGCCGTGGAAGGCAGCGGCGTGAGCTTCGAGGATGCCATGGCGCGCCTGTACGTCCTCGACCGCCACGGCCGGCTGCGCTCCGGTGCCGAAGCCTTTACCGTCATCTGGGACGAACTTCCGGGCTGGCGCTGGCTGGCGAAGCTGGTGCGTGCCTTGCGTCTGATCGGCCCGATGGAGTGGGTCTACGGCCTCTGGTTGCGGCGCCGCGCGCGCCAGCGTTGTCCCGTGGGTGACCAGCAGCCTCGATGAGCGTCGACGCCCAGACCAGGTCAGCGAACCACCGCCTGAGCCTAGAGGAAGCTCGCCGCTACCGGGCGCAGGGTTTCCTCGTCCGCAAGGCCCAGTTCGACGCGCTGGAAATCGACGCCCTGATCGGAGCCGTGGAGGACACAGCCAAAGCCGCTCTCGCAGGCATCGAGGCTGTGCAGGACACCCGCAGCTACGTTCTCGACGGCAAGCGTTTTGTCGACCTCGACCACATCACGGTGCAATTCGAGCCGCCCCCTTTCGATCCAGCCATCAAGGTCATCGAGCCAGTGTGTGAGCTGCATCCCAGGCTCGACGCCCTGCTCGACGATGCACGCCTGACCGCCCCGATACGCGACATCCTCGGCAGCGAAGCCATCGGGCTGTGGACCAACAAGCTCAACCTCAAGCGCCCGCGAGCAGGCAGCGGCTTTGGCTGGCATCAGGACTCGCCCTACTGGATCCACGACTGCGGTCATGTGGACCTGTTGCCGAACGTCATGGTGGTACTGGACGACGCCAGCAGGGCCAACGGCTGCTTCGAGGTGATTCGCGGCAGTCACCGCGAAGGCTGCCTGCCAGGAACCGATGACGGCAGCCAGCTCGGCGGCTTCTATACGGACCCGAGTCGTTTCGACCCCGGTAACGCCGTGGCGCTCGAGGTTCCGGCCGGATCCCTGGTCTTCTTCGATCCACACATTGTCCACGGGTCGGCCCCGAACACGTCCGACCATCCACGTCGGGCATTGGTGATCACCTACCAGCCCGCGGGCCATCCCACCCTGAAGTCACGGCGCATCCGCAACATCCGCTGACAAGGAGGTCGTGGACTCCAGCCCGCATATCTCACCGATTCACGGCTACGGACACGGATATACCGGCAAATCCCGCGTTGCGCCGGTGCGGTTGCGCACCCTCCATGGTGCGCAACCTGCGGGCGAACACAGTGCGACCCGATTCGCTCCCGGCGAATCGGTCGACGTACTGTCGAGTACGCCTGCGCGCCCGAACTGTCGCGCGCCTTGTCTTTACCGGCATCTCCGCGCCCTCGCTTCGCGTATCGGTGA
>SLTB01000341.1 GCA_007130155.1 Pseudomonadales bacterium
CAGCTGCAGCAGGTGGTGATCAATCTGTTCATCAATGCCCGCGACGCCATTGCCGGAGACGGCACCATCGCGATCACCGTCGACGACATGGAACTGACGGACAACGAACGCTGTGCGGCCTGTCATGGCAGCTTCGACGGGCGCTGGCTGGTCATCAGCGTCAGCGACGACGGCAGCGGCATTCCCGAGGAAATCCAGGACCAACTCTTCGACCGACTCGTGACCACACGGGTGGCCGGGCGAGGCACCGGATTCGGACTGTCGTTGATCAACGGCTTCATGCATCAGCACGGCGGCCACGTACAGGTACGCAGTTCACCGGGCCAGGGCAGCTGTTTCCGACTCTTGTTCCCGCTGGCTGCCACAGACGCTTCAACTCCGGCGACGGACGCGGAACCTCTGGGGACCCAGGCTCCGACCAAGAGCGGCGGTGGCCATGTCGTGGTCGTTGACGACGAGGTATCCGTCGCCAACTTCATGAGCGAACTGCTCGAGCATGCGGGCTATCGCACCACTGTCTTCAATGATCCTGGAACGGCGCTCGACTTCCTGCGTGGTGAAAACAAGGTGGACCTTCTGATCACGGATCAGACCATGCCCCATATGAGCGGCATCGAGCTCGCCGCAGCCATCGAGGCTCTGCCCGAAGCGCCACCGGTGATTCTATGCACCGGCTACGGCAACGCCCTTCCTGATGAAGACGACCAAGGCATCCGGTACAACGTCCGGGCCCGCCTCGCGAAACCGTTCCGGCTCAAGGAGCTTCTCGACACAGTTCACCAGTTCCTCGAGGACGGTTCAGTGACTGAACTCTGAGATCATCCTGAACTGGACATCTTCAGAATCAAGCTCGCGGGCACCGGCACCAAGGGCGCTCTGAACTGAGTGCACCAAAGCCCCGAGTAGCTTTCAGAGGGCGCGCAGCTTGCAGCTGTCGCTGCGGGGCCAACACGTTGACAGGCACTTCCGCAGCCTGATCAGCAGCCCGTAAACTTTCGGCACATCCAACAAAAATTCCGGACACCCAAAAACTTTGGAGAAACTCTGGAGTACAGGCACGAATGGTCGAAAGCCGGCATCGCGAATGCGTTAACTGCGCGCGCACTCTGGCCCTTGTTTCCTATCGAGGACCAGCGACGATAGGCTGCACCCTCGCCCGGCACCGGGTTCCACTTTCGCCAAACAGGGAGATCCATCATGAGCCGAAGTGTCCGGGCCCGCGCGACGCTCCCCATGCTATCGATGCTGGTCATGGCCACGAGCGGTTGCGGGACAACCGAGGATTCAGCTGCCGCGAACGCTGAACAGGATTCCCACAGCCGCTTCCTCGCTTCGCTCTCCGCGCACTGCGGTGAAGCTTTTCCGGGACGGCTCGTCCTGGAACCCGATGGTGACACGATGCTCACCGGAACCGAGCTTCTGCTGCTTCACTTCCATCACTGCGACACCGAAGAAGTGCGCATCCCATTCCATATCGAGGTGGTGGAAACCGGTGCCTGGGACAGCTCTCGGACTTGGTACCTGATGCGCTCGGGCAACCATCTGGAGCTCCGCCATGACCATCGGCAGCCAGATGGCAGCGAGGACAGCCGCACCTGGTACGGTGGACTCGCCATGGGCGGGGGAACGGCCAACCGGCAGGATTTCGCATCGCCAGAGCGGACCGCAGCAGCAGGCGCGCCCGTCGGTTGGCGGATCGAAATCGAGCCGGGGGTCCATTATCGCTACGGCACCACCCATGACGGTGCGTACGACTGGATGATCGAATTCGATCTGTCCGAGTCGTATGCCACCAAGGTTCCCGATGTATGGGGAGCCGAAGACGGCCCGAGCCGTATTCCCGGGCCGCCGTGATCAAAAGCGCCACGTGGCCGCAGCCGGGACCACAACTCGAAGGCATCGGAAAACATGTGCCGAAGCCCGAGACTCAAGCCTCGGCGAAGTCGCTGGCGCCATAGCGGGCGATGCGAATGTCATCTGGCCAGCTTCCGGGGCGCAGCCCAGCCTTCTCCCAGAGTGCAGCGAGAAACAAATCAGGATCAGGCAATTGCTCCCAGACTTTCGGCAGGAAAGTGGCTCGATGATCGCCAGCAATCACCAAGAGACCATCGCGGTGCGGCTGCAAGGCTGCCCGCAGGGCCTCGAGATCGGCCACGTGCAGCGTTTCGGACGGAGTCAGGACGGAGATCGCGATGTTCAGGTCTGGGAGCTCCGAGGCCGTCGTCGCTGCAAAGCGCGGATCATCCAGGGCAGCTTCCATCGCACTCACCGCCACGTCCTCCGGCAGCGGCTGAACAGCATCGATGCGCCCCCGGCAGCCCCGCAGCCGTCCTTCCAGCGTCAAAGTCACGAACGTGGCTCGAGGCACCCACAGCGAAGCCGGCCAAGTCTCAGCGCGGACGGGAACGGGCAGGCCCTTGAGAATGGCATAGGCCATGCTTTCGCGGGCCAGGGTCAGGAGCCGCTCTTGCGCAGCGACATCAAGGATCACGCGACCCGCTCCTGTGACCTGTCGTCGAGCCACCAGGCACCGTAGCCCACCACACGATCGGCACTGCCCACGGTATCAGCCGAGGTGGCCAGGCCGATGCGTTCAATGCGCACGGCCCGTTGCCGAGCGAGCTGCAAAAGGCCATTGAGCAGTACGGCGCCACAGGCCTGCTCCCCGTGAAGATCCATGCTGAAAGACTCGATCGCCGCTGCGGTCGCAGCATCGATACCACGGGCCGTTGCCAGATCATGGAAGTGCGAGAGATCCGTACTGATCACGATCAGCGTCTCGTCGCCGCCCCAGACCTGCTCGAGCACCGCAGCGACGTGCCCAGGCGTCGCTTCGCCCACCACCAAAGGCAGTAGCGTGAATTCATCCAGTGCCGTTTGCAGAAAGGGCAACTGTACTTCCAGACTGTGCTCTTCGGCGTGCGCGGCATCCGACATCGCCACCCCTGGCAGAACACGAAGCGCTGCGGCCAGCTCCGTATCGATCTCAATGTCGCCAAGCGGCGTCGCAAACGCCGTGCTCGTAGGCAGCGCCAAGCCTGGCACCCAGACTCTGTGGGCCGGGCCCAGTAACACCACCCGCCTGATCGATGTCCGACGGTCTGCCAGCAGACTGTATGCGCGCGCCGCCAGCGCGCCGGAGTAGACGTAGCCGGCATGGGGGACGACGAGCACCTTGAGATGCTGTTGCTTCGAATCAAGTGCCGCGGCCAGCAATTCCTCAACAAGCTGGCGCAGCGCGACCGTCTGACCCGGGTAGAACAGGCCTGCAACGGCTGGCATGCGTGTCGACATCTGACCTCCAGGCTTGCCTCAATGGGGCAGCGCCCCCATGTACCTTCATCATGCAGCCGTCCCGGCGTGGTTCAAGTGCCGGGCTTGGAGTTGATCATGGCCGCCAGCGTCCCGACACGCTTCTGGCACCGCATCGACAACGAACGGGTCCAATGCGACCTCTGCCCACGCCACTGCCGGCTGCGCGAAGGCCAGCGCGGACTGTGCTATGTCCGCGGCTGCGAGGAAGGCGAAGTTCGCCTGTTCAGCTACGGGCGCTCCAGCGGTTTCTGCGTCGATCCCATCGAGAAGAAGCCTCTGAATCACTTCCTGCCTGGAACCTCGGTGCTGTCCTTCGGCACCGCTGGCTGCAACCTGGCCTGCAAGTTCTGCCAGAACTGGGACATCAGCAAGTCCAGGGAGATGGATACCCTGGCTGACGCCGCGAGCCCGGAGCGTCTGGCCCGGACTGCCACGGACCTGAATTGCCGCAGCGTGGCCTTCACCTACAACGATCCGGTGATTTTTCATGAGTACGCAGTGGACGTGGCCGCCGCCTGCCGCGAGCAGGGTATTCGAAGCGTCGCGGTCACCGCCGGCTGGATCTGCCCCGAGCCACGGCGGGAATTCTTCGCCGCCATGGACGCGGCCAACGTGGATCTGAAGGCCTTCAGCGAACGCTTCTACCGTGACATCTGCGGCGGCAGCCTAAGCGAGGTCCTCGATACCCTGCTCTACCTCAAGCATGAGACCGAAGCCTGGTTCGAAATCACCACGCTGCTGATTCCCGGTGAGAACGATTCGACGCCGGAACTCGAACGCCTGACCCGCTGGGTCACCGACGAGCTCGGGCCGGACGTGCCGCTGCACTTCACTGCGTTTCACCCGGACTGGAAACTGCGGGACCGGCCGTCGACACCGGCCTCGACGCTGACCCGCGCCCGCCGCATCGCCCTCGATGCCGGCATCCACTACGCCTACACCGGCAACGTCCACGATACGAAAGGCGGCAGCACCTGGTGTCCGGGCTGCGGGAAGAGGGTGATCGAGCGCGACTGGTATGCCCTGGGCAGCTGGAATCTTGATCACCGCGGGAACTGCGGGAACTGCGGCTGCGCCATCGCCGGCGTCCTCGAGGCCGCGCCCGGGAACTTCGGCCGACAGCGCATTCCGGTAAAGCTCGAGTCCGCATGATGACGCAATCGGCACACAGCGCCATGCAAGATCAGAGGCTGGGCGAGCGCACCCGGGACATGCAATGCCCGCTGGACATGTCGCAATGGAAGAACGGTGCCGCGAGGGGCAGGGCCGGACAGCCGACGAGGCCCTCGGTCGCCATTCGCGAGAAGGGCAGCACTGAGGTCAATGAGGTGACGCTGCATCTCCCTCGCGCCCAACCCTGAATTCGCTACACTGCCCGACTCGCAATCGAACGAGCCCCGGCATGTCCGCACCCGAACCCCCGCGCGATCCCCGCATGCTTCACACCCAGCCCGGACCGCGGCTGCTGGCCTTAGCCGGCGTGGCGCTGGTGTTCATCTTCTATCGGCCTGGCAGCGATCCCGGCCTGCTGCAGAGCGTAGTGCTACCCCTGGTTGCGCTGCTGTCGGCCTGGTACCTCACCGGCTCCGTGGTGGCCATCGCCTTCGGTGTCATGCTCATCGCAGCCGCCCACAGTGACCGCGACAGCACCGTACTGGCCGAAGCGGTGATCTACCCGAGCCTCGCGCTGCTGGCGGGAGCGGTGCTCGTCATCACGCTGCTGTGGCGCTTCAGAGCTGCCATGCGCCGGCGGCGCGCTGAACGACGAAGGCAGCAGGAGGACACCTGAAGCAACGCGGGAAGGCTTGGCCGTTCCCCCAAACCTGTTTACATCCAAAGGTTAATACTTTTGAATTAAGCGCTTGCCGTGAGAGAGACTGACACGACCGCCCCGGCCAACCACCGCAGGGGGTACGTGTCCCGATACCGAACCCGCCGTCAAACCAGATAGAGGGGCCCAGGATCCATGAACTTCGAGTTCTCCGAAGACCAGAACATGCTGCGCGAGCAGGCGCAGAACTTCCTGCGCGCCAAGAGCGACAGCAAGGCGGTGCGCAAGATCCTCGAGGGTGACGAGCCCTTCGACAAGGCACTGTGGAAAGGCATCGTCGATCTCGGCTGGACCGGCGTGACGATTCCCGAGGAGTACGGCGGCATCGGCCTCGGTCACCTCGAACTCTGCGTCATCGCCGAGGAACTCGGCCGCACCCTGGCGCCGACGCCCTTTGCATCTTCTGTCTATCTGGCCACCGAGGCACTGCTGCAGTTCGGCAGCGAGGCCCAGAAGCAGGCCTGGCTGCCCAAGCTGGCCGCCGGCGAGGTCATCGGTACCGTGGCCGTGGGTGAAGGCACCCAGACCACCACCCAGAAAAATATGAAGGTCTCTGCCAAGTCCGGCAAGCTCCAGGGTACCAAGCTGCCCGTGGCCGACGGCGACGTGGCGGACATCGCCATCGTCATCGCCAAGGATTCCGGCGCCGCGGCATCGCTGTATCTGGTGGAACTCGGTGGCAAGGGCATCAGCCGCAAGGCGGTGAAGACCCTGGATCCGACCCGCTCCCACGCCCAAATCGATTTCGACGGCGCCCCCGCCGAGCTGCTCGGTGCGGCAGGCGAAGGCTGGAGCCAGCTCGAGAAGCTCTTCGACCGGGCGGCGATTCTCTTCGCCTGGGAACAGGTGGGCGGCGCCGAGGCCAGCCTGCAGATGGCGCGGGACTATGCCATGGGCCGTTACGCCTTCGGCCGTCCCATCGCCTCCTTCCAGGCCATCAAGCACAAGCTCGCGGACATGTACATCGCCCACACCCTGGCCCGCTCCAACTGCTACTACGGCGCCTGGGCCCTGTCGACCAACGCCCCCGAACTGCCCCTGGCCGCCGCCACCGCCCGGGTCTCCGCTACCGAGGCCTTCCACGAGTGCAGCAAGGAGAACATCCAGACCCACGGCGGCATGGGCTTCACCTGGGAATTCGATTGTCATCTGTACTACCGTCGTTCCAAGCTGCTGAGCCTGAACCTGGGCAGCCTGCCGCGCTGGAAAGACCGACTGGTAACGCGACTGGAAGAATCCAACCTCGCGCAAGCAAACGCGTGAACGGGCCTGAATAGGAGCATTGATCATGGACTTCAGCGATACCCCGCAGGAAGCCGAGTTCCGCAACAAAGCCCGTGCCTTCCTCAAAGCCAATGCCACGCCCAAGAGCGAAGCCAAGCTGCGCAAGGATGAACCGGAGGCCGACCTCATCAAGCGCGCCAAGGCCTGGCAGAAGCTCAAGGCCGACAACGGCTGGGCCTGTCTGCACTGGCCCAAGGAATACGGCGGCCAGGGTGCGACCCCCATGGAGCTGATCATCTGGGGCCAGGAAGAGGCCAACTACGACGTCCCCATCGGCCCCTTCGCCATTGGGCTCGGCATGTGCGGCCCCACGGTCATCGCCTTCGCCGGCGAGGAACAGAAAAAGCGCTATCTGCCGAAAATGGTCACAGGCGAGGAGATCTGGTGCCAGCTCTTCTCCGAACCCGCCGGCGGGTCCGACGTCGCCAACCTGCGCACTCGTGCTGTTAAAGACGGTGACGACTGGGTGATCAACGGCCAGAAGGTCTGGACCTCCGGTGCCCAGTTCTGCGACTACGGCATCCTGCTCGTCCGCACCGACCCCAGCGTACCCAAGCACAAGGGCCTGACCATGTTCATCGTCGACATGAAGGCCCCGGGCGTGGAAGTGAAGCCCATCAAGCAGGCCTCCGGCCACTCGGGCTTCAACGAGGTGTACTTCACGGACGTGCGCATCCGCGATGACCATCGCTTGGGCGGCGTGGGCGACGGCTGGAAGGTCTCCATCGTCACGCTGATGAACGAGCGCCTCGCGGTAGGTTCCGCCGGCGGCCCGGATGCCGGTGAGCTGCTGGCCTTAGCCCAGAATGTCGAAGTGGACGACGCGCCCGCCATCCAGAATCAGGCCGTCCGCGACCGCATCGCCAGCTGGTACTGCGAGCAGTCGGGGTTGAAGTTCACCAAGCTGCGGGTGCAGTCGGCCCTGTCCCGGGGCGGCACCCCGGGACCTGAGAACTCCATCACCAAGATCGTCTCCGCCAACAAGCTGCAGGGCATAGGCAGCTTCGGTATGGACCTGATGGATATGGGCGGCATCCTCGTCGACGAGCAGCCCATGGACGGCCAGTTCCAGGCGGCCTGGATGTCGGCCCCCGGCTACCGCATCGCCGGCGGCACCGACGAGATCCTGCGCAACATCATCGCCGAGCGGGTCCTGCAGCTGCCCGGCGACATCCGCGTCGACAAGAACGTGCCGTTCAGCGAAGTACCCCAGGGCGGCAAGAGCTGATGAACCGCTGGGCCGGCGGCGACACCGGCCCAGCGAGGCTCACGTCACAGCGTCGATTTCCTGCGATCCACCACCCTCATCGCACTGGCATTCTGCTGGCTACCGTCGGCCCCCCTGGAGGGCTATGCCGGAGGCCAGGCGCCCTGGGAGTGGCACCCGGACGACGAGCTGCTCCTCGTCCTCGACGGCGACGTCAGCGTCGAGGTGCTGCCGCCACCTGAAGGTCCGGCGCATCAGCTCAACCTGGCCAGTGGCCAGCTGTGCACCGTGCCGGCACATCAATGGCATCGGCAGCACGCTAGCCCGCATATCTCACCGATACGCGAAGCGAGGGAGCGGAGATCCCGGTAAAGACAAGGCGCGCGACAGTTCGGGCGCGCAGGCGTACTCGACAGTACGTCGACCGATTCGCCGGGAGCGAATCGGGTCGCACTG
>SLTB01000159.1 GCA_007130155.1 Pseudomonadales bacterium
ATTGGTTGTAGGCTTTGATTTACGAGAGTGTCTACCCTCTCGGCATGCACCTAGGGCCTCCTCACCGACGTCGAATCCAGGTCGCCCCCGGAAACGTGTGCCGCCCGAAGGCCAGGGCGGCTACGGAGTATATCATGTGGGCGAGTAGGCAGATATCAAGGGGGGCGGCCCCAGCCGACTGTGCCGGCCTCAAGCGCTGTGCTTGAGCAGCCTCTCCTTTTCGCGGGCCCAGTCCTTCTCCTTGCTGTCCTCGCGCTTGTCGTGCTGTTTCTTGCCCTTGGCCAGGCCGATCTCGCATTTGACGTGGGCGCCCTTCCAGTACATGGCGGTGGCGACACAGGTGTAGCCCTTCGCTGAGGTGGCGGCGAAGATGCGGGCCAGCTCATCCTTGTTCAGCAGCAGCTTGCGGACCCGTTTGGGGTCTGCGACATCGTGGGTGGAGGTGCTCTGCAGGGGCGTGAAATGGGCCCCGTGCAGGTAGGCCTCGCCCTGATGGATTTGCACAAAGCTGTCCACCAGCTGCGCCTTGCCTGCGCGCAGGCTCTTCACTTCCCAGCCTTCCAGGACCATGCCCGCCTCGTAGCGCTCGTCGATGTGGTAGTCGAACTTGGCGCGCCGATTCAGGGCGATGGTGTTCTGGCCGGCTTGTTTGGCTGATTTGCTCATGGACCCATTATAGGGGCGGCGGCTCTGGAAACCCATGCGCCATTGCGCGGTTGGCTTGAGGGGTCCTGGCAAAAGCCGCACAATCCAGCGCATTCCGGCGCGGGGGCGCCAAAGAGGTGGCCATTCGGCCCCATCTGCCAACGAGGAAGTGAGCCCATGGCGCTAGGTGGCGAGACCTCCCGGCACGGGATGTGGAGCAGTCGCTGGATGTTCATCCTGGCGGCGGCCGGGTCGGCCGTTGGCCTGGGCAACATCTGGCGTTTCCCTTTCATCGCCGGTGATAACGGTGGCGGCGCCTTCATCCTCGTCTACCTGCTGTGCATCTTCCTCATCGGCATCCCCATCATGATGGCCGAGGTGCTGATGGGGCGGGAGGTGCGTAAGAGCCCCATCAACACCCTGCGCAAGCTGGTGACGGTGTCGAAGGCCAGTCCGGCCTGGATTCTGATCGGCTGGATGGGGGTGGCGGCCGGCTTCTTCATCCTCTCCTTCTACGCCGTCATCGCCGGTTGGGCCATGGACTACGTGCTGGTGACTGCTCAGGGCACCTTCACCGGGGCCAGCAGTGAGGTTGCCGCGGCTGCCTTCGACAGTTTCCTGGAATCCCCGCTGCAGTTGATCTTTTGGCAGACCCTGTTCATGGCGCTGACGGTGTGGATCGTCGCCCGCGGGGTCTCCGGAGGGCTCGAGTTGGCCATTCGCGTGCTCATGCCGCTGCTGTTCATCCTGCTGATCGTGATGCTGGGCTACGCGGTGACCACCGGTAGCTTCGGTCAGGCGGCCGAATTCATGTTCCGCTTCGAGTGGGACCGCATGGGCGTGGAAGGCGTTCTGGCGGCCATGGGGCAGGCCTTCTTCACGCTGAGTCTGGGCATGGGCGCGATCATGGCCTATGGTGCCTATGTGCCTAACAATGCCTCGGTGCCGGGAACGGTCACCATCATCGCCCTGCTCGACACGGTGGTGGCCATTGCCGCCGGACTGGTGATCTTCTCCATCGTCTTCGCCAACGGCCTCGAGCCGGGCCAGGGACCGGGCCTGATGTTCATCACCCTGCCGCTGGCCTTCGGTCAGATGCCCCTGGGAACACTGTTCGGCTCGGCGTTCTTCCTGCTGGTCAGCTTTGCCGCAGTGACCTCGGCCATCTCCCTGCTCGAGCCCGCCATCGCCTTCCTGGTGGAGGAGTACAACGCCGTGCGCTCCAGGGTAGCCATCAGCCTGGGGGTGATCACCTGGATCCTGGGGCTCGTCACCGTCTTCTCCTTCAATATCTGGGCGGATGTGCATCTGGTCGGCGAACGGACGTTCTTCGACCTCTTGGACTTCCTCACCAACAACATCATGCTGCCGCTGGGCGGCCTGCTCATGGGTCTGTTCGTGGGCTGGGTGCTGCCGCGCAAGCTGCTGGCGGAGCAGCTCGAGATGCCGTCGCTGTGGCTGAATCTCTGGCTGTTCCTGGTGCGCTTCGTCGCCCCCTTAGGTGTGCTCACGGTGTTTGCCTACACCCTCTACCGCGCAGCGACGGGTTGATCCGGCGCGGTGCCGAAAATCTCCCGCAGTGCGCTGGTGCCTTATTCGGCGGAGGCCATGTTCGATCTGGTCAATGCGGTGGAACGCTATCCCGAGTTCCTGCCCTGGTGCGCAGCGGCCGAGGTATTGTCGCGCTCCGATGACGCGATGGTGGCGACCCTGGAGATCCGCCGGGCCGGCATGAGTCATCGCTTCACTACTCGCAATCGGCTGTTGCGACCGGAGCGTCTGACGCTGGAGCTGGTGGACGGCCCCTTCGATCACTTCGATGGGGTGTGGCAGTTCACACCGTTGGCGCCGGAGGCCTGCAAAGTGGCTCTGGATCTGGATTTCGACTACGCCGGGCGCCTGATTCGGGCCGCGCTCGGCCCAGTGTTTAATCGCTCGGCGGACACCCTGGTGGATGCCTTCTGCGCCCGGGCCCGGGAGATGGTGAGGTCATGATCAGCGACGAAGACCTGATCACGGTGGAGGTGGTCTACGCCAAGCCGGAGGAGCAGTGTCTGCTTGAAGTGCGGGTCCTGCCGGGGACGACCATGATCGATGCCATCCGCAAGTCGGGCATCCTCGAGCGCTTTCCGGAGATCGACATCGACTCGGCGGATGTCGGCATCTTCGGCCGGGTCATCCACAACCGTCTGCGTGTGGTGCATCCCTTCGATCGGGTCGAGATTTATCGGCCTTTGCCGAATGATCCGAAGGATTTGCGGGCCGAGCGCGCGAAAGCGCAGCGGCAGCGGGGTCAGGGCGATTGAGGGGGCGTTGACGAACAGCCGCCGCTAACGGCCCACCGCGCGGTGGGTGCCGGCGCGCGAGGAAGCGACTCGCTGGGCATGGCCTTTTGTGGGAGCCCGCAGTGCGGGCGATGGACGCTTGCAGCGCCTGACGGCTCTGATCGCCCCCGATGGGGGCTCCCACACGGGGTGCCGCGCAGGCGCAGGCGCCCACAAAGGGGTGTCCTCGCAGGCAGGCGCCCACAAGGGGTGTCGCGCAGGCGCAGGCTCCCACAAGGGGTGTCGCGCAGGCAGGCCCCACACTCCTTTCGAATCGTTAAGCTGATCCGATGGCGTAAGAGCCGGTATAGCGGGCGACCTGCCCACTTGGCTGGCTGAGGCTTACTCGCTGACGGCGTCGACGGCTTTTTGCAACGCCGCGTCCTGGACCACCTGCAGTTCGCTGGGGACGAAGTCGCCCTCGAAGCGGGTCAGGGCGTCGCCCTCGAAGTGCACGGTGAAGCGCTGCTGCCGGCGCTCCTGGGCGCCTGCCTGGATGGTGTAGATGTAGTCCCAGCGGTCGGCCCGAAAGGTGTTGCCGAGAATCGGCTCGCCCATGACGAACTGCACCTGGCGGCGGGTCATGCCCGGGCGCAGGCGGTCGATCATGTCCTGGGTGATGACGTTGCCTTGCTGAATCGTGACCCGGTGCACGGGCGGGATGCCCAGATTGCGGAACTCGAAGTTGCGCAGTACGGCGCAGCCCGGCAGCAGAGCGACGGTGAGGGCCAGGGCCAGCAGGCGCAGGGGTGCGGTCATGCGCGCGGATCTCTAAGTGAGCGAGGCGCGGATGATAGCTGCTTGGGGCGACCCGGGTCACGCGCAGTGTCCCGAACCCGAAGCTCACCGTTATGCGAACTTGGGGTTCGGGACACTGGCAGCGCGGGCGCGCATCTCGTTGGCATGGGCCCGGGTCTGGGCGGTCACTTCCACGCCGCCAAGCATGCGGGCGAGCTCACCGACGCGCTCGTCCTCATCGAGGGTGCGGATGTTCACCCGCGCCTTGCCCTGATCCGACTTCTCCACCGCCAGATGCTGGTGGGCGAGGGCGGCCACCTGGGGTAAGTGGGTGACGGCGAGGATCTGCGTGTGTTCGCCGAGATTGCGCAGCAGGCGGCCCACGACTTCGGCCGTACGGCCACCGATGCCCACATCGGCTTCGTCCAGGATCAGCGACGGGATGCGGCTGGTGGCGGCCGTCACCACCTGAATGGCCAGGCTGATCCGGGACAGTTCGCCGCCGGAGGCGATCTTGCCGAGGGGGCCGGGTGAGACGCCCTTGTTGGCGCTGACCCTGAAATCGACCCGCTCCAGACCGGTGGGGCCGCATTCTCCCTGGTCCAGGGCCTCGAGATGGGCCTCGAAGCGGGCATGCTTCATGCCGAGCTCCACCAATTGTCCGGTGACGGCTGACTCCAGTTTGCGCGCCGCCTTGGCGCGGGCCTTGGAGACCTTGGTCGCCAGTTCCAGCATGGCTGTGTCGGCTTCGGCCACGGTTTGTGCCAGCGCTTCAAGCCGTGTTTCGCCATCGGCCATGCTGGCGAGTTCCCCGGCGATGCGCTGCTGCAGCGCGGTGAGTTCCTCCGGGCGAATGCGATGCTTGCGGGCCAGATCGTGCAGTTCACCGATGCGGGCATCGATGATCGTAAGCCTTTCCGGGTCCGGTTCCAGGAGATCGGCGTAGCGACGCAGCTCGGCGGTGGCCTCCTCGCAGTTCACCTTGGCGGAATCAAGAAGTTCGCGGGCGCTGGCCAGGGCCGGGTGGTCATCTTCGATGTCTTCGAGCGCATGCAGCAGGCGGCCCAGGAGCGCCGTGACGGCATCGTCGTCCTCGTCGAGCCCGGCCAGGGTCGTGGCCAGCCGCCTGGCGTGGGCATCGGCATGGGCCAGTCGCTTCTGCTGGCCCACCAGCTGCGGATATTCCTCGGCTTCCAGATTGAGCTGGTCCAGTTCCTCGAGTTGATAGTGGAGCAGCGCCCGTCGTTCGGCGCTTTCCGTCTGGGCGCGCCGAGACGCTTCCAGCGCTTCCACGCTGCTGCGCCAATGGCTGTGGGCCCGGGTCAGGTCGCGTACGAGCTGGCCGTGGCCACCGAACTCATCGAGCAGTAGGCGCTGGGTGTCGCGCCGGAGCAGCGACTGATGGGCGTGCTGGGAATGGATGTCGATGAGGTGCTCAGCCAGCTCGCGAATGTCCTGCAGGGTCACCGGGCGGCCATTGACATAGGCCCTGGAGCGGCCGTCCGCAGCCAGAGTCCGGCGCAGCAGGCAGCACCCCGGGGCATCCGGGTCGGAGAGTTCCCGGCCCTCCAGCCAGCTCACCGCGCCCGCAATGTCGGCCACAGTGAATTCGGCACTGAGATCGGCCGTGGGCGCCCCGCTGCGGATCAGCTCCGGGCTGGCGCGGTCGCCGAGAACGAGCCCCAAGGCGTCGAGCATGATGGACTTGCCGGCACCGGTTTCGCCGGTGATGGCAGAGAAACCACTGGCGAAATCCACCGCCAGCTCTTCGACGAGAGCGAAGTCCTTGATGTCGAGGCGGGTCAACATGGCTGTCAGAGACTCCGGGCGGTTGCCTTGAAATTCTGCGGCTCGGCGCAAGCATGTCGCAAGCAGCTTCCGACGCTTCTACGCGTACGCGATCTTCTCCACAACCAGAATGCGCCGGGTGGTGATGTCATGAGCTGTTCAAGGGCGCAGAAGTCCGTACACTCAAAGCGTAAGTAAAAGTCGTCGAAGGCTGCGGCAAGGGCTGCGGCCTGCCAGCAGGAGGTGTCCGCGAAGGGCAGGAAAATACCTTTCAATCGCGATGTTGCGAATGCTCGAGAATCGAGAGAGGTGCTAGCTAGCATGGCCCGGCGTGATGATCACCCCAATCACCCCAATCACCCCAATGAGCGCGCCAGTCAGCTGCTCAAGCTGCTGATCGAGCGCTATATCGAATCGGGGCAGCCGGTGGCATCCAAGACCCTGGCGGCTGAGAGTGATCTCAACATCTCCTCGGCCACGGTCCGCAATGTCATGGGTGACCTCGAGGCGCTGGGTCTGGTGGTGTCGCCCCACACTTCCGCCGGCAAGGTCCCCACGGCCCAGGGCCTGCGCTTTTTCGTCGACTACCTGATCTCGGTTCAGCCGCTGGAGGAGGCGGCCCTGGCGACCTTGCGGGATCGTCTCGCGCCTGAGCTGGGCAGCAAGGAACTGGCGGCCACCGCATCATCGCTGCTGTCCGGCATTACCCGCATGGCCGGGCTGGTCACCCTGCCGAGGCGGGAGATCGTCACCCTGCGTCATGTGGAGTTCTTGCCGCTGGCCGGTCAGCGCATCCTGGTCATCCTGGTGCTCAACGATCACGAGGTGGAGAACAGGGTCATCCGTACCGAGCGCCAGTACGGCGAGACGGAGCTCACCCAGGCCGCGAACTACATCAATCACCATTTCAGCGGTATTTCCCTGGGGCGGGTCCGGGAGCGGCTGCTCGAGGACATGAAGCATGACAAGGCGCGCATGGATGCGCTGATGTCGGAGATGCTCCATGTGGCCGCCAATGCCATCGGGCCCGAGGTGGAAAGTCGCGGCGATTACGTGGTGGCCGGCGAGGGCAATCTGCTCAATTTCGTCACCGGCGAGGACATGGACACCGTCCGGGAACTGTTCGACGCCTTCGGCCAGAAGCGCGACGTGCTGCACCTGCTCGATCGCTGCCTCGATGCCGAAGGGGTGCATCTGTTCATTGGCGAGGAGTCCGGCTACAAGCCTCTGGGTGACTACTCCGTGGTGACGGCGCCCTACAGGCTCGATGGCAAGCTTGCCGGCGTGCTCGGTGTGATCGGGCCCACCCGCATGGCCTATCACCGGGTCATTCCCATCGTCGATGCCACGGCCAGACTGCTCGGCGCTGCCCTCAGGGTGCACTGAGCTCTCCACGTCCCCGACCCGGCAGCCGTTTCGATACCTCGCGCCGAATGCGCCAAGGACATGCGGCTGAGTTTTCGCGAACGGAACAGGCATCCTCCCGGACGCGGCGAAACTTCGTGGGAGCCCCCCATCGGGGGCGACTAGCGCCATCAGGCGCTGTACCCTTCCATCGCCCGCACTGCGGGCTCCCACGCTGGCTTGTCGCAAAGCTCAACCTTGAGCCCAATGCCCTTGCGGGGTTGAAGCGGCGCGTCATCGTCCCCATCCAGAGACCTGCATGGGGCCTGCCGCGGGTCAGCGGCCGCCTGCCCGGATTTGGCGCCCAGAACAGGCTCTAAGAGCAGACTCTAAGAGCAGGCCTTAAGAACAAGTGAAGACAGGCAAGGAGACGATGGGATGAGTGACGAGCAGCAGCATCCGGGCGACGCGCCTGAAGCTGGACAGGAGCGCCCCGAGGCTGATGCCGAATCGCCAGCGGCAGACGACCCGGAAACGGTCATCGCCGCGCTGCGTGACGAAGTGGCTCAGTATCGGGATGCGGCGCTGCGGGCGCGGGCCGAGGCCGAAAACGTCCGCAAGCGGGCCGAGCGCGACGTGGAAAATGCCCACAAGTTTGCGCTGGAAAAGTTCGCCGGCCAACTGCTTCCGGTGGCGGACAGCCTCGAGAAGTCGGTGCAGGCTGCGGCCGATCTCGGTTCACAAGACCCGAGCATCCACGCCCTCAAGGAAGGGGTCGAGCTGTCCCAGCGCATCTTTCTCGACACCCTCGGACGGGTGGGCATCGAGCAGGTGGACCCGTCCGGGCAGCCCTTCGATCCCAACCTCCATGAAGCCATGTCCATGGTGGAAAGCGGCGACGTGGCCGCCAATACGGTGGTGCACGTCCTGCAGAAGGGCTTCACCTTGAATGGCCGCCTGCTGCGGGCCGCCATGGTCACCGTCGCCAAGGGGGCCAGCTAGACCGCCGTCGAGATACCCCTGGGAGCGGATTTAGAGGGTGTCGCAAAAGGTTGGCAAGACTCCGTGGGAGCGGCTTCAGCCGCGAATGGACTGCCGGAAATCAATGACTTGCGGGGTCATTCGCGGATAAATCCGCTCCCACAGGGGCGCCACGCTGAGTTTTG
>SLTB01000249.1 GCA_007130155.1 Pseudomonadales bacterium
TCGGCCACCGATACCGGCATCATACGCGTCCTGCACATCTTGCCATTGACGAGGACAACCGTGAGCGAACTGCAGACCGACGACATCCGCATGCAAGCGGGCGATCTCTACCGCGAGGAACAGTTCACCGACCGCCGGGTAGGCTCCATCCAGCGCCTGACCCCGGTCAAGGCAGACGGCAGTGACGATGCCGCCCGAACCGTGCTCTACATCGGCCAAGCTTCCCTCATGACGCCGGCAGGCGCCCTGCCGATCAACTTCGAGATCGAAGCCGGCAGCCTCGGCGAAGCCGCAGAAAAATTCGGTGAAGAAGCCCAGAAAGCCATCCAGGACGCCATCCAGCAACTCCAGGAGATGCGGCGCGAGGCGGCTTCGGGCATCGTCGTCCCTGGCCAGGGCGGCGGTGGTATGGGAGGCGGCATGGGCGGTGGTCCGCGCGGCGGTGGCGGCATCAAACTGCGCTGATTGGGGCAGGCTGGGATCGCCCACAGCAACACCACATTGAAATCAAAGCGCTGTGGCCCCATCTCACAAGGATGGGGTTCCAAAGTGTCGCTCGGCTGACACTTAAGCGGGACCGTTCACCCGTCGGAGTCCTGCATGGCGTCGCCTTTGCCCATCCTGCCCTTGAAGAACACAGTGGTCTTTCCTCTGTTGGCCGTCCCGCTGACGGTGGGGCGCCAGCGCTCCCTTGCGGCCATTGAAGCCGCCGAGAATCTGGCGGCCGAGGCACCAGGCACGGCGCGGCTGATCTGCGTTGCCCAGCGCAATGGCGATCTCGACGATGTCGGCGTCGCCGATATCCACCCAATCGGGACGCTGGTGAGTATCCGCCGCGTCGAGCGAGGTGATGGCGGGGCCCAGGTCCTCGTCCAGGGCGAAGGACGCGTTCGGCTGATCGACGCGAAGGACGACGGCACCTGTCTCACGGCAGTGCCAGAAGCGCTGGATCTTCCAAGCGGCAGCAGCGCCGAGACCGATGCCCTGATTCGGGAGAATCACGACCTCGCCCGACAGATCGCCCATCTGATCGACCCACGCGGCGGGGATCAGATGTTTCAGCAGCTCGTGCTGTCCATCCGCGACCCTCTAGCACAGCACTATCGCATGGCTTCCCTGGCCAATCTCGAAATGGCTCGACAGCAGCGGGTGCTCGAGGCCGACAGTCTGGTGGACGTGCTGGGCATCATGCACGACGTGCTGAACCACGAGCTCAAGGTCAACCGGCTGCGCCGGGAGATCGCCGACAAGGCTTCCGAGGACATCGAGCAGCATCAGCGCGAAGCGCTGCTGCGCCAGCAGAAACAAACCATCGAGGAGGCCCTAGGCGACCATGACGGCAACGATGTCGAAATCCTGCGGGAAAAGCTGGACCAAGCCAGCCTGCCGGAGCTGGCCCGGGCGGAGGCGGAGCGGGAACTGAAGCGCCTCGGCCGCACCAATGCCCAGTCCCCCGACTATCAAATGACCCGCAGCTACCTGGAGTTACTGGCAGAGCTGCCCTGGCAGCACTACACCACCGACGATCTCGATCTCGGCCATGCCCGCGAGGTGCTGGACGAGGATCACTACGGCCTCGAGGACGTCAAGGAACGGATTCTCGAATTCCTCGCCGTGATGCACATGAACCCGGCAGCCCGGGCCCCGATTCTGTGCTTCGTCGGCCCTCCCGGCGTCGGCAAGACTTCCCTGGGCCAATCCATTGCCCGCGCCATCGGCCGCAAGTTCGAGCGCTTGGCCTTGGGTGGCCTCCATGACGAGGCCGAGCTCCGCGGCCACCGCCGGACCTACATCGGCGCCATGCCCGGTCGCATCCTGCAGGGACTGCGGCGGGCCGAAGTGGCCAATCCGCTGCTGATGCTCGACGAGGTGGACAAGCTTGGACGCGACTTCCGCGGCGACCCCTCGGCGGCGCTGATGGAAATCCTCGACCCGGCCCAGAACAGCGAATTCCGGGACAACTACCTGAACCTGCCCTTCGATCTGTCGAAGGTGATGTTCATCACCACCGCCAACAGTCTCGATACCATTCCGCGTCCGCTGCTCGACCGTATGGAAGTGATCCGCCTTTCAGGCTACTCGGACACCGAGAAGGTGCACATTGCCGAGCGCTACCTGCTACCGCGGCAGCGCAGCGAAGCGGGACTGACCCCGGAACAGCTGGCGCTGGACGCCAGCGTGCTCGAAGCCATCATCGCCCGCCACACCCGGGAAGCCGGCGTGCGCGATCTCGAACGCACCCTTGGGCGCATCGCCCGCAAGACCGCCCGCCGGATACTCGAAGGTGCCGAACCACGCCCCATCGAGACCGGGGATCTCTCCGATCTGCTGGGGCCCGAACGTTTCTTCCCAGAGCAGGCCAGGCGAGCATTACCGGCAGGCGTCGCCGCGGGTCTGGCGTGGACCGAGGCCGGTGGAGACGTGCTTTACGTGGAAAGCGCGCTGACACCCAAGGAGGAAAAGCTGACCCTGACAGGCCAGCTCGGCGAAGTGATGCAGGAATCCGCCCGCACGGCCCGCAGCTGGCTGTGGTCGAACGGCGGCGCCCATGGCATCGATCGAGGGCTCATCGCCGAGCATGGCGTCCACGTCCACGTGCCCGCAGGTGCCGTGCCCAAGGACGGCCCATCGGCGGGGGTGACCATGGTCACAGCACTGGCCAGCCTGTTCTCGAACCAATCGGTACGACCCGACCTCGCCATGACCGGCGAGATCACGCTCTCCGGCCTGGTGCTGCCGGTGGGTGGCATCAAGGAAAAACTGCTTGCGGCCCACCGCGCCGGCATGAAGCAGGTGATCCTGCCCAAGGACAATCACAGCGATCTCAGCAAACTGCCTGCCGAGGTCACCGAGGCGCTTGAACTCATCCTCGTTGAGCGGATCGAGCAGGTTCTCGAACATGCCCTGCCGAAGTCAACGGCTGCGGGTGAAGCAGCCGCCGGTTAGCAGAGAAGCAGAGATGATGACATTCGCTTTATAAGCCATGCCTGGGCCGTCAGATTCAGGACCATCCCTTGTGATCCAGCGCATCGGTCCATCCCGCTGCGGGCCCAAGATCGCCAACGAACTCGCCCATGAAATGCCCTATCGCCTGCATCCGGAGCATCCCAGCGGCTCCGAGTCGAGCTGCGAGCGAGACGGCCGGCGGAAGTGAGGTCAGCGATTCACGTCAGCTCACGCGCCACAAATGCACCGATCCGCGCCACAGCCTGATGCGATTCGGGAACGTTGGGGAACAGCTGCCAGACGTGGATCAGTCCCTCTTCCTCCTGCAGCGTCACGCTCACCCCCGCAGCTCTGGCCTTCGACGCGATCCGGCGCGCGTCGTCGAGCAGAATCTCGCGCGTGCCCACCTGGATCAGCAAGGGCGGCAGCCCACTGAGGTCCGCATGCAGTGGTGATGCCAGCGGCGCATTCAACTGTCCACCTGCGTAAGCCTCTGCCATACCCTGTATCCCTGCCAGAGTGACCATGGGATCGTTCACCACGCCAGGGGCCGAAGTGGCGCCAGTGCCCTCGAGATCCACCCAGGGCGACAGACAGATGCCACAGGCAGGCATGGGCAGCCCTTCTTCACGAATCCTGACCAGCAGCGCCAGAGCCAGCCCACCACCCGCCGAATCTCCGGCAATGGCCATCTTGTCAGCGTGCAGACCCTGGGACAGGGCCCAACGATAGGTGGTCAGCGCATCCTCAACCGCCGCAGGGAAAGGGTGCTCTGGCGCGAGGCGATAATCCACCACGAGCACCTTCGCCGCCGAGGCTTCGGACAATCGGGACGCCAGCGACCGATGGGTGGCCGCCGAGCCGATCACATAGCCGCCACCGTGCAGGTAGAGCATGACCTTCTGCCCATCGGCACCTTCGGCCGTCACCCATTCCACCGGTACATCGTCGGCATGGGTCGATAACACCTCCGTCCCTGGCGCCAGCGGAAACTCAGCCGTCATCGCCTCAAAGCCACTGCGCTGGGTGGCGAGATCGGGCGACTCGATGATCGGCGCGCTGCTGAGCATGGCGACGATGCTTTCGTGCTCGGGGCTGGGCATGACTACTCTCCTTGGGACGGGTTCAACTGTGGGAGCGGATTCAGAGGGTGTCGCAAAACTCAGCGTGGCGCCCCTGTGGGAGCGGCTTCAGCCGCGAATGACCCCGCAAGTCATTGATTTCTTCCAGTCCATTCGCGGCTGAAGCCGCCCCCACGGAGTCTTGCCAACCTTTTGCGACACCCTCTGAAGCCGCTCCCACGGAGTCTTGCTAACCTTTTGCGACACCCTCTTCATCCGCGAACGCTCAACTCCGCGGATTCACCAGGATCTTCACTTCCTCCGGTGCTTCCGTGAGGCGTTCGAAGGCCTGTTCGATATCGTCCAGGGCCACCGTCGAGGTATGCAGCGTCGGCAGGTCCAGCCGGCCGTCCAGCACCAGCCCCTGGGCCACCGCGAACTCCTCCCGCAGGTACCCCAGAGATGCCACCAGCTTTACCTCCTTGATCAGCCATTCCGCAGGCACGATCTGGGCCTGCTGGTCCGCGACCCCCACCAGTGATACGACACCGCCCCGCCGCGCCAGCGTCACAGACTGGTTGATGGTGGCAGGAATGCCAGCGCATTCGAACACCACGTCAGCACCACTCTGGCCAAGCCAGGCATCCACGGCCTCGACCACGTTCTCGGCACGGGGATCGATGACCCTGTCGGCGCCTAGCCGCTGGCCAAGCTGCCGTCGTGCCGGCTGGGGCTCCACCAGAATCACCGTACCCGCGCCCGCAATGCGGGCACATTGCAAGGTCAGCAACCCGATGGGTCCACCACCAAGCACCACGACCGCATCACCGAGGCGCAGCGGGGTGCGACGGACGGCATGGACGGCGACCGTGGCGGGCTCGAGCAGGGCCGCGGTGGCGGGATCGATGCCATTCTCGAGTTGATAAAGGCGTGCCGCTTCGACAGCGATGGCCGGAGCAAAGCCACCGTGAGCGGCAGCCATGGGACCCACGCCGATCATGCCGGCAAACACCGTCTCGCAGTGCCCGGCATCCCCCCGCACACAGGTCCCACAGGTGCCGCAGGGCGTGGCCACGCCCACCGCCACCCGGTCGCCTTCATGGACGTGACTGACGTCATCCCCGACGGCCATCACCTGCCCGCTCCATTCGTGCCCGCAGATCGCCGGGTTGTAGGGCTCACCGGACAGCCAGGCGTGCAGGTCGGTACCGCAGATCCCGCAGTAGTCCACCGCCACCACGGCCCGCCCCGGGGTCGCCTCGGGCTCCGGAAAAGCCACCTGCCTGATTTCCCGCTTGCCCGTCACCAGTGCTGCATACATCGTCCAGAATCCTCTGAGGAAAGGGGTTGGATAATCAACGAGCGGCCACAAGCTCCGCCCGACGCGCCACTTCACGAGTCACCCGCCAGAGGCGATCCTGGCCCCAGGTGGTCCAACTGCCTGCTGCGGCATCGGGACCAGTGACACGAAAACTCGGCACGCCCCAGAGGCCGAGCTCATAGAGGGCCTGCCGATTGGCTTCGATAACGTCACGCCAGTCGTCACGGGCCAGCCAACCACGGGCTTCACCCCAGGGCAAATCGCAGCGCGCCACCACACGCGAAAGGCCCCGGTCACTGCCGAGATCGATGCCATCCGCCCAGGCTCCTTCCAGACACGACAGCAGATAGCGATCGCCGAGCCCCTTGGATTCTGCCCAGGGAAACAGCGCCAGGGCTCGCTCGGCGGGCTCACCAATGGGATCCACCAGCCAGCCGAACCTGGCGCCGACACGATCCGCCTCGCGGGCGGTATCTGACAGTATGTAGAAACCCTTGGCGCGCGACAGCGCCACACCACGCATCACCATGGGCAACACCGGCCTCAGTACCAGCTCCACGCCAGTGGCGCCGGTCCAATCCAAAAGCCGCCGCATGACAATGGCAGAGTAAGGCGAGCGGACGGAAGCGAAACACTCGATGCGGATGGCCGACGCCGCGACTTTATCCCGAGGCCACTGCATGACTGGCCGTGGCATCAAGGGTGGGGTCGCCCCGAGAGTCGCCCCGGCGGCGGCCAGCCGGGCATCCAGGTGCAGCAGACGATCCACACCCCAGTACCACTCGCCGCCCCAATCACCACCAAGGTGAAACATGCCAGCGGCATAATGCCCCAGCCGCCGACGGCGCTCGTCGCCGCATGCCTCCCGCGCCTGGGCCGTGGTATCGGGATCTGCGCCGTGGCGAGCCGCCAGCAATTCCAGTTCGGCCCCATCATCGCGCCACAGGGCCTGACCCACCTCAACGGCCAGTTCGGGGAAAAAGGAACGCTCCAGGGCCGGCGACAGAATGCGGCGCGCCAACCTCACCAGCTCCACCTGAGGCTGGCCCCCCGGATCGCGGAACTCAAGCCCGTAGTCTGGCGCCACATCGGCCGCATCACGCCGGCTCCAAGCCTGATAGGTATCCGCATCCGGGTGGGCAGCCAGCGGCTGCGGAGGCACCAGATGGACGATCAGGTCGACCTCATAGCTACTGCGCAATCCGGCCAGGCACTGGGCAGCGAGATGGGAATGGGGGTCGTCCACCTGATGGAAGAACTCCAGCACCCACCGACCACCGCGACGGCGAGCCTGGAGCGTTGCAGGCAGATGCTGGAGCTCGCGCCAACTGCGTGAAGCCACAGCACGGGCAACCACCGAGCTCAGTTGGCGCGTCACGGACATCAGCAGAGGTCCCGAGTACCGCTCAGACCCGTGATCCGGAGAAGGTCGCGTTACCGAAGGCACCGAGTTTCACGGTACCGGAAATGGCGTCGCCATCCACAGCAGCATTGAACTCCAGCGTCATGGGCATGGGCTGGGTCATGGCGGCCTTCCAGGTCAAGGCATTGCCGTCGGCCTTGCCGTCACTGAGTTGCAGGGCGCCCTGGGCGCCTGTCATGGTCCCCGTCAGCGTACTGCCGTCGACCGCGATATCCAGCACTCCTTTCTGGGTCCCCATGGGGGTATTCATGGTCACGTCCCACTTGCCGCTTGCACTCATGCTCTATCTCCCCGTCGATCGTCGGAATGGTCCTGTGACTGCCATGCGGCTGTCTGGTCGCTTTGATCAAAGTCATGGCGCAGTGGACAGACCCCGGTCACCCGCCCCTGGCATTCCACCGCCCTGCCCGCAGTATGGCATGCAGTCCCGCCGGGTCGAAGCCCGGTATGATCAATGAGCTGAACCACGGGCAACGGCCAGGAATGTGGCAGACCATGAGCGACGAGCAACCCCAGAAAGGAGCCGACCCCGTGCAGCGTATGGGTCAGGGCATGCTGTGGATTTTCTGGCTGCTGGTGCTCGGCACCGGCACCTGGCTGTTCTCGACCTGGTCGGATAGTCGGGAGCGCGCCGAGAGAGCGCCACAGGCGCGGGTAACCAACGACGCCATCGAGGTGCGGCTGCAGAGCAGCCGAGGCGGACACTATCTGGTCGACGGCCACATCGACGGCCGGCCGGTGACCTTCCTGCTCGATACCGGCGCCACCTCCGTGGTGGTCCCTGCCGATCAGGCGGCGCGCCTCGGCCTTGAGCGCGGCCAGAGAATCCCCATCCGCACCGCCAGCGGCCGCGATCACGCCTGGCTGACGCACATCGATCGCCTGGAGCTCGGCCCCCTCACCCTGTATGACGTCGAGGGTGCCATCGCACCGGGACTGGAAGACATGGTGCTGCTGGGCATGAGCGCACTGGGACGTCTGGAGATGAGCCAGCGGGACGGCGAACTGGTACTGACGCAGCGGCGTTGAGGCCGACAAGTCCGCCCCCGCAGTGCAGGGAACCCTCCGTGGGAGCGGCTTCAGAGGGTGTCGCAAAAGGTTGGCAAGACTCCGTGGGAGCGGCTTCAGAGGGTGTCGCAAAAGGTTGGCAAGACTCCGTGGGAGCGGCTTCAGCCGCGAATGGACTGCGAGAAATCAATGACTTGCGGGGTCATTCGCGGATAAATCCGCTCCCA
>SLTB01000333.1 GCA_007130155.1 Pseudomonadales bacterium
CAGAGAAGAACACCAGCGCAAGGTGCGGAATGCCCACCGTGAACATGTGATGGACCCAGAGGCCGAAGCTGATGAAGCCGGTCGCGACGATGCTGACCACCAGCAGGGAATAACCGACGATGGCATGGCGGGCGAAAACCGGAATCAGGGTCGAGACGATGGCTGCAGCCGGCAGGAAGATGATGTAGACCTCCGGATGTCCAAACAGCCAGAACAGGTGCTGCCAGAGCAGAGGGTCGCCGCCGCGGGCGGGATCGAAGAAGGGCCAGCCGAAGGCACGCTCCACCTCCAGCAGAATGCTGCCGAGGATAAGTGGCGGGAAGCCGACCAATATCATGGCCGCCGTCACCAGCAGGTACCAGCCGAACAGCGGCATGCGATCGAGGGACATCCCTGCCGCCCGCACCCGCAGGATCGTCACGCACAGTTCGACACCAATCGCGATGGCGGAGATTTCAACGAAGGTGATGCCGAGAAGCCAGGCGTCGGCGTTGAGCCCTGGCGTATAGGTGGCGCTGGAAAGCGGCGTGTACATGAACCAGCCACTGTCCGGCGCCACGCCGAAGGCCAACGCCCCGAGCAGGATCACCCCGCCGAACAAGTAGCAGTAGTAACCGAAGGCACTCAGGCGCGGGAAGGCCAAGTCGCGCGCGCCGAGCATCTTCGGAAGCAGGTACAGGGCGAGCCCCTCGATGGCGGGAATCGCGAACAGAAACATCATCACCGTACCGTGCATGGTGAAGACTTGGTTGTAAGCGGCGTGGCCGAGGAAGGCGCTGTCCGGCGTTGCGAGCTGGGCGCGGATCAGCATGGCAAGCACCCCGCCCACCGCGAAGAAGAACATGGCAGTGACGAGGAAGCGCTTGCCGATGACGCTGTGATTCACTGCGGCGAGGCGGCGCCAGCCTGTGGGATTGGCCCAGACCCGCTCCAGTTCGGCCACGTCGCTGCGCCCCACGCTCACCGGCCCTCCAGCCAGGCGGCGATGGCGTCGAGTGTGGCGGGATCGACGTGACCGAGGTCACTCATATGATTGCCAGGCTTGATGGTCTGGTGATCTTCGAGCCAGCGTCGCAGCTGCCCGCTATCGTTGCGCAACCAGCCCGCGACCAGATGCCGGCGCAGCGCTGCAGCAGCCAAATTGGGACCAGCTGCCGGCACACCCACGCGCCCGTCGCTGCTGTGACAGCCAGCGCAGTGTCGCTCGAAACCACGCGCGGCATCCGCGCCCTCATCAGGAGCGGCTGCCGCGCGCTCGCGCAGCGCCTGCTCGAGGTCATCCTCGCTCATGGCAATGAGATGAAAACCCATGCGGGCATGCTGAGCGCCACAGAACTCCGCGCACATGCCACGATAGACGCCGGCGTGATCGGCTTCGAGCCGCAGGACGTTGGTCCTGCCGGGAATCGCATCGAGCTTGCCACCGAGTCGCGGCACCCAGAAGGCGTGGATCACGTCCTCGGATTCAAGGGCGAAGTCGATGGGCCGCCCAACGGGCACGAGAATCTCGTTGGCGTCGAAGAGCGGCGCGCCATCCACATCCGGGTAGCGCACCGCCCACCACCACTGTCGCGCCGTGACTTCGACACGGAACGGCTCCACACCAACGTCCCTGGGCAGCATGGCGTCGCCGCTGCGCACGCCATGGAAGAGTAGTGCCGTAATCACCGCCAGCGGCAGCGCGATGCCACCACCGAAGATAAGGACTCGGGAACCGAAGGGGGCGGACCGCTCGCTGTTCCGCCCCATCGCGTGCAGCGCCAGGGCGCTGACCAGGGCCAGCAGGATCAGGCTGCCCCAGAACATCCACCACCACACGTCGGCGATGGCGACTGCCGCGGGGCCGGCAGGCGCCAGGGTCGAGAGCGGTCGTTCTTCAGTCGCCGCGAGCACAACGCTCAGGGCTGCGGCAGTCGCGATGCTTTGCGGGAACATGGAGCCTCGTAACGGCGGCTGGCATGCAGCCAAACATCATCTGTATGGTCCGTAGGCGAGCACAGATTGCAAGGCGAGGTGGAAAGCACCGAATGGCCCAAAACGACTGGCAGGCTCCAAGCGACCCGAAAACAGAGGGTTCCGCCAGCCGCATGGCGGTTGCGGGGCACCCCCTGCACCCGATGACCGTGACCTTTCCCATCGCGTTTCTGATGGCCGCCCTGCCCAGCGATCTCGCCTTCGTGTTGCTCGAGGATCCGTTCTGGGCGCGAATGTCCCTCTGGCTGCTCGGGGCGGGGACGATCATGGGCATCGTGGCCGGCGTCGTCGGAACCACCGAACTGCTGTGCGTCGGCGGCATCCGCCGGCGGCTCACCAGCTGGAGTCACTTCGTGATGGCGGTGATGCTGCTCGCGGTCGGCTTCGCCAACTGGATGCTGCGCCTCGACGATGCCGCTGGCGCCATCCTGCCCTGGGGGCTCTACCTCTCCGCGGTCGGTGCATTGCTGACCGCCATAGCCGGCTGGCTTGGCGCCAAGCTGGTCTTCCATCATCAGATCGGAATCTGGGATGAGAACGAACTCGATCCGGACACACCAGGGCAACCGCCGCGAGTGGGACCGGTCCGTCACCGCTGATGCCGGTGAGTCAACCCGGCCGCGCCAGGATCACCCAGACCACGCCGGGAACGAGCAGCAGCGGAACCACGATGAGCGCCTGCAGCGCCGCCGGCCGATAGGCTTCCGGCTCGAAACGCAATTCACTCAGGAGGTGCCCGCAAAGTACGTGAAACACAGCCATGCCGGCCACGCCCGTGAGCTTCAGCGCAAGCCAGCTTCCGTCCAGATCCACCAAGGCCACCAGGGCCGAGCCGGTAACGATGGCGAGAACCGCCGCAGGCGAAATCAAGGCCGCATAGGCGAAACGGCTCATGGCGCGCAATCGGAGGTAGGCCGCACGCTCCGCTGCGTCAGGCTGCAGGGCGAGGAGTACCGGCAACGCAAAAAGCCCGCCGGCCCAGAGCGCCAGCGTCACGATGTGCGCGCCCTTCAGCCAAGCGGTGACGGCATCCATGAATCACTCCGAGGACCGAGGATCCGGTCGCTTCAGGGTTTCACGAAACGCAGGGTCATCCGGTCCGATTCGCCTATGGCCTGATAACGCTTGCGACAATCGGCCATCTCCAAATCGTCCTCGATTTCCGCGCAGGCCCGGAAGCTCGGCGGCAGCGTCCATACGCCGAATTCGTGATCAGCGGTATCCAGCGGATTGGCGTTGATCTGACTGCGATCGTCGAGTTCGAAACCCGCCCGCGCCGCAGCGGCGATGACGTAGGACTCGGGCACATAGCCAGTACCATCCTCCGGGTCGAAGTCGCGGTCTGCCGGAAGTCGGTGCTGGATGAGCCCGAGCACGCCGCCGGAGCGGAGCACATCGTAGGCTGCGTCGAGCACGGCATCTTCCGCTTCCTTACCGCGCGCGGCGAGTCCGTGGAACTGCCGCGACAGCAGGACGAAATCGGCACTGCCGGTATCACCGAGACTCGTGTACTCCGGGGGCGCGAATTGCACCACCTCCACCTGGCCGTAGACGTCCGGGTCGGCTTCGAGCTTGTCGAGCAGCCCCTGACCGACGCGTCCCATGTAGCCCGTGTCCGGATCGGGGGGATAGTTGGCAACGACAAGCTGACCGTGATCACGCAACACCGGCGCAAGGATTTCCGTATACCAGCCGCCACCCGGCCAAATCTCGATGGCGCGGTGTTGCCGTTCGAGGCCGAGGAAGGCAAGCGTGTCTTCCGGGTTGCGTTGATCGTCCCGGGCCTGATGCACCGCGGAGCGATGTGCGCCGGCCATGGCCGTGCGAACCGCATCGCGCAGGTCGGTCTCGGCCTGGACGGGCTCCGGCCGTTCCGGTACCGGCCGCGGCGTGGGGCCTTCCGGTTCCGGGGGATCGGCGGGACCGCAGCCGATAAGCAACAGGGCAAGCAGAAGCGGACTTAGAAGCCGGACGATCATGCAGTATTCTCCTACGATTCAATTGACCGAATGCTAACACAGGCGCCGGCAAGTCATGCCTGAAGGCCATGGTCAGGCCCTTCCCTCATCGCGACCGACGCATTCACGACCAGCTCCACTTCGCTTCCCGCTTCTCCAGGAAGGCAGCGATCGCTTCCTCGGAATCGTTGAAGGTCCGCAGCCGCGCCGTGTAGTCATTCTCGGTCCGATACTGTTGCATCATCTCATCGCCCTCGATGCGCAGGATGGACTCCTTGGCCAGGCGAATGGCGATGGGGCTCTTGGCCGCAATGTTCGTGGCCAGTTCCAGCGCGCGGGTTTCAGCACTGCCGGCAGTGACGACTTCCTCGATGCCGCCGAGGCGATGCAGCTCAGCCGCCTCGATCATCTCGCCTAAAAACAGCATGCGACGGGCCTTGGAGGGGCCAAGCAGGCGCAAAGCCTTGCTGGCGCCGCCGAGCAGGCCAACGTTGATCTCGGTGAGGCCGAACTTCGCGGCTTCGCCGGCGATGACCAGATCGCAGACGCCGATGAGGCCGAAGCCGGCGCCGATGGTGGAACGCTCGACGGCGGCGATCACTGGGACCAGGCACTGGCGAACAGCGTACTGAGCCTGGCGCCAAGCCCAGTTGGGGTCCAGCAGGGCGCGCATGTCGCCCTCCTCGCGCGCAGCGCCTCCGGCCGTCTCTTTGAGATCAATGCCGCCGCAGAAAGCCCGATCGCCAGCCGCAGTCAGAACGGCGCAGCCCACCTCGCGATCTTGGGACAACTCATCGAAGCAGGTGCGCAGTTCGCGCATCATCACCCGGTTGACGGCGTTCACGGGTGGCCGGTTCAAGCGGACAATAGCTACGCCTTGCCGGTACTCGATTTCGATGGTTTCCACGCTGCGGTGACTCCGGTCAGTGGGTGTAATGCCAGCCGTGCTCGATCCCCGACGCATACACTTCGCGCATGGTGTCGGTCCGCCACGTCTGTGGCCTTCATCATGATGACTTTTCCCGGCCAATGCAGGCCCGCGCTACGCTCCCGGCGCCCGCCGCGACGGCATGATAAGTTTTGATTTCGACAACCATACCTTCATGCCAGAGAGGAACCCAGCCCATGCCCGGCCGCCTCACCCTCTTTACCATCGCCGCCATGGGACTGCTGCTCATGGCCGCCATCGCCTGGCAGACGGGGCTGCTCTCTGCTCCAGCATATACCGCCGAAGGCAGCACCCAGACTTCCAATGGCACAACCTCAACCCGCCAGGCCGCCCCAGCAGACACGAGCGGACCGCAGCACCATGCGGTCATACTCATGTACCACCGCTTCGGCGAGGATCGCTATCCGGCGACCAGCATCCGGGTGGAGCAGTTCGAGGAGCACCTGGCCTATTTGCAGGAGAACAACTTCACCGTGTTGCCGCTGGCCGAAGTCATTGCCCACTTCGAAAACGGTGGGGCCCTGCCTGAACGCAGCGTGGTCATCACCGTGGACGACGCCTACCGCTCGGCCCTGGAGGTGGCCCGCCCCATGCTGGCCGCAGCCGACATGCCCTGGACCCTCTTCGTCACCACGGATCAGCCCGACCGCCGGCTCGGCGACTTCATGACTTGGGACGACATTCGCGAACTCGACGCCGATCCGATGGTGACCATTGGCCACCATTCCGGCGCCCATCACCACATGCCGGATCACGATGCCGCGACCAATCGCCACGACATCAAGCGCGCCAACGACCGCTTCGAGGCCGAGCTCGGCTATGTTCCGGAGCTGTTCGCCTTTCCCTTCGGTGAGTACAGCGATGCGGTGCTGGCCGTCATCCGTGAGTTCGACTTCCGGGCCGGATTCGGTCAGCACTCAGGCGTGGCCCATCCAAACGAGGCCCGTCTGGAACTGCCCCGCTTCGCCATGAACGAGAACTGGGGACGCATGGATCGCTTCATGGAGCGCGTGGACACCAAGCCGCTGCCAGTCACCGACATCCGTCCGAGCGACAGCCTGCTGGTGGCCAACAACCCACCACAGCTCAGCTTCGTCCTCACCGATCCAGCGGTGCAGGCGAGTCAGGTGGGCTGTTTCCCGTCAGGCGGTATCGAGGCCGACGTCGAGCGCGACGGCCGGCGCATGATCATCGTGCCCAAGGGACCATTCCAGCCCGGCCGGGCTCGGATCAACTGCACCGCCCCCTATGGTGACGGCAGCTTTCGCTGGTTCGGCCGCCAGTTCGTGGTACGGGAGCCCGGTCCAGATGGCCACATGCCCCATTCCGACCCCGGTGCAGGTACACCGGCCACGCCATGAGGCTGCGCGCGACGAGGGCTTAGTGGAATCGCGGGTGGCGGTCGAGGTGCTTGTGGGTGCGGTCGACATCCGCCTCCGCTGATGCTGGGAGTCCGACGGAGCACTTCAGCCACGGTACAACTCTGGCCACTACAATGGAGGCAGTCGCGGGACGAAGATCAGAGGCAACGGGACTTGCGCATCACTCGCCTGCTGCCGGCTGTCGCCGGGATCATCATGATAGTGGTCGTGGGACTGCCCATGGCGCTGTGGGTTGGATTTCCTGCTCTCGCGCCGGTGCTGGCTGCCCCGTTGCTCAACGCCCGTGACATCGAATTGATCCAGCTCGAGGTCACACGCCCCGACCTCCGCGGCATCACCGTGCGTAGCCTGCAACTGCAGCAGGTCTCCGCCGGCCTTGTCCTTCGCGGCGATGACATCCGCATCGCCTGGGAGCATCCGCTGCGAGGGATCGGTAACCGCCCGACCAGCGTGCTCATCGGCCAGTTGGACGTCACCTTCGACCCGCCGCCCGATGGGCCCGATCCCAAAGCACCCTCGTCATCGGCTTGGGCCATGCCCACGGCACTGCTCGCAGGCTTGCCAACCCGCAATCTCAAAATCTCAGCCCTTACGGCCAGGAGCCGGATCGCCGGGAAGGCCATCCAAGGCGCAGGCACCCTGCACGTCAGCACGGAGGATGCCGTCTTCTCCGGAGTGGTCCATGCCGACGCCCTGCCCGCCCCAGTGGCGGTTCGCGCCCGGGTGCACCCCGGCGATCACGTCAGCATACGGGTGGAGACGGCGGCCGTGGGCGGGGCCTTCCTAGCCCTGGACGGCGCCCTCAGCACCACGAGCAAGGGGCCTGCATTCGCCGGCGCAGCGCACCTGGATCTCGATGGCATTCAGCACTGGCTCGACGCTCCAGCCCCCTGGCCCACCGGCGCCCTGGATCTGCAACTGGCCGCCAGCCTCGAACCGGAGCCAACCTTGACCCTGCAACCGGGCTCCAAAGGCCATATCCAACTGCAGCAGACGGACACGGTCCTGGCCATCACCTTGGCCTTGGCAGAACCGCTGGGACTCACCTTTACCGCGGGCACCCCGACCTTCGCCAGCGGCACACTTCCCCTCCAGGTCCAAGCACAACACGAAGCATGGAGCATGGAGGGCGATTTCGAAGTGGCTGACATCCAGGTCGACACCCGAGGCCAGGCCATGGCCCGAGTCGTCGGCAGCGGCCGAGCCTCCTGGCCCGACGGCAGCGGCGCTTTCGACATCCGTATGCCCCTGCGCACCCGGATCGCGCCGCTCCGTGTGGAACTCGCAGCCGATACCGAAGTCGTCTTGCAGGATCTTCGACATCATCAGGCCGGCCTCGCTGAGGTCCGTATCCACAACACCGCCCCCATCGGCTTGAACGCTGAAGGACTACTGGACCTCTCCGAATGGGAGATGACCGTGGACGATCCAGCCCGACTGGAGCTCACCGGACGGGTTCGGGTGAACCCGGCAGGGGACATCGACGCCCACATCGAGGAGGCTACCCTGCCCCTGACGAACAATGATCTGCTTGCGATGCTGCTGCCAGCCAGCGCGGCACCCCGATCCGGCAGGATCGACATCTCTGGAGAAATCCAGCGCTCGGCCGCAGGGGTCGTCGAAGCGGACTTGCAGACTCAATGGCAAAACGCAGGCATGGACCTGACGGCCGCGCGGGTTCGTGGAGCCAGCGGGGCGGCCACCCTCGACTACGCCGACGGCGCGCTGCACATCGCAAGTGCCGCCACCACGGTCCATCGCATCGAGTGGATCCGCCCCGAGGGACCGCAGGCGACCATACTGATGCAGAGCATGCAAGTGTCCGGGAGCGGCGAGCTAGGCCTGCGATTCCACAACGGCGTCGGCACCAGCTTCGAACTCGGCGCGGTCGCTATCCGTGCCGAACTCGCGTCAGAACGCATCACCCAACGCGAGCTTTCCGCGCAGGAGGTCGAAGTTGAGGCACGCATCAACGGTGATGCCAGGCGACCCACCCTGGAGGGACGACTGAGACTGGCCTCAGCTGCCGTTGGCGTGCCCGTGCGGGATGTCCTCTGCGATTTCGACACGCAGGATCTCAAGGTCTGGCAGTTCACCGACTGCAGGGCTTCCCTGCTGGGCGGCGAGGTGAATCTGCCACAGGGCGACTTCAACCTCGCCACGGGTTCGGGTTATATGCCCCTGGCCGTGACCGGTCTGCAGCTCAGCGCCGTGCTAGGCCTGATGCAGGACCCGGCCCTGGACGGCACCGGCATCCTCGACGGCAGCCTGCCGTTGCGACTGCAGGCCATGAATCCATTGATTGAGCAGGGCTGGCTGGCCGTCAGACCGCCGGGGGGTGTCCTGGCCTACGTCGCCTCTGCCAACATACTCGCCGGCATCGACCAGCCAGCGATGCGACTCACACTGCGGGCGGTGCGCGATCTGCGCTACCAGCGCCTGGAGAGCCGCGTGGACTACACCGAGGACGGCACGCTGACCCTCGCGGTGAATCTGCTCGGCTCCAACCCGGAAATCGAAGGAGGCCGTCCCATCCAACTCAACCTCAACGTCACCCAGAATCTGCTGACGCTGCTGCAGAGCCTGCGGCTGTCGGAAAATATCGAGCGGGAACTACAGCGACGGATGCAGCGCGTTCAGCCATGATTCACTGCCTGAGCGCGACAGTAGCGCGACAGTAGACGGAGTGCAGACATGCTGCCCAGGGAATGAACCTCATGCACGCGAATCCTAAACAGTGGCTACGCCCCGCAGGCCTTGTGGCCGCCGCGCTTCTGATAACCGCCTGCACGCCCACGGTCCGGGTGGCCGCGGACGACCCCATCACCATCAACCTGAACGTCAACATCCAGCATGACATACGGGTCCGGGTCGAGCGCGAACTCGACGACTTGTTCAGCGAAAGCGGAGTGTTCTGACATGCGCATCCCAGCCTTGTTTGCGTTGCTGCTGCTGTGCATCGTCGCCCTGCCGGCCTTTGCCATGTCACTGGATCAGGCCAAGAAGCAGGGTCTGGTCGGAGAACAACCCAGTGGTTATCTGGGCATCGTCTCGCCTCCAGGTAACCGCGAAGTCCGCGATCTGGTGGAGAACGTCAACCTGCGCCGCAGGGACGAGTACGAGCGCATCGCCGCCCGCAACGGCATCCCGATTGCTCACGTCGAACAGCTCGCAGGCAAACGCGCCATCGAACGCAGCCCAAATGGTCACTACGTCCGTCTGCCCAACGGGGCCTGGCACAAGCTGTAGCCCGCAGATCTCATCCAGTTACGGCGGCGAACTTCAGGGTCGCGGGAAGTGTGTCTGTTCGGCCAGGTCACGGGTGGCGATCAGCCAGTGACGAATCCGCGGCAGGCTGTCCACGGTGAGGATGATGCCGGCCGTACGGCGATCGCGATCGAGCCAGGGCAGCGCGCCATAAGCGCCCGGCGCCGACAGCCTGCGGCATTGCCCGGCTTCATCCCGTCGTTCACACCAAGCCCCTGCAGCGTGGCCCCAGGCCGGATCAACCCAGTGTGGACGATCCACCCGTGGCAGCAGACCCACCCTTTCGCGTTCCAGCTGCTCGATGCTGCGATGCTCGATGATGCCCACGCCATCGTAGCGACCCTGAAGCTGCAGCATGGCCAGGAACCTTCCGTAGTCCTCAAGGCTCAGGTGCAGTCCGAATCCAGGGCTCAAGAACCCCTGAGTCGCGGGACCGATCACCGGATGCCCGAAACTGGCGCTGTCCAGGGACAGAGGCCAACCCAGACACTCGACGAAGAGTCGGCGCCAGGACCGGTCCATGCGCGCCTCCAGCAGGCCTGCCAGCACCTGCAGCCCAGCTCCGCCGAAGCGCAGCTCAGGGTCCGAATGCACGGCCGGATAGCGTGCCATCAGCGCCCGGGCCGCGGTCTCGAGGCCAGTCTCCGATGGAAAGGTGGTGGCCGAAACAGCCGGAGCGCCGGCGATGTGCGCCAGAATGCCACTGGCGGTCATAGTCCCCCAGCCCTGCCCGAGCGTCGGATCGAGCCGGCTCAGCGGAGCATCCAGAACAATCTCACCCCGCTCGGCGAGGCAAGCCATCATGACCGCAACCGGCCACATGCCGGCACTGTCCAGCGGCAGCGCGGCTCGGGCATCGAAATCCCCCGCGTGATGCTCGAACAGCACCTCGCCTTCACGCAGCAGGATCATGCCAGCGCTGCGCAGATGACCGCCAGCGACGGCCTCGTCCAGCCAACGCCTCAGGGCCGCGGCGTCACGATGTTCCGGGAAGTCGGGAACCGGAACGGCGCGGCTGCGACCGGCCAGCCAATTGCTCAGGATGTGCCGGCGCAGTTCGCGACCGTCGAGCTCGCCAGAACCGTTGCGGTCGATGCGCTCGAAATCCAGACGTAACAGCGGACCAGCCTGCTCCCGACTGAGGGCACCACTGCCGTCATAGTCCTGGGGGGCCAGTCCCGCCGGCAATCGGGGATCCAGCAACCACAGCAAGATCAGGAAAGCAGCCAGGAGCAAGCCGGCCAGACCGAAGAACGCCAAGCGCATCATCAGCCATACGCTCCCGTCATGCAGGATGCAGTGCTACCGTTCACCTTCGGAGCCCTCGGAGTCGACATGCTCAAGACCCTCGTCCCAATACTGTTGGTGCTGGCCCTTTCGGCCTGCACAGGCCCCCGTACCCTCCCCGACCTTCCGCCTGATGGCGTGGAGCTGAACGAGACCCCGTTTCATCCCCAGGAGCGCTATCAATGCGGTCCCGCAGCCCTGGCTACGGTACTTCAGACGGCGGGCGTCGACACCTCTCCGGACGCGCTGGTCGATCAGGTCTGGCTGCCCGATCGTCAGGGCAGCCTGCAGCTGGAGCTGGTGGCCGCGACCCGTCGCCACGATCGGGTAGCCTATGTCATCGCGCCGGAGTTCGAGGCACTGCTGGCAGAACTGCAGGCAGGCCGGCCAGTGCTGGTGATGCAGAACCTGGGCATGAGCTGGTACCCCGTGTGGCACTTCGCTGTAGTGATCGGCTTCGATCCGCAAAGCAAGCACATCCTGTTGCGCTCAGCCACCACCGAGAGACTGGCGATGCCGCTGCAGCGCTTCTTGCGCAGCTGGATGCTGGCGCAGTCCTGGGCCATGGTTGCGTTGCCGCCTGGACAGCTGCCAGCAGCCCCTGACCGGCGACGTTACCTGGGGGCGCTTGCCGATTTGGAAAGAACGGGGCGAGCGCAGGTTGCAGTGCCCGGATATGCGGCCTGGTTGGAGCGGACGCCGAACGACACTCTGGCGCTCTTCGGCCTGGCCAACAGCCAGCTGGCTCTGAATGACGCAGCAGCCGCAGAGGGGGCCTACGTCCGTCTGTTGGAGGTTCGCGCCGGTGATGCTGCCGCCAGCAACAATTTGGCACGACTACTGCTGCGCCGGGGCTGTGCCGAGGCGGCCCGCAAGGTGCTCTCGCAAATCACGGAGCCTGTTCCATCAGCCCTGCAGGACGCCGTGTCAGCCACCCGGGCCCTGGCAACAGACAGCGAAGACGCTGCCTGCCGGGAGAGCCGGGGCAACCGGACGTACTGAGCGACGTCAGATGGCAACGAAGATATTGGTAATGCCCACCAGTTCGAGCACCAGGATGACCACGAACAGAATGCCGAGAACGGTGAGCACACCGGCACCGGCGGGAAGGTCACCGAGCTGACTGTCGAGCTGCGCCAATTCCGCATCGGTGAGCGCCGCCACCCTCTCGGCGGCCTGTTCGGGGTCCACCCCGAATGCTTCAAACTGCGCAGCCACTCGCTCCTCGGCGAGGAAATCCTGCACCCGCGACAGGCGCTCGTCGCGCTCCTCGGCAGCGGCGTATTCGTCGGTGCGGATCATACTGCCTTGAGCCGTCGGCAGACCAAGGGCCACGAGTTGGAAGGACAACACCAAAACCAGAACGGAACGAAGAAGCTGACGAACGTGCATGAGCGATCTCCTGTGCAATAAGTACGCTTGACTTTAGCAGAGCCACGCACTGAACGCTGTGACGCGTGCTATGCCTTCCGCGAGAGCCCTGTCGCAGGACTGGATCAACTTAAATCATGAAAAACATGCAGATATAAAATTAACCTAAGAGTCTTGATTCAATAATGACTGCAACTTACTATTTCTCCGACTAGCGGGCCGCTGCCCGCACCACCCGGAGTCCACCATGGCCAGCCAGCCTGCTCTCGAATACGCTGCGGACCGATCAAGCGGAGTTTCGGCAAACAGCTTCCGTGATCCTAACGAGATTGCCGTGCGAAGGGCCAGCATCCGCCTGCTACGGGAAATCCTGGATTATCAGCGCCGCCTCAACCATCTGCTGGAGCGCGCGGACCCCGACCAGACCTATCTGGTCGACGCTTGCCGCAAGGCCATCCGCATCCGGCGCCAGTTGCTGCGTGACCTGCCCCAACCCATTGACCGGGAGATTCCGGAGCCCTGGCGCGAGGCGCTTGGTCACGCCGTGACGGCCTGAGTCAGGGGTGGACGCCGAAAGGAGACAACAGCTCGCCGAACTACCTCCCGCAGGGCTGTTGCGCCGCCTTGGCGCGCTGGTCTATGACGGCCTGCTGGTCCTGGCCCTGATCCTCACCACCGCCGGTATCGCCAACCTGTTTGCAGGCCGGCCGCAGATACCCGATGACGCGGCGAGCGTCTCGCTTGAAAATATGCAGACGGTGAGCGGGCCGCTGCTAGGCAGCATCATCGTGATCGTGGTCTTCAGCTTCTTTGCCTACTTCTGGGTCCGCCACGGGCGCACCCTGGGCATGCAGGCTTGGCGCCTGCGGGTACAGACCACTGATGGCTACAACATCACCTTAAGCCAGGCCTGGAAGCGATTTCTGGCCGCGATCCCGTCACTGGGCCTGCTTGGTATGGGCTATTTCTGGATGCTGCTGGACCCCCGCCGCCAGACCTGGCCTGACCGCATCTCAGGGACACGGGTCGTCACCCTGCCCGCCGACATGGACCCTCAACTCAAGGACTGAGGCGGGGTGGGGCCGGTGGATGAGCAGAACGGCTCAGCGCCATCATGCCCTGGCTGCCCAGTAGCGCCAACCGTGCCCGGTTTTTGCGGCTCCCCTCTCGATCGCTGGCTTCCCTGACAGGGATCGAAGGATCTTTTTGCCGTACACTTACGCGCGAAACCAAGTGGCCACGCTGCGCCGGCGTCGGTCGTTCCTGATCGCTTTCTCATGCTGCTGGAGTGCCCATGGACCACGCGCTGAAGGGTGGCAAGCCTGAAAACCTGCGTTGCGACTGCCTGATTCTCCCTGTCGGCCCTGACCGAACCCTCGGCGCTACCGCCAAACATCTCAACGAGCTGGCCGGCGGCCAGATCGAACGCGCCTTGAGCCGTGGCGACCTCGGTAAGGGCGCCGGTCGCACCTTGTTGCTGGCAGAACCCACCGGGCTGCGCACACCCCGCCTGCTGCTGGTGCAGACCGCCAAGCAGCACATGGATGCAGCTGACTTCCGCAAGCTCGTGCGGGCTGCTGCCGCGGCCCTCGTGAATACCGGCGCCCGCGACGCGGCCTTGTGCCTAGACGACATAGCGGTGACTGATCGCGATCCAGGCTGGTGCGCTGCTGAAGCCGTACTGGCCGTCCATGAAGAGACCTATCGTTTCCACGACTATCTGAGCGAGCCCGGCGAGACCCTCAAGGTCGACCTCGCCAGCTTCAATATTCATCAAAGCAGCGTCGCAAGGGCCAGCCTCAATCGTGCTATCAAGGATGCGGCCGCGATAGCCGAAGGCGTGGCCACAGCGCGCACGCTCGGCAACCTGCCCGGCAACGTCTGCCACCCGACCTACCTGGCCGCCGAAGCGCGCAAGCTCGGCCAGGGCGAGAAACGCATGACCGTGAGAGTCCTTGAGGAGAAACAACTTCAGAACCTCGGCATGGGCGCGTTTCTGTCGGTGACAGCAGGGACGGAACAACCCGCCAAGCTGATCGTCATGGAGTACCGGGGCGGTGCCCAGAAAGCAAAGCCTCTGGTGCTGGTCGGCAAAGGCATCACTTTCGACACCGGCGGCATCAGCATCAAGCCCGGTGCAGGCATGGACGAAATGAAGTTCGACATGTGCGGTGCTGCCAGCGTCTTCGGCACCATGAAGGCGGTCGTGGCCCTGGGCCTGCCGCTGAACGTGGTCGCCCTGGTGGCGGCTGCCGAAAACATGCCCAGCGGTAGTGCCAGTCGCCCTGGCGACATCGTCAAGACCATGAGCGGCCAGACCGTCGAGATCCTCAACACCGACGCCGAAGGACGCATGGTGCTGTGTGACACGCTGACCTACGCGGAACGCTATAAGCCCCAGGCGGTTGTGGACGTCGCCACCCTCACCGGCGCCTGCGTGATCGCTCTGGGCAACCATGCCAGCGGCCTGTTCAGCAATGACGACACCCTCTGCACAGAACTACTCCAGGCTGGCGAGAATAGCGGCGATCGTGCCTGGCGCATGCCTCTTTGGGAGGATTACCAGCAGCAGTTGCGCAGCAACTTCGCTGACATGGCCAACGTCGGTGGCCGCGAGGCCGGAAGCGTCACCGCAGCCTGTTTCCTGTCGAGATTCACGCGCAACTATCGCTGGGCGCACCTGGACGTGGCCGGGTCAGCTTGGCTGACCGGCGCCAAGAAGGGAGCCACCGGGCGTCCTGTACGCCTGCTGGTGGAGTGGCTGCGTTCCCACGTGAACTGAGCCCCTTAGTCATGAATAAACGAGAGAGCCGGCCATGACCAGGATCGACTTCTACGTCCTGCCGGAGCTGCGCCTGGACGCGCGCGAGCACTTTGCAGTCAGGCTGGCCGCCAAGGCCTTCCGTCAGGGTCACCGCAGCCTCATTCAGGTCGCGGATGATGCCGGCGTCGAGCGGCTTGCAGCCCGGCTCTGGGACGAGCCGCGCAATGCCTTCCTCGGCCATGCACGCCTCGGCGCGCCAGGCATCGACCACCGTGCACCGGTAGTCCTGGCGGCGCAGCGGGAGCTTGCGCAGATGGACCCGGCGGCACTGCCTGTCCATGACCTGCTGATCAACCTGGAGCTCGACGTACCGGCACGCTTTGCCGCATTCGACAGGGTGGCGGAGATCATCTGCCAGGACGAAAAAGTTCGTGACGCTGGGCGGGTGAACTATCGCTTCTATCGCGAGCGCGGTTATCCGTTGCACCATCACGACCTCGCCCGGCGGCAGGCGCGAGAATCGACATGAGCAACGACGGCAGCAAACCGCCAGAGCAACCCAGACCTTCCAAACCAGAAGCTTTGCTCGAAGACCTGGAGTCGATACGGGATCTGCTGGATGCGGATGACGAAAGCAGCGCCCCTGACGAAGACGACATTCCGATCCTGCGGGAAGTCGTGCGCCCGCAGCCAACGGCCCCGGTGGAGCACGCCCCTCCTCGCGAGGAAGTGCAAACGGACCTCTTCGATGCCCGCCTGTTTGCCGACCGGCTGCTGGACGAAACCTGGCGGCAGCAAAGCAACGCGATCCTGGCCTCTGCCCGGCGCACGGCAGATGCCCTCACGGCGAGATTGGCACCGGACGCCAGCGCAACAGCAAGAGAGCGCTTGCGAACCAGGCTGGCCAGCGAGCTTCCGCCCTTACTCGAGCAGGTGGTCGGTGAGGCCCTGGATGAATTACAGGACCGCCTTCTAGGCGTGCTGCGCAACGAACTGGCAAGACTGACGGAAGCCACTCTCACAGAGCCGCCACAGCGCCGCCATGAGCGAAAGGCACCGCTCGACGAGCCTCCCCACGACGATTGATGAACGGAAGTACACGTTGACCATGGACAAGACTTACCAACCGCGGGAACTCGAGACCGCCCTCTATCAGGAATGGGAAGCGGCCGGCTATTTCGCGCCGTCAGGGCAGGGCCAGCCCTACTGCATCATGATCCCGCCGCCGAATGTGACCGGCAGCTTGCACATGGGCCATGCCTTCCAGGACACCCTGATGGACGCCCTGACCCGCTATCAGCGCATGCGCGGCCGCAACACCCTCTGGCAGGTCGGCACGGATCACGCCGGTATCGCCACGCAAATGGTGGTAGAGCGCCAGCTCGCCGCGGAACAAACCAGCCGCAACAGCCTCGGCCGCGACGCCTTCGTCCAGAGAGTCTGGGAGTGGAAGCATAGCTCCGGTGGAGAGATCACCCGACAGCTGAGGCGCATGGGCGCATCGGTGGACTGGTCCCGGGAACGTTTCACCATGGACGAAGGCTTCTCCAACGCCGTCCGCGAAGTGTTCGTAAGACTGTACGAGGAGGGGCTGATCTACCGCGGCAAGCGTCTGGTCAACTGGGACCCGGAGCTGAAGACCGCCCTGTCCGACCTCGAAGTCCAGAACGAGGAGGAGTCGGGATACCTGTGGCATTTCCGCTATCCGCTGGCCGACGGCCGTCGCGCCGCCGACGGCGCCGATCATCTGGTGGTGGCCACCACCCGGCCGGAGACCATGCTCGGCGATACCGCAGTGGCGGTGCATCCGGAAGACCCGCGCTTCTCCACACTCATCGGCGCCGAAGTGGAACTGCCGCTGACCGGCCGCCGCATCCCGGTGATCGCTGACGACTACGTGGATCCAGAGTTCGGCAGCGGCTGCGTGAAGATCACCCCCGCCCACGACTTCAATGACTATTCGGTAGGCCAGCGTCACGATCTGCCCATGATCAACATCTTCGACAACAGCGCCGCGCTCAACGAAGAAGTACCCGAGGCCTATCGCGGCCTCGATCGCTTCGAGGCCCGCGGCAAGGTGGTAGCCGACCTCGACGCGCTTGGCCTGCTGGCGAAAGTGGACGATCACAAGCTGATGGTTCCCCGCGGGGATCGCAGTGGCGCCGTCATCGAACCCTGGCTGACGGATCAGTGGTTCGTCGCCATGGCGGACATCGCCCGGCCCGCCATCGAAGCGGTGGAAAACGGCGAGGTTCGCTTCGTTCCCAAACAGTACGAGAACACCTACTTCGCCTGGATGCGCGAGATTCAGGACTGGTGCATCAGCCGCCAACTGTGGTGGGGTCACCGCATTCCAGCATGGTATGCCGAGGACGGCAGCATCTGCGTCGGCCGGGACGAGGCCGACGCCCGTGCCCGTCATGGCATCGACGCCGACGCTGCCCTGTTCCAGGACCCGGACGTGCTGGAGACCTGGTTCTCATCTGCACTGTGGACCTTCGGCACTTTGGGCTGGCCAGAGGACACCGAGGCTCTGCGCACCTTCCATCCCACCGACGTTCTGGTCACCGGCCACGACATCATCTTCTTCTGGGTCGCCCGGATGATCATGATGACGCTGAAGTTCACAGGGCAAGTGCCATTTCATACCGTCTACATCCACGGCCTGGTGCGCGACGCCGATGGCCAGAAGATGTCCAAGTCCAAGGGCAATGGCCTCGATCCCATCGACCTCATCGACGGCATCGACCTCGAGGCCCTGGTAGCCAAACGCAGCAGCGGCCTGATGCAGCCGCAGTTGGCGAAAAAGATCGCCAAAGTCACCCGGCGCGACTTCCCGGACGGCATCCCGGCATTCGGCACCGACGCGCTGCGCTTCACGTTCTGCGCCCTGGCCTCCACCGGTCGCGACGTGCGTTTCGACCTCAACCGCATCGAGGGCTACCGCAACTTCTGCAACAAGCTCTGGAATGCCGCCAACTACGTGCGCATGAACACGGAAGACAGGGATCTTTCCGGCGCCCGGGAGCTGTCCGCAGCTGATCGCTGGATCCGCTCGCGGCTGAACCGGCTGGTGGCCGACGTCCACCTGGCTCTGGACACTTTCCGCTTCGATCTCATGGCCGGGCACCTCTACGACTTCGTATGGCACGAGTACTGCGACTGGTATCTGGAGCTGACCAAACCGGTGCTGCGCAGCGGCAGTCCGGCCGCCCGTACTGCGGCCAGGACCACCCTTCTGGAGGTGCTTGATCTGATCCTACGCATCGCTCACCCGGTGATTCCGTTCCTGACCGAGGCTTTGTGGCGCGGCATGCAGCCGCTCACCGGCAGCGAGGGCAAGAGCATCATGCTGGCGCAGTACCCGGAAACGGATCCCAGCGCCCTCGATGCCGAGGCGGAAGCCGAGGTCGACTGGGTCAAGGACATCATCCAGGGCGTGCGCAACATTCGCGGCGAGATGAACGTGCCCCCCGGACGCGCCATCCCCCTGCTCTTAGCCGACGGTGGTGAAGCTGATCGCAACCGACTCCAGCGCAATCACGAGTTGCTCGTTCAACTTGCCCGGCTGGATTCCATCACCTACCTGCCGGCAGGCAGCGACGTGCCGCCGGCAGCGATTCAGCTCGTGGGTGATCTCAGGGTGCTCGTGCCCATGGCCGGCATCATCGATCGCGACGCCGAACTCGCCCGCCTGGACAAGGAAATCGAGCGCCGCCGCGGTGACATCGAGCGGCTGGAGAAGAAACTCGGCAACGAAAGCTTCGTCGCCAAGGCGCCGGCTGACGTCGTGGCCAAGGAGCACCGCAAACGGGAGGAATCCGCCGCCGCTCTCCATCGCCTCGAATCCCAGCGCCGGGAAATCGCCACCCTCCCGGCCTGACAGGATCAGAAGGTGAGGACGACCTTGCCGAAGGTATCATTGCCAGCGATCAGGGCGTGGGCATCGGCAGCCCGGGTGATCGGGAACTCGGCCTCGATCACCGGCCTGATGCTGCCATCCGCGAGCTTCGGCCAAACTCGGGACTCGAGCTGGTCCATCACCGCCGACTTGGCGGCCACTGATCGCGCGCGCAGGGTGGAGCCAATCAACCGCAGGCGCTTCATCAGCAGCAGACCCATTTCGAGTTCCGCCTTGGCGCCGCCCATCAGGCCGATAAGCAACAGCCGTCCTTCCAGGGCCATGGCCCGGAGGTTGTCGGCCAGATAGGCCGCACCCACCGGGTCGAGGATGACATCGAACCCGGCGCCGCCGGTCCAGGCCTCCACCTGATCACGGAAACTTCCCGCGTGACGGTCATGACCGCCGGCGGCACCGAGTTCGATGCAGCGGTCGATCTTCGATGGCGAACCCGCAGTGACCCAGACGGGATTGCCGAAGGCCCGGCAGAGCTGAATGCCCGCCGTGCCGACGCCGCTGGCGCCGGCATGGATGAGCACTTTTTCACCCACTTCGAGGCGCGCCTCCATGAACAGATTGAGATAGGCAGTGGCATACACCTCCGGCAGAGACGCCGCTTCGGCGGCCGACAGGCTGCCGGGTATGCGACGCGCCTGGCCGGCCGGAACCACCACCTGTTCGGCATAACCACCGCCAGCCAGCAGGGCGCAGACCCGATCACCCTTGCCGAGGCTTTTGACGCCATCGCCGACAGCGATCACCTCTCCGGCGCACTCCAATCCCAGGATCGGGCTTGCGCCCGGAGGCGGCGGGTAGCCGCCGGAACGCTGAACCAGATCCGCTCGATTAATGGCCGTAGCTTCATTGCGGATCAGGATTTCACCGGGGCCCGGAGTCGGGTCGGACACGTCCGTCCAGACCAATTCTCCATTCTGGATGTCGATGGCTTTCATGGCGCGCCTCGCTCTAAAAATCGTGGGCGCATGGTAGCCCGCATCGACGCCTGATGCAGACCTCCGGCGTGGCGATGCTCGGCCTCAAGCCCCCATGGCACAGGGTTCCGCCCTGCTCGTGCAATGCCCTTGTGGGAGCCCGCCGTGCGGGCGATGCATCCGTGCAGCGCCTCACGGCGCTGATCGCCCCCACTGGGGGCTCCCGCAAAGCGGCCACGTCCATCGCATCTTCCTTCCGCGACAGCACGAACGATGGCTCGTGGCAAACTCCCACGGCTCACCAACGCATACGCATTTTCACGCCCTGCTCGTGCAGGTAGCGTTTCAGGCCAGAGCAGGTGTAGTCACCAAAATGGACCATGGACGCCACCAGCGCCGCGTCCGCGTGACCTTCGGTCAACACCTGCTGCAGGTGCTCCGGCCTGCCGGCACCACCGGAGGCGATGACGGGAATGCGCACCGCATCCGAGATCATGCGAGTGAGGGTGAGTTCGTAACCTTGTCGGGTACCGTCGGCATCGATGGAATTCACCACCAGCTCGCCGGCGCCGAGCGCCTCACCGCGCTTTGCCCACGCGAGGGCATCCACCCCCATGCGCTTGCGACCACCGTTGATGACGATCTCATAGCCGCTGGGTGTGGCATCACTGACAGCGACCCGCAGGATGTCCATGGACAGGACCACATTCTGGGCACCGATGGCGTGAGCACACTCACTGATCAGCTCCGGCCGCTGCACGGCAGCGGAGTTGACGTTGATCTTCTCAGCCCCGGCCAGACGCAGATCTGTGGCATCCGCCACCGTACGCACACCGCCGCCCACCGAGAGCGGGATGAATACTTCGGCAGCCACCGCCTCGACAAAGTCGAGCATGATGCGCCGCTTGTCGCTGGAGGCGGTGATGTCATAGAAAACCAGCTCGTCAAGGCCGTCCTCGTAGTACTCACGGGCCTTCTCCACCGGATCGCCGATGTCCTTGGTGTCGACGAACTTCACGCTCTTGGCGAGCTTACCGTCGCGTACGTCAAGACAGGCAATCAGTCGCTTACTGAGCATCAGCCCGTCGCTCCTGCTTCGAATCGACCATCCCAGCGGCCGAAACGGGCGATCAGATCGAGCCCGACCCGGCCACTCTTCTCGGTATGAAACTGGACACCCACATAATTGCCCACACCCAGCGCGCAGCAGAACTCACGCTCATAGTCGGACACCGCCAGCACCGCATCCGTCGTCGCGGGATCAGGATAGTAGCCATGAACGAAATAGAACTCGTCCCCCGGCTCGATACCGGCAAGGACTGGATGAGGACGCAGGACCCGCACTTCGTTCCAACCCATGTGGGGAACCTTGAGCCGCGGATCATCGAGGGCAAAGCGACGCACGCGGCCATCGATCAAGCCGAGGCAGGGCGTGTCGCCTTCCTCAGAGTGAGTCAGCGAGATCTGCAGGCCCAGACAGATGCCTAGAATTGGCGTACCGGCAGCAATGGCATGCTGCAGGGCCAAGGCCAGACCGCTGCGATGCAGCGTCGCCATGGCGCTGGCCGCCTGGCCGACCCCAGGAAAGATGATCCGATCGGAACGGGCCAGCGCCGCCGGATCGGCGGAGATCACGGCCTCGAGGCCCACTTCGTGGCAGGCCCGCTGAACGCTGCGCAAGTTGCCAGCGTCATAGTCTACGATCAGGGTGCGACCCAAGCGCCACCTCGTACCCAAATGTGACATCACGGAAGGACGCGGATACTATCCGCAAGCCTCACGGGTGTCATCCACAGGAACTCCTCATCATGCCGGAACGCGCGGCACTGCTTGTCAATCTCGGCTCACCGGACTCCCCGTCCGTCGCCGACGTGCGACGCTATCTCAACCAGTTTCTGATGGATCCCCGGGTCATCGATGTGCCCTGGATCCTGCGCCGTCTGATCGTATCTGCGCTGATTCTGCCGCGACGCCCGAAGTCGACCAGCGAGGCCTATAACAGTATCTGGATGGAAGACGGTTCGCCGCTGAAGGTGTACACCCGGGAACTCGCGGAGAAACTCGAACCTGCCATGGGCGAACCGGTGCGCTGGGCGATGCGCTACGGCAGCCCCTCCATCGAGGACGAACTGGTAGCACTGGCAGAGCAGGGCATACGCCACGTAAGGTTCCTGCCCCTCTATCCACACCATGCTATGTCCACCACTGAGACCTCTCTGGTGGAGGCCCAGCGTGTCATCACCTCCCGCAAGCTGGATCTGACCCTCGAGCCCTTGCCCAATTTCCACGATCATGCCGGCTATATCGCCGAACTGGCGGCGCTGACGCGGGAATACCTGGCCGAAGACGATCACCTGCTGTTCAGTTACCACGGCCTGCCCGAGTACCACCTGCGCAAGACCGACCCCACCCGCAGCCACTGCATGACACGGTCTGACTGCTGCCAAGTAGAGTCACCAGCCCACGCGTTCTGTTACAAGCATCAGGTTCTGGTGACGGCAGAACTGGTAGCCCAAAATCTGGGCCTGCCCCAGGAGCGCTGGGAAGTGTCCTTCCAGTCCCGGCTCGGCCGGGCCAAGTGGATCGAGCCCTACACCGACCAGGTGCTCGAGGGTCTGCCTGCACGAGGCATCAAAAAGCTGGCCGTAGTCTGTCCGGCCTTCGTGGCGGACAACCTCGAGACCCTCGAGGAGATCGGCATGCAGGGACGGGAAACCTTTCTTGCTGCCGGCGGCGAGCGCTTCACCCTCATCCCTTGCCTCAACGCCCGCCCGGGCTGGATAGACGCACTGGCAGACATGCTGCGTGAAGGGGCCACAGTGCCCAAGGTCATCAACGCTTCGTGACCCCGGCGCCTGTCCAGGTCGAGATCGACAGCGGTCGTTTGCGCGGCCGAATCAGCGCAGGTGTCATCCGTTTCGATGGCATCCCCTATGCCGCGCCCCCCCTCGGCACTCTGCGCTTCGCAGCGCCGCAACCAGCGCTGCCTTGGGGCGGCGTTCGTAATGCAGACCAGTCACCACCCGGGCCGCTGCAATTGCCCGGGCAGACCCTGGGGAGCCGTCCGGTAGCTGCCACCAGCGAGGACTGTCTGCACATCAATGTGGTGACGCCGGGCATTAAGGGTCAAAGGGCCGTTCTGGTCTGGATCTATGGTGGCGGCTTCATCAATGGCGCCAGCGCCGATCCCATTCATGCCGGAGAGCGACTCGCTGCCCGCGGCGACGTGGTGCTGGTGACCTTCGACTATCGCCTCGGCGCTTTCGGTTTCCTGCACACCGAAGCCGGCAGCAATCCTGGCATGCGCGACCAGCTTGCAGCGCTGCAATGGGTGCAACGCAACATTGGAGCCTTTGGTGGCGATCCACGTCGAGTCACGGTATTCGGCGAGTCCGCCGGAGCGATGTGCCTGCTGACGCTGATGGGCGCGCCAACTGCCGACAGCCTGTTCCGTGCTGGCATTGCTCAGTCCGGCGCCGCAAGCGGGATCAGCGATCGCGAGACTGCCGCGAAAACCCATGCCGCCATGGCAGACGAACTCGGCAGCACAGATGTCCACACCTGGCGCAAGCTGCCCCACGATCGCCTGCTGGCAGCCCAGCAGGTGGTCGGGCAGCGCATTCGCAGCAGCACCGGTCGTGGCGCGTTCCGGCCCATGCTCGATGGTGACCTCATCGTTGCCGATGGCCAAAGTGCGCAGAGCCGGGAGGTGAACCGCGATCGCCCACTGATCGTCGGCAGCAACGGCGACGAACAACGTCTTTTCCTGGTCCTGCGCCGGCGACTCGACCGGCCCACCGCGCTGGCCCGGCTGGGCCGCGCTCTGTCATCACTCTGCAGCGAACCCGCTGAAGCAGCCGCTCGCCTGCTCGATGGTTACGCCCGTCTGCTCCCTGATGCCAGAGAGTCGGAGCGACTCGCCGCAGCGGAAACCGAGCTCTACTACCGTCGCCCGCTGCTGGCCCTGGCTGCCCTGCGCGAACAGCAACATGCGACAACCTGGAATTACCTGTTCAACTGGCCCTCACCCGCCCTGCGCGGACGGCTCGGCGCCTGTCACGCCCTGGAGATCCCCTTCGTGTTCGGTACGCTGGATGCTCCGGGCATGGCAAGCTTTGCCGGCAACGGGGCCGCAGCCTGGCGCGTTTCAGAGCAGATGATGGACGCCTGGGCCGCCTTCGCCCAGGAAGGCCACCCGCAGGCCGCCGTGGCGGCCTGGGCGCCCTGGAGCAGCGTTCACCACTGGGCCTGGATCATAGGCCAGGCGCCAGGGGTCGAGAGCGACCCACGCGCAGCAGAGCGCCGGCTCTGGGCCGATGTGCTCGGCAGCTGAAGCGTTACCTCAAGCAGCCTCAAGTTGGATCGATGCGGAATCCACTGCGTGGAAAGTGCACACGCAGCCGGCCGGCTTGCGGATCGTCCCGAAGCACAGCGCAGGCATGGGCTGTGCAATAGTCGAGGGTGCCGGCCACTGGAATGAGACCGTAGTCCACTGGCGTGACTGTCACAGCCGCCCCCAGACTCACGCCCTCGGGCAGGTGACCAGAAACGGTGCGAAGCGCCATGGGCTCGGCATCGAGAGCGATGGCCAGGGCATCTTCCCCGCTCATTTCCAGACGGTGGCCGTGTCCGAATCCGGCCACGGTCTGCATCCACTCCCGCACCCGGGCATAGGGCAACAGCAATTCGCCCACCACCGGATTATTCGCCAGTAACCAGAGACAGTGATAAACAGCAAAGTCCGCCAGCGTCGGGACGCCGCCGCAGGCCCAGCGCGTCGCCGCAAACTGGGCCTCGAGGTGCCCGAGCAGGTCATGCAGTTCCGTTTCGGCCACTTCCGGCGCCAAGGTGGACACCCCTTGCGTCCCCTTCACCAGTTCGGCCCGGTCGGCAGCGAACTTCTGCGCCAGACCTTCGCCGAGGGTGCCCAGGGTGGCCGCTGCGGCCCTGGGCTGGAAACACAGGGCGACTACGATACGAAACAGCTGAGTGTCGGCCTGGGCCGCGAGACTGCGCACGGCCCAGCTTGAGCTGTCCGGGTGCAGCGGGGGCTGCGGATGGACCCGCTCCACATACTCGGTGATGGCGTGGGTGTCGCAGAAAATATCGGCCCCCACCTGAAGCACTGGAGTCCGGCGATAGCCTCCGGTGAGCGGCATCAGAAGCGGCCGCGGCATAATGGGAGAGATTTCGAC
>SLTB01000292.1 GCA_007130155.1 Pseudomonadales bacterium
AAGAGACCGGGGTGGAAAGCAAGCCTGCCGATCTGCTCGGAGTTGATCGCTGCATCCAGCCCCCTGCCTCTCATCTGGACGAGATAACCCGGCAGCAGTCCATTCCCAAAACCGAAACATGCCTCGGAAGCTCAACGCCAAGCCTGTTCGGTGCCGCGTAGCGGCATCCGAACGAAGCGCTTGTTACACGGACTCGAGCTCCTTGAGCGTGCGCCCATCCGGGCTCTTCCACGCAGTGAGTCCATTCGCATGCCCTCCATGGATAATCGCCGCTGCTGCGCTAGGGCTGGAGAACTCAGCGTCCTCCGTGAACTGCAGATAATCACCTCGATCCACGAGCCCCCCTTCATCTAGCAGCTTTCGCCGCATGATCCTTGGTCCAGGCCACTTGTAGACGGAGGGGCGTTCTTTATTCACCGCCTGGGACCCCTTGATCACCAGAAAGCCGTTGGGGACAACATAGCCGCTAGCGCGAACGCCCTTGATTTCACATACGAGGAGTGTCCTTTCCTTCTGACCGACGTCCGGTTGCTTGGAAACCGCAACAAGAAGCTCGACCCCCAACACGGGCAGGAGTTGGTCGATCTTTTCGAGGAAGATCTCCATATCCTCCCGATCAGACTCAGGAAGCTTCGCACCGCTGCTCTGACCATTCATTACGGTGCAGCGCTTGGCGGCTTTCGCCTGATCTAGCAGCCTGCCTTCTAGATGTCTGATGTGGGATTTGGTCAGGTTCTCATCCTTGCTGACGAAGAAGACGATCTGGTTCCAGAAGTCCTTTTGTAAGTGCGCCTTTACGCGGTCCTTGATGCACTCAGCTTCCCCTACGTAGAGCGCTGGTTTTCCGGTATCCGGCTCGATGCCCGTGAGCAGGTACACACCCGCTTGAAGCGATTCATCCCGCGCAAGGATTTCATCGAACTCACTGCGCGGCCCCGCCACGGCCTTCCCACTCCAGTTGGAGAGCTCCGCCGTTCGGAGGCGCTTTGGATCGCCTTGCGCGAGGAAGAGCTTGATGGTCGCAGTAGGCATGCTAGGCCGTGTAACGTCCGAGCTCAGCGGTCGGAGAAAGAGGCGCGACTTTTGCGCAAGCAAAAGTCGTGACGCTTTGGACAGTCCGCTGGAGCGACGTGTTAGATTCCGGCCTCGGACTGCTCATGCGACGTCAAGCAACGCCTTCGGATTTCGCTCAGCAATGAGCAACAACGTCCGGGCAGCGCCTGACGGGGCACGGCGCCCCTGCTCCCAGTCCTGCAGTGTTCGTACTGAAACTCCAAGGAGCTCAGCAAAGCTAGACTGAGACAAGCCCGTCTTCTCACGGATCGTCCCTACGCTCGGAACATTTGTAATGCGCCCGTGCTCTCCACGTTTGATTTCGCGAATTCCTTCAAGAATCTCCTTGCCAATGTCTCGCTTGTCGTTAGCCACCCTCAATCTCCTCTCGAATCTGCCGAAGAACATGAGCCGGAATCGTGTCCGTTTCGCTCTTCGGATAGATCGTTAGCATCCAGACAACCCCTTTGGGCTGACTCAGATAGTAGATCACCCGAAAGCCGCCACTCTTGCCTCTGCCGCGGGCGGCCACCCGCATCTTTCGAACACCTCCGGTATCCCGGATGACCGCCCCTGCTTTAGGGTCTCTGATGAGTTGCGCTTGGACAGACGCATATTCCTCATCAGAGAGATACTCTTGGACCAACCGCGTGAACAGCCCGGTCTCTATGAAGGAAAGCATGACCGGAGTATACGGCTATGCCGTACCTGGTCAACTATGGCCGTTGGGGTGGTGCGGTTCGGGGAATCTAACATCCTTATTGAACGGAGGTCTGTTCAACCAGATTAACGGTGCGTCCGTATAACCCGGTTGACGAGGCGTCCGCATAACTCCTTGGCTGAAGGTTCTCCCTACCCCTTCTCCCGTCAATAGTGGCTCTGCATCGCGCCATCGACGCCAGTCCCTGGCTCCTTAGACGGGGATCTGTTGCGCAGCCTCGGGGATGAGCAGCGTTGAAATCAAAAGCGCCGGATTTCGGCCCAGCGCTTTCCTTGGTCCCAGCAGCCGCCAGTGCACGGGGTGGAGCGGAGCACCGGCCAAGGAATCGTCCACCCGTGCCGGCGCACGGGCCGCGATTCACCCCGCAGCAGCCGACCGCGCGTCCAAGGCCTCCCAGCGCTCATAGGCGGCGTCCAGACGCACCTGAGTTTCGGCCAGGGTGGCGTTCAGTTTGGTCACGGCTTCTGCGGGGCCGCGATGCAGGGCGGGATCGCTGAGTTGCTCCGAGAGGTCGGCGATCTGGCCCTCCAGCGCTTCGATCTCGGCCGGGAGGCGTTCGAGCTCCTGGGATTCGGCGTAAGTCAGCTTGGCGCCAACTTGACGCTTGGGCAGCGCGGCCTCGGGCGCCGGCTCCCGGCTGCGGGTCGGCGCGGCGGCGGCGGAACGCTGTCGGGTCTGCCGTTGCAGCCACTCGCTGTAGCCCCCCACGCTCTCCTCGATGCCACCTTCGCCGTCGATGACCAGCAGGCTGGTCACCACGTTGTCGAGGAACTCCCGGTCGTGGGATACGAGCAACAGGGTGCCGGGGTAATCCACCAGCAGTTCTTCCAGCAGCTCCAGGGTCTCGACATCGAGATCGTTGGTAGGCTCGTCCATCACCAGAATGTTCGAGGGCTTGGCAAACAGCCGCGCCAGCAGCAGGCGATTGCGCTCACCGCCGGACAGCCGGGTGATGGGCGCACGGGCACGGTCCGGCGGGAACAGGAAATCCTGCAGGTAGCTGATCACGTGCTTGCGCTTGCCGCCGAAATCGATGAACTCCATGCCGCCGGCCACGTTGTCCGCCGCGGTGGCGTTCTCATCGAGCTGGGCCCTCTGCTGGTCGAAATAGGCGATCTCCAGGCTGGTCCCGAGAATCACCTTGCCCGCGTCCGGGGTGAGATCGCCGAGCATCAGCCGCAGCAGTGTCGTCTTGCCGGCGCCATTGGGCCCCACCAGACCGACCCGGTCGCCGCGCAGGATGGTGGTGCTGAAGTCCCGCACCAGCAGCTTGTCGGGATAGCCGAAACGCACGTGTTCCAGTTCCACGACGCGTTTTCCCGACCGCTCTGCGGTCTGCACCGTCATCTTCACCTTGCCCTGGCGTTCGATGCGTTCCGAGCGCTCCCTGCGCATCTTTTCCAGCGCCCGGACCCGGCCCTCGTTGCGGGTCCGGCGGGCCTTGATGCCCTGTCGGATCCACACTTCCTCTTCGGCGAGCTTGCGGTCGAAGTGGGCGCGGGCCAGATCCTCTGCGTGGAGACGTTCCTCACGCCGGCGGAGGTAGTTGTCATAGTCGCCGGGCCAGCTCGTCAGCGCCCCGCGGTCGATCTCGACGATGCGGGTCGCCAGGGCGCGCAGAAATCGGCGGTCGTGGGTAATGAAGACGATGCTGCCGCCAAAACCCAGCAGGAAGGACTCCAGCCAGTCGATGGCCTCAATGTCCAGGTGGTTGGTGGGCTCGTCCAGCAGCAGCACGTCCGGATCCCGCACCAGCGCCTGGCCGAGCAGCACGCGGCGCTTCATGCCGCCGGACAGCGCCTCGAAATCGGCATCACCCGGGAGTTCCAGGCGGGTCACCACTTCGCTGACCCGGCGTTCGAGATCCCAGCCGCCGCCGGACTCGATGCGGGACTGCAGCACCCCCAACCGGTCCATGCTGCCCGGCGCGGACAAATCGCCGGCGAGGCGATGGTACTCCGCCAGCAGCCGGCCCTGGTCCCCCAGCGGTGCCGCCACCACTTCATAGACGGTTCCGGCCGTGTCCGCCGGCACTTCCTGGGCGAGCCGCGTGACGACTGTGGTCGGATCCCGGGTGATGCTGCCCTCATCCGCCGGGATCTCGCCGGCCAGCAATTTCAGCAGGGTCGATTTTCCAGCGCCGTTGCGGCCGACGATGCAGACCCGTTCACCCGCTTCGATCTCGAAGTCGACGCCTGCCAGAAGCAGCTGCTCGCTGCCGATACCGAATTCGAGCTGCTGGACGCTTAAGAGAGCCATGACACACCGGGAGAAGGGAGGATTCGAGCGGGCGCCATGTTGCCACAGTCCCTTTGCGACCGCCCAGGGAAGTATGAGATGGATGTTGGCTTCGGATGCCCCCTGCGGGTTGCTCTCATCGTCACGCCATGCGAAAACGAACCCGGGGCTCGCCGGGGCATCACCGCTCCGCTTCACAGCCCGGGAAACCCTCAGGTCATTCGCAGTGGTCGCCATCACCGCGTCACGCATGGAGCAGGCCTCAACCATGAGTAAGCGCAGCGAGCCGCAGCCGATTCCCCGTCCGGACGGGCAACCCATACTCGACAATCTTTTGACCGTCGACCGGACAGCGCCTCTGCAGAGCCTGATGCAGCTCGCCCGCGAACAGGGTCCCATCTTCTCGCTGGACATGATGGGCACACCACTGGTGGTGGTGTCCGGCGCCGAACTCGTGGCGGAACTCTGCGACGAAACCCATTTCGACAAGGCCGTCCACGGCCCGCTGCGGCGGGTTCGGGCCATTGCCGGCGACGGACTGTTCACGGCCGATACCCGGGCGCCCAACTGGGGCAAGGCCCACCGCCTGCTCATGCCCACCTTCAGTCAGCAGGCCATGCTCGACTATCTGCCGATGATGACCGACGTGGCCTCCCAGCTCTGTCTGAAGTGGCAGCGTCTGAACGCCGACGAAGACATCGACGTGGTGCACGACATGACCGCACTGGCACTGGATACCATCGGCCTGTGCGGCTTCGGCTACCGTTTCAATTCCTTCTACCGGCAGGACTTCCACCCCTTCATCGACGCCCTGACCCGGACCCTGGAAACCAGCATGGTGCGGCGCGGCCTGCCCTTCGAGGACATCGTCCTGCGGCGGCGAATCGCGCAGGTCGAGCGGGACGCGGCCTACATGAACGGGCTGGTGGACGAGATGATCCGTGAGCGCCGCCGCAATGCCGATGACCAAGCGCCCGGGGATCTGCTGGGCTATATGCTATCCGGAGTCGACAAGTTGACCGGCGAGCGGCTCTAGGACGAGAACATCCGCTATCAGATCAACACCTTCCTGATCGCCGGGCACGAGACCACGTCGGGCCTGCTTTCCTTTACCCTGTAATTCCTGCTGAAGCATCCCGAAGTCCTCGCCAAAGCCTACGAAGAAGTCGACCGGGTGCTGGGCCGGGAAGTCGCCGCCCCGGACCAGCGCCAGCTCGCAAAACTCGACTACCTGCGCGCGATTCTGCTGGAGTCGCTGAGGCTGTGGCCCACGGCCCCGGCCTTCAGTCTCTATCCCTTCGAAGACAAGGTCATAGGCGGGCGCTACCTGCTGCCGGCCAACACCTTCATCACCGTCCTGGCGCTGTCGCTGCATCGCGATCCAACGGTCTGGGGCGATGACCCGGAATCCTTCGACCCGGAGCGTTTCAGCCGCGAAGCCGAGGCTGCACGCCCACCTGCGGCCTACAAGCCCTTCGGCAACGGGCAGCGGGCCTGCATCGGCCGGCAGTTCGCCATGCAGGAAGCCATACTACTGCTGGCCATGATCCTGCAGCGCTTCGAACTCATTGATCACGGCGGTTACCCGCTTCGCGTCAAGGAATCCCTGTCCATCAAGCCGGATGGCTTCAAGCTGCGGGTCCGACCACGTCCCGGCAGTGAGCGCCTCGCCAACCTGGGCGTTCCGGCAACCCGACCGGACCCGGAGCAGGCCGCCGCCACCGCAAAACAGGAAGCCGCCACAGCCCGCCCGGCCCACGGCGGTCGGCTCTACGTGCTGTTCGGATCGAACCTGGGATCGACGGAGGCCTTCGCCCGCGAGATCGCTCAGTGGGGACAGCTCAACGGCTTCGATACCCGCCTGGCCGAACTCGACGAGTTCACTGAACGCCTGCCCACCGACGGCGCGCTCGTGATCGCCTGCGCCTCCTACAACGGCATCCCGCCAGACAACGCCAGCCGCTTCGTCAGCTGGTTGCAGGAGGCGGCGGACGGCGCGGCCGAAGGTGTCCGATTTGCGGTGCTCGGCTGTGGCAATCGCGACTGGGCGGCGACCTATCAGGCCACGCCGCGCCTGATCGACGAGCGCTTGTCGGCTCTCGGCGGCCAGCGCATCCGCGACCGCGGTGAGGCCGATGCGCGGGAAGATCAGGACAGTCAGTTCCGCGCCTGGTTCGAGGACCTGTGGCCTGACGTCGGACGGGCCCTCGATCTCGACGTGGACTTCACTACGCCGCTGCACAGCGAACCGCTGTTCGAGATGCAGCGGGTCGAACGGGTCGCCGTGCACCCGGTGGCGAGTCACACCGGCGCGGAACCCATGACCGTCACGGTGAATCGGGAACTGCAGCAGGTGGAGGCCTCCGGACGCTCGACCCGTCACCTGGAGATTGCGCTGCTGGAAGGCGTGACGTACCAGCCCGGAGACCACCTCTGTGTGGTGCCGCGCAATCATAAGGAAACGGTCCGGCGGGCCATGAACCACTTCGGCTTCGACGATGCCGACCACATTCGCATCACCGCCACCGGCGCACGCCGCAGTCCGTTTCCGCGGGACAATGCCGTCTCGGTGCGGCGCCTCGCTGAGGTGTACGGCGAACTGCAGAACGTGGCCAGCCGCAAGGACGTGGCCACCCTGGCCGCACACACACCATGTCCTGACACCCGATTGAAGCTCGAAGCCCTGGCGGCAGCAGCTGGGGCCGGGCCGGATCTCTACCGGACCGAAGTCTTCCTCAAGCGGCGCTCGGTGCTCGATCTGCTCGAGCTGTGCCCGGCCGCAGAGCTGCCCTTCAACGTCTTCCTGGAGATGATCCCGTGGATGGCACCGCGCTACTACTCGATCTCCTCGTCGCCGCTGGCAATGCCCGGGCACCTCAGTATCACCGTCGGCGTGGTGGCCGGGCCGGACCGCTCGGGGCTCGGTGACTACCACGGCGTCTGCTCCAGCTACTTGGCCGGGCTCCGGCCCCATGACGAGGTCCACGCAGCCGTGCGCGAGAATCGCACCGGCTTCAGACTTCCCGAGCAGCCGTCGACGCCCATGATCATGATCGGTCCCGGGACCGGCCTGGCGCCGTTCCGCGGTTTCCTGCAGCAGCGGGCGGCGCTGCGGGATCAGGGCGAGACCTTAGGGTCGGCGCTGCTGCTGTTCGGCTGCCGGCATCCCGACCAGGACTACCTCTACCGCGACGAACTCGAGGCCGCGGCTGGGGACGGCCTGACCGATCTGCTCACAGCCTTTTCCCGTGCCGACGGTCAGCGGATTTACGTCCAGGATCTTCTGCGCCGCGAGCGCGACCGCGTGTGGTCGTTACTCGAAGCGGGTGCCGTGGTCTACGTCTGTGGTGACGGCAGCCACATGGAGCCGGACGTGAAGCGGTCCTTGGCGACACTGTACGCCGAAGTCAACGACACCGACGCCGCCGCGGCGGATGCCTGGCTGGAAACCCTGCGCCAGGAAGGCCGCTATCGGCTGGATGTCTGGGCCACCGCCTGAGCTCACAGGAGGCGCTCCATTACCCGCCTGTGGACGTGTACGGCTCTTCGACCAGTTCCCGATGGACGCATATCGCACCCCGTGCAGGCCGCAGGGGCAGCCCCCTGGCCTCCAGGTGAGCCCGGGTGAACGCAGCGCCGAAAAGCAGGATCAGCGAGGAATAATTGACCCATAGCAGCAGCACGGCCAGGGACCCGGCCGCACCATAAGTGGAAGCGGTCGCCGTGTTGGCGAGGTAGAGCGCAATCAGGGAGCGCCCAAGGGTGAACAGGATGGCGGTGACCAGCGCACCGACGATGACGTCACGCCAGGTCAGCTGCACGTCAGGCAGGATCTTGAACATGGCGGCAAGCAGGAACGTCACCACACCGAGGGACACCGTCAGCTCCAGCGCGACGGCCGCCGAAGCGGGTACCGGCAGCCACTGATCGGCAAACGCCATGATGCTCCGCAGCACGACGGACAACAGCAGCGACACCAGCAGTACAAAACCAATGGCGAGAACCATGCTCAGCGACAGCACCCGCGCCTTGATTAAGAGCCACATGCCGTTCCGGGACGGGCGTGGCACCACATCCCAGATCTGATTCAGGGACTGCTGCAACTGCGCGAACACGGTGGTCGCACCGACCACCGTGGCGATGATCCCGATCAGGGCCGGCCAGATGCCGCTCTGGTCGATCTGCGAGTTGATGACCGCTATTTCGACCATCTCCGCAGCTTCCGTCCCGAGGACGCCCTCGAGTTGCTCGAGCAGCTCTCCACGCGCCGCCCGCTCACCGAGGACGAAGCCCACTACGGTGACGACGACCACCATGATCGGAGCGATGGAGAATACGGTGAAAAAGGCCAGTGCAGCCGCGTAGATGAATGCCTGGCTGTCAAGCCAGTTCTTCGATGCGGAAGCGAGAATGCCCAACCAGTAACGCAGGGCCTCGAGAAGCTTTTGATACAGTTCAGCGAACATGACCCCGAGCTTACCTCAAGCCGCCCCCGATGGTGTGGACCCGGGTGGTGATCGACCCAGCGCCGCTAACGGCAGCCGACCGAGGGCCGGAACCGGTCCAAATGTCGTCTCAGCAACAACCGCGCAGGCCGCCGCCCTTGCCCCGCGGCTTCTTCTCCATGAGCGCCCTATTGCATGGCGCGAATCGTCCCCGACTCGATCATCTGACCGCCCGCCACCGGGGAATCCAATCGGGCGTTGTACCGTATGGTATCGGCCTTCCCGAAACAGAGACTCGCACTCTGGTTGGGCTTGATCGTAGCCGAATCCTGCTGCCTGCGGAGCAGGCTAGAAAAACCAGACTGGCAAACCACATACCCCAGCGCATCTTCCAGAAACTGCAGCCGAACCGGCGTGCTCCGCTGATTGATCCAGCGGACTTCATCGCCGACCCGAACCTGCAGGCTACCCGGTGACATCCGCTCTTCGAATCGCACGTCGTGGACCGAGCCGGTCCTCGAGCTGTCGGCAATTCCGGCGGTGCCCGCTACGGCTGCCCAACCGGCAGTTGCAAGCATTGCCGCACCGATCACAAGTCCCTTCATGCTCAACCATGCAGTTATCACGCTTTCCATTCACTACTCACTGTATGGCGATTCTGGCACGCAGGGCTGAGCGCAAACCGTGCGCTATCGAACGAAGAAGCGCCGCGCAGGAAGACGGCGCGCGAGCGAGCCTCGCCATTGTGCTGGGTTCCGCCCCCTACCATGCTGGGGTACGCACGGGCACACCATCGAAGGAGACCGCCATGAGCCTCGCGCTGCTGCTGCTGACCACCCTGGTGCTGATCTATCTGCACGTCTCCCGACTGCCCGCCACCGGATGGCTGGCCCTCGCCGCAGTGGCAGGCATGTGGCTGGATGGCTGGCATTGGGCGAGCGTGCTGTTCGGCGCATTGGCGCTCGCCGCCGTGCTCCTGATCATGTGGCCATCACCCCTGCGCCGTTCGCTGCTCAGCAGACGACTGCTGGCCTTCGTCCGCGGCATGCTGCCGGCGCTGTCGGCAACCGAGCAGCAGGCGCTGGAGGCCGGCACCGTGGACTGGGACGGGGAGCTGTTCTCCGGCAAGCCGGACTGGCAGCGCCTGTTGGCGACGGAACACCCGAGGCTCAGCACCCGCGAACAGGCCTTCCTGGACGGCCCGGTGAACAAGCTCTGCGCCATGATCGACGAATGGTCGGTCACCAACGAAGGCTATGACCTGCCGGCAGAAGCCTGGGACTACATGCGCCAGCAGGGCTTCTTCGGGCTGGTGATCGAACAGAAGTACGGCGGCCTGGGCTTTTCCCATCTGGCGCACTCGGAGATCGTCATGAAGTGCGCCTCGCGCGGCGTCTCGCTGGCGGTCACGGTCATGGTGCCGAACTCCTTGGGGCCGGGCGAACTGCTCGCGGCCTACGGCACCGATGCCCAGAAGGCGCACTACCTGCCGCGCTTGGCGCGGGGCGAGGAGATCCCCTGCTTTGCCCTGACCTCACCGGTGGCGGGTTCCGATGCCGGCGCCATTCCCGACAGCGGAGTGGTCTGCCACGGCCACTGGAACGGCGAGGAGGTGCTCGGCCTGAAGGTGACCTGGAACAAGCGCTACATCACCCTCGCGCCGGTGGCCACCCTGATCGGACTGGCCATCAAGGTATTCGACCCCGACGACCTGCTCGGCCGTGGTCGTGAACTCGGCGTCACCGCAGTCATGGTGCCGTCGGACACCCCTGGCGTAAATCGCGGCCCGCGTCACATGCCCATGAACACCGTGTTCATGAACGGACCCACCTGGGGCGAGGACGTGTTCATTCCCATGGAGCAGGTGATCGGCGGCGAAGACATGATCGGCGAAGGATGGAAGATGCTGCTGGAGCGGCTGTCCATCGGCCGCTCGATTTCTCTGCCGGCCCTGGGGGTGAGCGGCGCGAAGATGGCCTGCCTGACTACCGGCGCCTACGCCGAGGTCCGTGAACAGTTCAGACGCTCCATCAGCAACTTCGAAGGCGTTCAGGAGGCGCTGGAACCCATGGCCGGCTACACCTGGATGATGGACGCGGCCAGGATCTTCACCGCCGGCATGGTGGATCGCGGCGGCAAGCCCTCGGTACCTTCGGCACTGCTGAAGTACCGCAATACCGATCTCATGCGCACCGTGGTGACCCGCGCCATGGACGTGGTCGCCGGCCGCGCCGTCATTCGTGGGCCGCGCAATTTCCTCGCCCGTGTCTATCAGGCCATCCCCATCGCCATCACGGTGGAAGGTGCGAACATCCTGACCCGCAGCCTGATGGTCTTCGGCCAGGGCGCGATCCGCTGCCATCCCTACATCGTTGAAGAAATCGAAGCCGCCGGGATGGACGATCAGGACCAGGCCGTGAGGCGATTCGATGCGGTATTCTTCCCGCACATCGCACACAGCAGCCGCAACCTGCTGCGTGCGCTGCTGCTCGGGGTGTCCGGCGGACGGCTCGAACGCGTGCCCGCAGACGGTGGCATCAGCCGCCACTACCGCCAACTCTCGCGCTTTTCAGCCGCCTTCGCGCTGCTGACGGACGTCAGCCTGATCACCCTCGGCGGCAGCCTGAAGGCGCGGCAGCGCTTCAGCGGGCGCATGACGGATGCGCTCGTGGCGCTTTACTACGCATCCGCATCGATCAAGCAATGGCATGAGGAAGGTTATCCGGAGCACCTGCGGCAGGTGGTTCTGTGGAGCCTGGAGCGCTCACTGTACGACCTGCAGACTGCGCTTCATGACGCCATCATCCAATATCCTGTCAGGGGCCTGCGCTGGCCGCTGCGACTGATCGCGTTTCCCTTGGGCAGACGCCTCAATCAGCCCGATGACGAGCGCGGTCGAAGTGTCGCGCTCAGCATCGTCGAGCCGGGACCGGCGCGCGACCGGCTGGTCCATGGGGTCTACCTGGCAGATGACCCGCAGGATTCCGTGGGGCGGATCATGAATGCCCTCGCGCTTTCGCGGGAGACCGCTGAAGCGCGCAAGCGCATCAACGACGCCATCCGCGAGGCGGCCACGGCGGACCGCCAGGAGATCGAGCTGCTGCTCGGGCATCAGCGCGACGAGCTGCTCGACTGGGCCATCAAGCGCGAGGTGATCAGCTCCAATGAGCGTGCTGCGGTCGGCGAGGCGCTGGCGGCACTGTATGACGTGATTCGTGTGGATGCATTCTCTAAGGAAAGCGTCGAGGCGCTGGCGGCGGCTTCGACGGGCACGCTCGAACTGGTGAAGCGGCCCGCGACGGCGGACGAAGCCTGACTCTTCCGGTGCGGCACTTATCCAGCGGGGAGTCGATGCAGGGCACGGCGCGGAAGGACCCTTGGGACAAGGGGCCCGCAGCGCAAAGCCGGACGTCTCTGGCGACGCCGGCAGCACGCGCTGGGCCGCGCCGACCCTGCGCCACAGCACCTCGGGCACCCCGGGGACTACCAGGCGCTGAAGGGATGTTCGATGAGGGCGGCGTTGGCATAGCGCGAATCGTCGGTGACTTCCTCACCAAGCCAATCCGGGCGCTCGAAGCCTTCGTCCTCGCTGCCGAGCTCGACCTCAGCCACGATCAGGCCGGTGTTCTCGCCGTGGAACTCATCCACCTCGAAAACGTGCTCACCGTAGGGGATGCGGTAGCGGGTTTTATCGATGATCGGCCCGAGACAGAGACTTTCGAGCATGCTCTCGGCGTCGGCCAGCGGAATGGGATATTCGAATTCCAGCCGGCTGATCCCCCGGGCGATGCCCTTGATGGTCAGATAGCCGGTGTCGCCCACCGTCCGTACCCGCACCACCCGCTCCTTGTCGGTGGAAAGATAGCCCTGGCGATAGCGCTGGCCCTGGGCACCTTCGCGCCAGCTGTCATGGCGTAGCAGGAACTTGCGTTCGATTTCGGTGGCCATCTCTTCCCAACCTCTTGCGCCTGGAACCAATCAGCCTCATTGACAGCCGAGCGTCAAGCCGCCGGGCCCGTGCTAAGGTCTTCGCCATCGCAACAACCCAAGGTCGACCATGACCAACGACGACATTCTCGATGCCTGCGTGGAGTCCACCCTAGAGCAGCTCGGCCGCCATCTGGTCATGGGCCTGCCGCTGGGGCTTGGCAAGCCAAACCCGCTGGTGAACGCCTTCTATCGCCGCGCCAAGCAGGATTCGGGCATTCGCCTCGACATCATCACGGCCCTGTCGCTGGACATGCCCCATGCGGGCAGCGAAGTCGAGGCCCGATTCCTGAATCCGTTCCTGGAGCACTTCTACGGGCCCGACTATCCGCGTCTGGACTACGTCGCCGACCTCGCCCGACGCGAGGTCCCGGACAATATCCGCATCAGCGAATTCTACCTGCAGTCGGGCAGCCAGCTCGGCAATGCCATGGCCCAGCGTCGCTACATCAGCAGCAACTACACCCACGTGGCCCGCGACCTGCTCGACCGGGGCGTCAATGTGGCGATGCAGCTGGTGGCCCGGGGCGAGGTGGATGGCCGCCCCTGCCTGAGCCTGTCCTGCAATCCCGATGTCACCCTGGACTTGAAGCGCCTGCTCGCCCAACGCAGGGATCATCGCTGCCTGTTCATTGCCCAGGAACATCCGGATCTTCCGCTGATGCACGGCGATGCCCTGGTGGGCGAGGACTTCTTCGACGAAGTGCTTCCCGCCACCGGCAACTACCGCCTGTTCGCTCTGCCGCGCTCGGCCGTGAACACCCAGGACTACTGGGTGGGCCTGCACGCCAGCAGTCTGGTGGCGGACGCCGGCACCCTGCAGATCGGCATCGGCTCCTTGAGCGACGCCCTGGTTCATGCCCTGATTCTTCGGCAGCAGGACAACGAGCGCTATCGCGCCCTGTTGCCTGAGCCCAGTGACTTAGCGCAGGCCATCGGTGATCTCTCGCCCTTCGAGCGCGGCCTCTATGGCGCCAGCGAGATGTTCATGGACGGCTTCATGCACCTGTACCGGGCCGGCATCCTCAAGCGGGAGGTCTTCGATGAGGAAGTCCTGCAAGTCCAGGCCGATGCCGGCACGTTGCCGGAGGACATGGTAGGTACCGGCGCGGTCATGGACGGCGGCTTCTTCCTCGGCAGCCGGGAGTTCTACCAATTCCTGAACGAACTCGATGCGGCTGAACGGCCCCGTTTCCGCATGACCTCGGTGGGCAAGGTCAATCAGCTCTACGGCGGCCGGGAGGCGCTGGACATCACCCAGCGACGCCATGCCCGCTTCGTCAATACCTGCATGATGGTCACAGCCACCGGCGCCGCGGTGTCCGACGGCCTGAAGGACCATCAGGTGGTCAGCGGCGTGGGCGGCCAGTACAACTTCGTGGCCATGGCCCACGCCATGGACGATGGCCGCAGCATCCTCATGCTGCGCAGCACCCGCGGCAGCGGCGAGAAACTCGCCTCCAACATCGTCTGGGAGTACCCCCACACCACCATTCCCCGTCATCTTCGCGACATCGTCGTCACTGAATATGGCGTCGCCGACCTGCGTGGGCGCAGCGACGAGGAATGCATCGAAGCCCTCCTGGCCATCACCGACAGCCGCTTCCAGGACGAACTGATGGCGAAGGCCAAGTCGGCCGGCAAGCTCGCTGGCGATTTCACGCTGCCGCAGCAGCGCAACAACCGACCCGAAAGACTGCGCAGAGAGCTGCGGGAGCGCGGGGGACCGGAGCATTTCCCCGACTATCCTTTCGGCAGCGATTTCACGCCCATCGAGCAGGAACTGGTCCGGGCGCTGCCCCGGCTGAAAACTGTGAGCAAAAGCAAACTCGCGCTCATGCAGTTCGCCTTGCGGGGCCGCCCCGCTGATCACCCCGAAGCGCTGGACCGCATGGGGTTGTCATCGCCCTCGAACTGGCGACAGCACCTGGAGGCGAGGCTGATTGCCGCCGCCCTGTCGAGTACCCGCTCGGAAGGGTGAAGCCTCTGCAGAAGCACCCCTCGTGGGCTGGATCGGCATCGAGCGCATCCTTCCCCTGCGCAGCCCCTTCAGCCGCGAAGATCTTCGCGGACAAGTCCGCTCCCAAAGGGGCGGAGCGGGCGGCCGGATCTGCGCGACTTCGATCGACGGCCAGCCAACCTGCCAGCCCTCCGTGGCACAATGAACCACGGCACCAACCGCATCCGCCAGGAGGCTCCGATGCGCGTTCAGGACAACGCAATCGAACTGATCGGCAACACGCCCATGGTCCGGACACGGCATCTGGACACCGGCGCCTGCGAGCTCTACCTCAAGCTCGAAAGCCAGAACCCCACCGGCTCCATCAAGGACCGTATCGGGCTGTCCATGATCGAGGCCGCGGAGGCGGATGGCTCACTGGCAGCGGGCGGAACCGTTGTCGAAGGCACGGCCGGCAATACGGGCTTGGCCCTCGCCCTGGTGGCTCGGCAGAAGGGCTACCGCTGCGTGGTGGTGATGCCCGACAAGATGAGCCGGGAGAAGGTGTACCACCTGCGTGCCATGGGCGCGGAGGTCATCCTCACCCGCAGCGACGTCCCCGGCGGCCATCCGGAGCACTATCAGGCCAAAGCCGCGCAGTTCGCCGCAGACACCCCAGGGGCGTACCACATCAACCAGTTTGCCAACCCCGCCAACCCGATGGCCCACGAGCGCGGCACAGGCCCTGAGATCCTCGCCCAGATGGACGGAAGCATCGATGCCCTGGTCTGCGGCGTCGGTTCCGCGGGCACCATGACCGGCCTGTCACGCTTCTTCGCGCGGGAATCCCCCGGCACCGAAATGATCCTGGCCGACCCGGCCGGCTCCCTGCTGGCTGAGTACACCCGCACTGGACGCATCGACGGCAAGGGCGGCTCCTATGTGGTCGAGGGCATCGGAGGCAGTGAAGTCCCACCGGTGGCGGACCTTTCCCTCGTCGCCCATGCCTACACCATCAGCGACCGCGAGAGCCTGCTGGCCGCCCGCCAGCTTTTATACCGCGAAGGCATTCTGGGCGGCTCATCCACAGGCACCTGCCTGGCTGCCGCCCTGCAGTACTGTCAGGCACAAACCGAAAACAGGCGCGTGGTGAGCTTCGTCTGCGATACCGGCAACAAGTACCTGTCGAAGCAGTTCAATGATCAATGGATGCACGACCAGGGCTTCCTCGAACGCGAGCAGCACGGCGACCTGCGGGATCTCATCGCGCATCCCCATACCAAGCACGAGGCCATCGTGGTCGGGCCAGATGAGCCACTGGCCAATGCCTACGGTCGCATGAAGCTCTACGACGTTTCCCAGCTTCCGGTTATCGACGGTGATCGTCTGGTGGGCATTCTCGACGAGTCGGACATGCTGATGACGGTCTATGGCCACGAGGGTCGCTTCGCCAGACCCGTCCGCGAAGCCATGATCACCGGACTGCAGACCCTGCAGGTGGACGCCAGCGTCGACGATCTGGTCACCGTGTTCGCCAACGACCACGTGGCCATCATCAATCGCGGCGATCACTTCGAGGGCCTGATCACCCGCATGGATCTCCTGCATCATCTGCGCCGCAAGGTGGAATGAACATGGACCAGAAGAAGGACCAGAACGAGAAACGCCACCGACTCGGTACCCGCGTGATTCATGCCGGCCAGGAACCGGATCCGAGTACCGGGGCGATCATGACGCCCATCTATGCCTCGTCCACCTACGTCCAGGCCAGCCCGGGCCAGCACAAGGGCTACGAGTACTCGCGCACCGGCAATCCCACCCGTCTCGCCTATGAACGCTGCGTGGCAGACATTGAAAACGGCCATGTGGGCTTCGCCTTCGCCTCCGGCATGGCAGCGACGGCGACGGTGCTCGAACTGCTCGATGCCGGCAGCCACGTCATTGCCATGGACGATCTCTACGGGGGCACCTGGCGGCTGTTCGAGAAGGTGCGCCGGCGCAGCGCAGATCTGGATTTCAGCTTCGTCGATCTCACCGAAGACGGCACACTGCAAGCCGCCCTGACGCCGAAGACCCGGATGATCTGGGTGGAGTCCCCCACCAATCCCCTCCTGCGCATCGTCGATCTCGAACGCATTGCCGCTTTTGCGAAGGCGCACGACCTGCTCGCGGTGATGGACAACACTTTCGCCACGCCCATCCTGCAGCGGCCACTGGATCTCGGCTTCGACATCGTCGTGCATTCTGCCACCAAGTACTTGGGCGGCCATTCCGACATCGTCGGCGGCGTCGCAGTGGTCGCAGACCGGCACGATCTTGCGGCACGCCTCGCCTTCCTGCAGAACTCGATCGGTGCGGTGGCCAGCCCCTTCGACAGCTTCCTGGCCCTGCGCGGCATCAAGACCTTAGGCCTGCGCATGGCGGCGCACTGCGCCAATGCGATGAAGGTGGCGCAGTGGCTGGAGCAGCATCCGGCTGTTGACAAGGTGATCTATCCGGGCCTGACGAGCCACCCACAGCACATCCTGGCCAACCGCCAGATGAGCGGCTTCGGCGGCATGGTCACCGCCGTTTTGCAAGGCGGCGAAACCACCGCGCGACGCATGCTCGAACGCTGCAAGCTGTTCGCCCTGGCGGAGAGTCTAGGTGGCGTGGAAAGCCTCATCGAGCATCCGGGCATCATGACCCATGCCTCGGTCCCCGCGGAGCAGCGCAAGGCCCTGGGCATCGACGATGGACTGATCCGGCTGTCGGTGGGCGTGGAAGATATCGACGATCTGCTGGCGGAACTTGAGTACGCGCTGCCGGAGGGTTGAAATGGAGCCGAGGCCACCATGGAATGTGCCGTTGCCATAGAGGAGAGTACCCGCAACCTCCTGATGCTCATGACTTGGCTGCTGAGTATCGCGGCTGCGGCGGCGGTCCTCACGCTCCTGCTGCGCTCTCGTCGCCCTGCGCCTGGCGTGAGGCGCACGGTGTATGCACTCGGCAGCGGTATGGCCACCCTCTTCGCCACCTGAGGCCTGCTGCTCATGCTGGGGGGACGTCTCCTGTGCTGATCAGTCTGCGTTCCTGCGCGGAGAATCGAGGTCCCCGGGAAGACAGTGGCGGCAGCCCCATCCAGGCAGGCCGCAACAGCTGACCATTGAGTAGAAGGCCCGGAATCGCCATACTCCGCGCCCGCAGCGCCGGGTGCCCGTCCCGTGCCGCGTTCGTTTGCCCCACCCTTACCCAGGCATCAGGACACTTCCGTTGATCACCACCGCAAACATCACCATGCAGTTCGGCGCCAAACCGCTGTTCGAGAACATTTCCGCGAAGTTCGACGGCGGCAACCGCTATGGACTGATCGGCGCGAACGGCTGCGGCAAATCGACCCTGATGAAGATCATCAGCGGTGAGCTCACTCCGACCGCTGGCAACGTCTCCTTCGCCCCTGGGTGCAAGGTGGGTACGTTGAGCCAGGATCAATACGCCTTCGACGCCTACAGCGTGGTCGATGCGGTGATCATGGGTGACGTGGAGCTGTGGAAGGTCAAACAGGAACGGGACCGCATCTACAGCCTGCCGGAAATGTCTGAAGAAGACGGCATGCGCGTGGCGGAGCTCGAAGCGGCCTTCGCCGAGATGGACGGTTACAGCGCTGAGAGCCGTGCCGGCGACATCCTGCTTGAAGCCGGGATCGAGGAAGCGTTGCACTTCGGTTCGATGCAGCAGGTGGCGCCCGGCACCAAACTGCGGGTACTGCTGGCCCAGGCGCTGTTTGCCGATCCGGACGTGCTGCTCCTCGACGAGCCCACCAACAACCTGGACATCCACACCATCAGCTGGCTGGCCACGGTGCTCAATCAGCGCAAGAGCACCATGATCATCATCTCCCACGACCGCCACTTCCTGAACTCCGTCTGCACCCACATGGCGGACATCGACTATGGCGAGCTGCGGATCTATCCGGGCAACTACGAGGCCTTCGTGGCGGCCTCCACCCTGATCCAGGAGCAGCTGAAGACTTCCAACGAGAAAAAGAGTGCGGAACTGAGCGAGCTACAGGCCTTCGTCGACCGCTTCTCGGCCAACGCCTCCAAGGCCAAACAGGCCAGCTCACGGGCCAAGAAGATGGAGAAGATCACCCTCGACGAGGTGAAGCCATCCAGTCGCGTCCGGCCGCACATTCTCTTCAAGCAGAGCAGGAAGCTGCACCGGCAGGCCCTGGAGATCGAAGGTCTGTCCCATGGCTTCGATGGGGAAACGCTCTTCACCGGTGGCGATCTGATTTTGGAGGCGGGGACCCGACTCGCAGTCATCGGCGAGAACGGTGCCGGCAAGACCACATTCCTGCGCTGCCTCACGGAAAGCCTGAAGGCGAACCGGGGCACGGTGAAGTGGTCCGAGAACGCCCAGGTGGGCTACTGCCCGCAGGACAGCAGTGCGGAGTTCGACAACGACCTGACCCTCTTCGACTGGATGTCCCAGTGGCGCACACCCAAGCACGACGATCTCATCGTGCGCAGCATCCTCGGCCGACTCCTGTTCACCGCAGACGATGCCAACAAGAAAGCCCGGGTCTGTTCCGGTGGTGAGAAGAACCGGCTGCTGTTCGGCAAGCTGATGATGATGGACGTCAACGTGCTGATCATGGACGAGCCCACCAACCACCTGGACATGGAAGCCATCGAGTCGCTGAACAAGGCCCTGAAGACCTTCGAAGGGACCATCATCTTCGTCAGTCACGACCGGGAATTCGTATCGTCCTTGGCGACGCGGGTGGTCGAGATCACCCACCGCAGGATCGTCGATCATCCGGGGACCTATGAGGAATATCTGGCCCAGCGGGAGTTCCTGCTGAAGGCCGCGTAGCTTTGAGTAGCCCGGTCTGACAACGAAAAGGTAAGGGGATGGTCACAGGCACTGCTCTGATTCATCCTCGACACCGCTTCATGACGTCAATGCACCTTTTCCAGGTCAGGGCCGAAAATCCTCAGCCCATCGCCCTTCTTCATGGTGACCAGAATCGAGTCATCGGCAAGCACCGCGAGATTCGTCCATTCCTGCATCACCACAAGGCTTAACTCTCCCCCGCTCAAGGACCCTGTGCTGATTCTCGTCTCTGCCGCTTGCTCCGGCACTAAACGCTTGGACCAGAGCAGTTCTCCATCCGCGCTCAGCTCGAGCAGAAAGTCCTCCTGGCCGGCAAGGTGTTGAATGTTTTCCATATAGCGGCCGAAAAGCCAGTCGGCCGGATGGGCAAAAAAGAAAGCCCGAACATTCGGGCCGTTATAGTCTCCCAGAACGCCACCGGGCACCGGCTGCCCAAGACTGATATCACTGTACTGAACCGCAAGCAGTACGAGATACGTGCCGTCACTGCGTTCCAGGACCCGCTTCAGCTGGAGCCGATCAGCTGCGTGGCCGGGCAGCAACGGCACCCGCGTGTTGCCCTTCAAGACCAGTTCATGGATGCCATCATGGGTATCCGTGTCTTGTGGAGAATTCACCACAGCGAGGGGCGAGCTGAAATCGCGGAGCTGAAGCTGGATGCTATGGCTCGGGTAGCCCCAGGAATCGGCGCCCATGTTCCGTGCCTGGAACAGACGATCTCCCCAGTACCAGTTCCAGCCCTCACTTTCAGCCGAAGGCTGAAAACGAAAGTGCGGCTGATGGACTGCATAGGCTGTGGGGCGCAGGTTCTCTCCTTGGCTTCGATCAGGGTTTCTGCGGGGCCTCTCGTCGGTGAAGGATTGGCCGCCTGTATAGCGGCCGTGGCTGTCATAGGTTCTCAAGATACGACTGAAGACGTGTTGTGGGTTGGCCTCTCTGCTCGGGTTCCCTCGGGGCGTTGGCATGAGGGGTACGGATCTGCTCACGGTCAACAAGCCACCGTCGGGCAGGCCTACGCAGTCCATGAGCGCATTGTCATACCACCACATATAGCGGCCTATGGAGCCCGGATGATCATGGGTGATGGTGGCAATGCTTTCCAACTCCACGCCAGCGCTTGCGTGATCGTCAAAGCGGCCACGCAGCAGGACCCCGACCTGGACTGAGCCTGGCTGCACTCTGCCACGATCGTCAGTCACAACGCCCGCATCAATGTTGGCACAGAGCGTAAAGCTGTCACCGTTGCCGGGGACGACAGCAACGATCTCGCTGCTCCAGTCTCCTTTTTCAGGGTGAGTCAACTGGACGGTGTCATGCCTCAATCCAACCGCGTGCATCAGATAGTCGGGTACCCGCCATGGCCAGCCTGCGATACGTCCTACACTTGTTTCCTCGAGGTTCATCCGAACGGGGAAAGGTACGTCCAGCTCCAGGCGTTCGCCATTGCGCTGTACCCGAAAACGGGGCGGGCGGTTGCGTCGGAAATTTTCCAGATGGGATTCCACAGAATGGGTCGGTGTGACACGCCTGCGCTCGATGTGGGTGATGACGTCGCCGACTTGCAGCGGTGTTTCAGTCCGGACTCTGATCGGCGAAATGTCGATGACGCGCAACCCATCGTTGGCCGGAATGACGAAAACACCCATCCTGTTTTGTCTGACGGGTTGGGTGGCCTGCAACATTTTCGCATAGACCTGCCGCCAGTCGATGTAGCGACTCGATTGCAGATGACCGTCGGCATCGAAGCGCAGGACGCTCGCCTGCGGGTAGAACGTGGTTTGCGGTGCATGGCGGCCGCTCAGGATCTCCGCCCGGTGGCGGTTGCGCCTGGTTTCAGGCGCCGGCCCCGGCGCCGGACGCTGACCATAGGCCAACCAGCCACCATCGGGCAGGGGCAGCAGTCCCTGATGGACCTCAGCACGATGCACGGTTGCCCAGTCAGTTAGAGAAGGGCTGAGGATCCGAAAGTCCTGCGGCGAACTGCCGTCATCCCAGGGCGACGGGCTGGAGAAGCGCTCTGACCGCAGCAGTCGCTGCCCGTTTTCCAGAGCAGCATAAAGTGGCGCCATCTGCAGCAGATTTGCACGCCGCTCTTGCCGCAGACGCAGAGCCTCCGCCTCTGCCAGCCTGGCGCGCTCCAAAGCTTCGGCTTCGGGCTGAACACGGCTGTAAAGCTCCAGCGCCTGGCGATAGAGGGGGTGGTTGGCCTCCGCGTTGTTGATGAATTCGACGACGGTGTCACGGGCACGAAGGGCATCGCCCCTTTCATCAACGTCGACCAGCTCGGCAAGGGCGAGGGCCTGATAGTAGCGCATCTCGGGCTCGACGACTCCGCCGGCCGCTTCGTAGTTGCTGAGCAGGTCGAGGAAATGGGCGTGTTCCAAGGCCATGGCAGCTTCTGCCATCTGCATCAGCAGCAGATCACGCTGGGCTTCAGCCGAGAGTTGGGCTTGGGCCGAATTGAGCATCAAGATCAGCAGCAGGCTCGCCAGGGAGCGCTTCATCACAGTCCTTTGCTTCATGCTTACCTCTGAAGAAGTCAGGCTCCTAGCGCCGCTGGTGGCTGTACGGGCTGATGCGCCGGGGCGCGGCCTGCTGCGCCAGGGCATAGTCGCCGGTGGGCAGACAGCTGTAGTCGCCATTGTCATAGTCGCTGAAGAAATCAACCTGACCAAAGCCGATGCTGCCTTCACAGGCGCCCCAGAAGATGCGGTCATGGATCAGGGCACGATGCTGCCAGCCCGGACGCAGATTGGCCGTGCTGGCGTAGTAATTGGAGAAGTTCTCGCCGCAGTTCAGCGAGTAGGGAGCATTGCCACACCACATGACGAAGACCGGCGTATCGCAGGTATTGCTGAAGATGACGTGGTAGGCGTCGTCACGGAAATCGACCGCTTCGTGGGTCATGCGAATGCAGTCGGGGGCGCTGCGGCCCGGGTTGCCTCTGAGTGGGCGGCTGCTCTGCTCCGGCGGGCTGCTGCCGCCGAAGCTGATGGCGGCGGGCGGGCTCACCGGGGCTGCGACAGGCGTCCGCTGCTGACTGATCTGATTGCGCTGGGCCTCGATGGCCGCACGCTGGCGTGCCAGTTCCTGCTCGCGCTGCTGACGCTGCTGAGCCAGCCGCTGGCGTTCCTGTTCAATCTGCTGGCTCTGCCGGTTCTGCCGATCTTGCTGCTGCTGATGTTGCCGCTGCTGCTGCTCCTGCTGCCGACGCCGGTTCTCCTCGTTCTGCCGGGCAAGTTCAAGGTTGCGCATGGTTTCTTCATGGGTACTGATCCGCAGTTCAGTGAGATCCTGAAAGCCCTGCTGGATGGTTTCTGCCAGACTGCCGGCAAGGTTGGTATTGCCAGATGGAGCGCTGGATCCGCCACTGCCCACATTCCGGTTGCGCTGCAGTGCCTCCCCCCGCTGCCTCAATCGTTGCTCTTCAGCGGCCAGGCGCTGCTGTTCCCGACGTTCCATCGCAAGCAGCGCCTCTTCCTGGCGTTTGAGTTCTTCTTCCAACTCCTGCTGGCGGGTTCGTTCCCGGCCCTGCTCGATTTCCCCTGAACGGGCCAGTTGGCTGAACACAGACTGGCCACCGCTCGCAGCACTCTCCTGATCAGGGGCAGTGCCAACGCCCATCATTTGCGCAAAGCGGCCAGCGGACCCGACAGCAGGTGAGGTCTCCACAGGAGGGACAGGCGTTACCGTTTCGACGGCCTCCATCACGGCAGCCGGCACAAAGCCGGTGATACCGCTGGCGGGGAGCTCCACCTGCCACCATTCGGCAAGCTCACGGTCGATACGGTAGCCGAGGATCTGTACCGTCGTGCCTATGGCCAGGTCCAGCTGCTCGGGCGCTTCCCGGGAGGGATACATGTTCAGCGATGTCTTTTCCAGCACCCTGCCCTGGCTGAAAGTCTGGGCCAGAGGCGCTGATGCCAGGAAGAGGAGGCTTGCGAGCAGAAACAGTCGCCGTGGTATCAGCCTGCAGACAGCAAGGCCTGATATCCCAAAAGAGTGAGCTGCTGACATCCTGGACTCTCTGTTCTTGTTCTTGCATCCGGGCTTGAAGAACTATTTTTATCCTTCAGGGAATGCAGGACAAGACGAAGAGATCACAGTTCGCCATGACACGCTGGTACGTCGCATTGCGGATCGACGACTGGCTGGCCAGCAAGTGCTTCACGTCCATGGCGCGAGCGTTTTCAGCTCGGTCGACTTCAGTTCCCGACTCTGTCCGGGCGCCAGTGCCGCATCCAGCATCAGCGGGCCCACCGCAAAGCGGTGAATGCTCGTCACTTCGTTCCCAAGATGAGCGAACATGCGTCGGATCTGGTGATAGCGGCCCTCCAGCAGTGAGACTTCGGCCTCGAACTCACCGCGTATCCTAAGCTCTGCGGGACGGGTCGTGATGTTCTCGTATCCGAAGTAGAGCCCCTGCCGGAACACCTCGACGTCTGCCGATGTGAGTGTTCGCTTCACCCAAACGCGATAGCCCTTCGGCAGCTTCGACTCCGGCAGCGACAGGGCTCGCGACCATCTCCCGTCGTTGGTGAGGAGCATCAGGCCGGTGGAGTTGAGATCCAGCCGCCCGACGATGTGCAGTTCGTCTTTCCAGGGCGCGTCCAGCAGATCGATGACGGTTCTGTGCACATCGTCCCGAGTGGCGCTGACGACGCCCTTGGGCTTGTTGAGCATCACGTAGTGAGCGGTTCTGGCCTGGACGATCCGGCCGTCGCAGCGCACCTCGCTGAACGGACGGATCACCTGATTGCTGTCAGTGGCGCGATGGCCATCGACCTCGATTCGGCCCCGCGCCAGCATCAGTCGCAGGTCGCTGCGCTTAATCGCCAGCGTCCTGCTGAGAAAACGATCGAGGCGGGGCATCTCGAGTTGGATTCAGCCCTTCAGCGAAGAAAGGAAGTCCAGCGTTCGTTCGAACGCACCCGGCTCGGTGGGCGTGATCGCTGCATTGAAATGGGTCACTCCCGCATCCCGGTAGCGCTCGATGCCGCTGCGCAGGGCGTTCTCGTCGCCGACGAGCGCAACATCGGATGGGGTCGCTGCACCCTCCCGATCCAGCATCGCCCGGTAGCTCGGGAGCTGACCATAGATGGCGAGCTGATCGTCAATCTTGGCCTTGGCGTCGTCGACATTCGTCGTCAGCACCATCGGCACACCCGCCACGATGGTCTTGTCGGCACCGATGGACGGAGCGATGTGGCCGGCCAGGGTCTTCTCTCCAACCATCCAGGTGATGGTGCCATCGGCCATTTCGCGGGCAATCTTCAGCATGACCGGGCCCAGCGCGGCGACCAGGACAGGCATGCCCTCGGAGCCGGGGATGTCCATCTTCACGCCGTGGACGTGGTACTCCTCGCCATCGAAGTGCGCCGACTCACCGCGCAGCAAGGGCATGAGCACCGAGAGGTACTCGCGCATGTGTTTGGCCGGTTTCTCGTAGGAGAAGCCGAACATGTCCTCGATAACGAGTCGGTGTGACAAACCAATGCCCAGGCTGAAGCGGCCGCTGGCAGCCGCGGCGGTGGTCATGGCCTGCTGGGCGATGGCCGTCGGGTGACGCGGATAGGTCGGCGTCACGGCCGTGCCGAGCCCGATTCGCGGCACCTCGCGGCCGATCAGGCCGAGCGTGGCGATGGCGTCGAAGCTG